>NZ_JBIAIK010000004.1:18115-523447 GCF_042871385.1 Streptomyces sp. NPDC005808 | reverse complement strand
GCGCCCCGGGGGGGGGGGGGCGCCCCCCCCGCCGCCCCCCCCCCACTCCGCCCCCCCCCCCCCCGCCCCCCGGGGGGGGGGGGGGGGGCCGCCCCCGGGGGGCGGCCCCCCCCCCACTTTTGCGTGGGCGGGGAATCACGCAGGAGCGGCTGCGCCACCCCCAGGGCAAGCCGATATAGGGGCGGATCTCCGCCTACATCCAAACGAAGATCCACGGAACCGCGGGGTCGGTTTCAAGCCCCTTTTCGACGTCAGTCGGTCGACGGCAGCGGAACCCCCCGCAACCTCTCAGGTTTCTTCCCTAACTTCCCGTACATGACAATGGATCGGCGACCCGAGTACCAGAACAAACTGACGCGACGCGATGTCCTCGTCGCGGGCGGAGCCACGGTGGCCGCTGTGGGGCTGGGCGGCGCCCTGGCGGTGAACGCCTTCGCGGACGACGCGAGCGGCACTGTGTCCGCGAGTGCTTCCCCGAGCGCCGCCGAGGCGTGCTACGTCCTCACCTCGGAGACCACCGAGGGCCCCTACTACCTGGGCGCGGAGCAGGTCCGCGCGGACATCACCGAGGACAAGGAGGGCATCCCGCTGAGCCTCCGGCTCAGGGTGATCGACGCGGACACCTGCGAACCGGTCGTGAACGCAGCGGTGGACATCTGGCATTGCACCGCGATGGGCGTCTACTCCGGCTACGAGGCCGTCGGTAGCGACGGCCCCTCGGGCGGCGGGCACGTGGAACCGACCGACGACGAGCGCTACCTGCGTGGCGCGTGGAAGACGGATCAGAGCGGTTACGTCACGTTCAAGTCGATCCTCCCGGGCTGGTACGAAGGCCGCGCCGTCCACATCCACGTCAAGGTCCACGTCGACGGCGCGTGGACGGACACCGGCTACGAGGGCGGCCACGTCTGTCACACCGGCCAGCTGTTCTTCGAAGAGGCGGCGATACTGCTGGCGGCCCAGGTGGCCCCGTACTCCACGAACACGACGCCCCGCACGACGCTGGACACCGACAGGTTCTATGCCGACAACGGTTACGAGGGCGGCCTGCTCTTCCTCGACTACGACGAGGACGAGATCACGACGGGCGTCCACGCCGGCCTGACCATGGGTGTGATCCTCGAAGAGACCCCCGCCAGCGCCCCGGTCCCGTCCCAGTCGACGGCGTCACCCTCCACGCCGGCACCGACGAGCTGACGGACGTACGTGGCTCAGTGGCAAAATCGACCTTCTTCAGCGGCGCGGATGGAAGCCACTGTGTGGAACTGGCCGAAGGCAACAACCGGGGCCAGACTGGACAGTAGGCGGTGATCGGCGGATCTGTACCAGCCGTGGCAGCCGTTACCAGGCCTTACCGAGGTCATGCCTGGGACGGATCTGCCGATCGCCCATGGACCCACCCACCCTGGAGGAGTCATGACGGCGACCACGCGGACTGAGACTCCCGTCGCGATCGAAGGCGGCGGTGTGGAGCTGCGCGCGCAGGAGATCGGGGGAGACATGAGCGTCGCCTTCGCGCGGCTCCCCGCGGGTACGGACATGACGCCGGCGGTCAAGGGCCTGCCCGGCGACTCGTGCCAGTGCCCTCACTGGGGCTACCTGCTCAAGGGGCGGCTGAAGATGCGCACCGAGCAGGGGGACGAGACCTACGAGGCGGGACAGGCCTTCTACTGGGCGCCGGGTCACGTCCCGCTGGCACTTGAGGACTGCGAGTACGTGGACTTCTCGCCGACGAAGGAGTTCAACGAGGTGATCGACCACGTCAGTGCGCAACTGGGGTGACTCCGCCGCGAGACGCTGCTCGGTGAACCGTATGCGGGCCGGCATGAACGGGCAGAAAGGTGCCCGTTCGTCGTCGAGTTCGGTCGACTCGCCAGCACGGGACCGAATGCCGAATTCGTGACCCGCGCCGGTGGATGCCGGGCCGGGGCGGTAGTTCGGCTGTTCGGAGGATTCTGCCCGCAGGGGAGATCGTTCAGAGTCGGGGCCAGGAAAATGCTGGCATCTTGAGGGGCCTTCGGACGCTGTAGCCGTTTCTGGAAAGGCACCGTCATGCAGGCCTCCCCCGCCGACAGCGCCACGCTCCCGCCTCGGCAGTCACAGCCCGACAACGACAAACAGGCGCGAGCAGAGGATCCTCCCAGGAGTCGGTCCGGGATTCCGTGGTGGAGCTGGGTCCTTGCGGGAGCGCTGTTCTTCACGTACATGACGCTGTCCCTCCGTCTCCATCAGCGGATGCTCTCCAACGCCTTCGACCTGGGAATCTTCGAACAGGTCATCCGGTCCTACGCGGACGGGCACCTTCCCGTGTCCGAAGTGAAGGGGCCGGACTTCCCCGTCCTCGGGGACCATTTCCACCCCGTGCTCGCCCTCGTCGCTCCGTTGTACCGGCTCTGGCCCTCGCCCCAGGTCCTGCTCGTGGTGCAGGCGGCGCTGATCGCCGCGAGCGTTCTGCCGCTGGCCATGTGGGCCCGTCGGGCACTGGGATCCGGTGCCGCGGCGGTCATCGGCACCTGTTACGGCCTGTCCTGGGGCATCGCGAGTGCGGTCGGCGTCGACTTCCATGAGGTGGCCTTCGCCGTTCCGCTCCTCGCGTGCTCACTGGCTGCTCTGGGCAGCGACCGGCTGCGTGCCGCGGCGTGCTGGGCCTTGCCCTTGCTGCTGGTCAAGGAGGACCTCGGCCTCACCGTGGCCGTGATCGGCTTCCTCATCGCCCGGCGGGGGGACCGCAGGCTGGGGATCGCCACCGCCGCGGCCGGTCTGGCCGGAACGGCTCTGGCGATGCTGGTGATTCTGCCCGCCTTCAACCCGCAGGGGTCCTACGCGTATTCGCACTGGCTGACGACAGGTCCGGAAGGCGGCGGGGAGAGCGGGCTGCCGGATCTGCTGTACAAGGCCACCATCGGTCTCGTCACCCCCGACGCCAAGGTCACGACCCTGCTGTTCCTGCTGGCTCCCACGCTGTTCCTGGCTCTGCGGTCCCCGCTGTTGTGGGTCGCGCTGCCGACCCTGGTCTGGCGCTTCGCCTCCGGGCTCTCCACCCACTGGGGCACCAGCTACCACTATTCGCTCGTGCTGATGCCGATCGTCTTCGCCGCCTTCGTCGATGCCCTGGTCCGGAGGCAGCCGAGCGGGGTGAGCCTGCGGCGCTACGTCGTGGGCTCGGCCGCGATCACGGCCGTGATCCTTCCCCAGTACCCGCTGTGGCAGCTGGTCGAGCCGGAGACCTGGCGGTCCGATCCTCGGGTCGCCGTCGCGCACGGCCTCATGGACCGCATCCCCGACGGCGCGACGGTCCAGGCGTCCAACCAGCTTGTGCCCCAGCTCACCGGCCGTACGAGCGCCAGCCTCTACGGCTGGGCCGACAGCCGCCCCGACCCGGAGTGGATCATGGTGGACACCCTGGTACCGCAGCATCGGCGCTGGCCGCAGAGTTTCGGGGAGGAGAAAATCTCCCTGGACCGTGCCCGCACCCAGGGGTACCGCACCGCGGCGGAACAGGACGGTTTCGTACTGCTCACCCGCTCGGGCTGACGGGGCCCCCGTCCGACTTCGAGCCCCAGGCTTACCGCAGGACCACCGACTCGATGACGACGGGCTTGCGCGGCCTGCCGTCGGTGGATCCGTCCGACGTCCCGGCCATGCCGATCTCCTGCAGCACGTCCGTTCCTCCGACGACCTTCGCGAACGGAGTCCACTGGGACGGCAAGCCGACGTCCGGATCGGCGTAACTGATGAAGAACTGGCTTCCATTCCTCCCCGGTGCCGCCTTGGCCATCGCCACCGTGCCCGCCGGATAGTCGGCGCCGTCCAGATTCTCGTCGGGGAAGAAGTACCCGGGGTCGGCTTTGCCGTCCCCCTTCGTGTCTCCGCATTCCAGGACGTAGATACCGCGGGTGGTGACGCGGTGGCATTCGCTGCCGTCGAAGTACCCCTTGCGGGCAAGGAAGGAGAACGAGTTGGTCGTGCAGGGCGCGTCACCGGTCAAGGCCTTGAGCGTGATCTCTCCCCGGTTGGTGACCAAGGTGGCTGTCAACGGGCGGGCGGCCTTTTCGGCGTCGAAGACGGGGATGACGGGGATGACGGGGATGACGGGGGTGCTTGGGGTGCTTGGGGTGCCTGGGGTGCCTGGGGTGTCGGAAGTGCCGGGGGTGCCAGAGGTGCCGGAGGTGCCGGAAGGCTTGCCGCGTTCGGTGGGCGTGTAGGAACACGTGGCCCGCGGCTTGGAATCGGAACCTTCTGCGGTCAGGGAGACCGAAATCCAGGTCAGCGCCGAGCCGATCCCCGTGACGGCGAAAGCCATTGCCGCGGCCGCCGCCACTCGGTTCCTGGGCCGTGCGTAATCCCTCAGTTTTCCTGGCCATTCACTGATGGGCATGCATTCCCCGATCGTGGTGAGGTGCGTTGGCCGACACGACGCCGAGAGCGTATCCAGGCGTATTTGGATCGGGGTCAGCGACACACACCGTCCCCGTTTCGGCTCGGCGCGCCTCAGGCATTCATGCCGGGGAGCTGGAATTTGATGTGGACCGTGAATCAAACGGTATGTCTGAACATGATCGTCAAGGACGAAGCACCGGTGATTCGCCGTTGTCTGGAATCCGTCCGCCCCCTGATCGATACGTGGGTGATCGTGGACACCGGTTCCACCGACGGCACCCAGGACGTCATCCGTGAGGTTCTCGGAGGACTGCCCGGTGCCCTGCACGAGCGCCCCTGGAAGGGGTTCGACGGGAGCCGTAGCGAGGCGATCGACCTCGCCCGCAACCGTGCGGACTACCTGCTGTTCATCGACGCCGACGACTTGATGGAGGTGGAGGAGGGGTTCCGTATGCCGGAGCTGACACACGACGCCTACCGGGTCGCCCTCCACGACGGGCCGATCGTCCACTGGCGCCCGGCCCTGGTCTCGACCCGGCTGCCCTGGCGCTATGTCGGCGTCCTGCACGAGTACCTCGACTGCGGAACGCCGTACAGCCGGGGGACGTTCAAGGGCGCCAACATCCTCTCCGTGGGAGGCGGCGCGCGGCTGAGGGAGGGTCAGCGGAAGAAGTACCTGCGTGACGCGGAGATCCTGGAGGAAGGCCTGGTCAAGGAGCCCGACAACGCCCGCTACGTCTTCTATCTCGCACAGAGCTGGCGCGACGCCGGCGAACCGGAGAAGGCACTCGCCGCGTACGACCGCCGGGCGGCCATGGGCGGGTGGGACGAGGAGGTCTTCTGCGCGCACCTCTATGCCGCACGGCTCGCGGCAGGTCTCGACAGGCCGGCCGCCGAGGTGATCGACCGCTATCTCCGCGCGCACGAGAGCCGGCCCTCACGCGCCGAAGCGCTGGGTGATCTGGCGCGCTTCTGCCGGGAAAGCGGCCCGCGCTGGCCGCTGGCCCACCTCTTCGCGAGGGCCGCGGCGCAGATCCCGTATCCGAGCGACATCCTGTTCGTCGAGTTCGAGTGGTACGACTGGCGCGCACTCGACGAGCTCGCCGTGGCGGCGTACTGGGCCGGGGAGTACGAGGAGTCCATGGCCTGCTGCGAGCGACTCCTCGACGGCGGGAAGCTGCCCGACGGGCAGCGCGAGCGCGTGATCCGCAATCTCGAATTCGCCCGGCGCAAACCGGGCGCGGGCGAACTGGTCGACGCCTGACCCCACCGACAGCGCACGAATTCGAGACAACGTTCGATAATTCTCGACTTCGCTGCCGACTCGCTGCCGACTCGCTGCCGACTCGCTGCCGACTCGCTGCCGACTCGCTGCTGACGATCGAGCAGAGGCAGACGGGCGCCCGCACGGCAACACCACTCCCGGCGATTCGGCGCGGGAGACCCTAGGCACGGGAGTCATGGGCCGTGTGAAGGCTCGCCGGTACGCAGCTCCGAATTCGCTGCCGCGCACGCACCCATCGGAGATTCCCGGTACGCCGATATGTTGATCCCTCTGCAGGACTCTTAAGGCGTTGCTCCTTCGATCCGATGTTGCCGAAGGAAGCTCGAACGTGCTTCCGGAATGGAATTTCGAACGTGCTTCCGTGACATCACTCGATCAGAACCATGAGGAGCAGTGCATGAGTCCTGAAAAACGGAACCGATCCCCGTTCGGTCCGCTTCCCCGACGGAACGCCTGGCTGACCGGCGGCACCATCGCCTCGCTCGCCCTCCTGCTCTCGAGCATCGCGACCCCCGCGGGCGCAAAGGCGCCCGCTGCCGATCCGGCCAACGAGACCGCCGTGTCGAGCCCGTCGACCGGGGACCCCTGCAAGAAGCCGAAGCCCAAGCCGAGGCCGAAGGGGATGGCCGTCGGGCCCGTGGCCGACGGCGCCCACGACAAGTGCCAGGTCGGACCGACAGGGCCTACGGGGCCCACGGGCCCGACCGGCGCGACGGGTGCGGGTGCGACGGGTCCGACCGGCGCGACAGGTCCGACCGGGCCCGGAGCCGGTGCCACGGGCGCCACAGGCCCGACGGGTGCCACAGGCGCCACGGGACCCTGCACCGACATCGACACCTACGCGCCCTCGGGCTCGGAGGAGTTCAGCGCCGTGCTCGTGGACGGCGTGGCGTACGCCGGGCGCAGGAGCAACACCCCGACGCCGGGCGCCTATTCGTGGACGGACCTCAGCGACAACGGGAACTTCCCGGACGACGCCTGCGGCATCTCCATCGCGGCCCAGGGCAACGACTCCTCGGTGAAGGTCGTGACCACGGACGGCGACGTCTGGGAGACGCTGGGCGTCACGAACGGCGCCAACTTCTCCTGGACCGACGACTGGGACCAGTTGGTCGGACCGACGGACGTGCTCCGCGCCGTCATCAAATCCAAGGGCGACCTGAACACGATCGGCGCCCTGAACGGCCTCCCGACGAGCAGGAAGGGTCACTGACACCCTCCTGAGACCCGCGGCTCGCCGCGCGCACGGCGGCGCGCGCGGCGACCCGGGGCAGGTTCCGGACGGCTGAGCAGACCTGCCAGTCACCTTTGCTTCAGTTCACCCTTGCTTCGCCCTTCATACTTCTCAAGTTTCGTTAAGAGGAGGTAAAGGAACCTCAAAGGGAGACCCACGACTGTCAGTGCATGTTGCTTCTTGTGGCGGCCGACCTCGTCTCCGTCTCCGTGCTTGCCTTCGCGATCTACTTCCCCCGCCACCACCGCCGGGACATGGTGGCGGCGTTCCTGGGCGTGAACGTCGGTGTGCTCGCCGTGGCAATGGTGCTCGGCTCCACACCGGTCGGGATCGGCATGGGGATGGGTCTGTTCGGGGTCCTGTCGATCATCCGGCTCCGGTCGTACGAGATCGCCCAGCACGAGATCGCGTACTACTTCTCGGCGCTGGCTCTCGGCCTGCTGGCCGGGCTCTCGGAGTCCCTCGGCCTCCTCCATGCCGGGCTGATGCTGCTGGTTGTGGGCACGCTCTTTGTCGGCGACCACCCCCGGCTGTTCCCGCGCTACCGGCAGCAGAACCTGCGCCTGGACTCCGCGTACACCGACGAGCGCGCTCTGCGCGCATACCTCGAAGTGCTGCTGGGCGGACGGGTGGTGAACCTCTCGGTGCGGGGCATCGACCTGGTCAATGACACGACTCAGGTCGAGGTGCGGTACGTCGTCCCCGCCGCCTCCCGGCCGCCGAAGGATCTCGGGTCCCGCACCGAGCGGGGAGCCCACGCGTGACCGCCCTCGACTCCGTCGGCACGGTCGTCGGCACACTGCGGCCGATCGGGCTCGACGAACTCGTCGCGCAGGCCTCGCTGCTGACGCGTTTCGACCGCAAGTACATGCTGCCCACAGCCGATCTGCCCTTCGTGCTCGGCGGCCTCGACGAGGACGCCCAGGTCCTGGAGATCGACGGCGCACGGCAGTTCGCGTACCGGTCCGTCTACTTCGACACCCCCGAGATGGACGGCTACCTGAGCGCAGCCCGCCGCAGGCGACGCCGGTTCAAGCTGCGGATCCGTACGTATCTCGACTCCGGTCTCGACTCCGGCCGGCACTTCTTCGAGGTCAAGACGCGGGGCCCGCGGGGCACCACGGTCAAGCAACGCATCCCGTACGAGGGCGAGTTGGGGCGGCTCGGAGCCGAGGCGCGGGCGTACGCCGACACGGCGCTCGCCGAGTCCGGGATCGACTCCGGCAGCTACCGGTTCGTGCCCACGCTGACCACCTACTACCGGCGCACGACCATCTTCCTCCCGGCCACCGGAAGCAGGCTGACCGCCGACACCGACCTGACGTGGATGCTGCCCGAAGGCACCGCACTGCGCACCCCGGACCGGACCATCGTCGAGACAAAAGCAGGCCGGGCGGGCTCGGGAGCGGACCGGCTGCTCTGGTCGCTGAAGCACCGGCCCTGCCCGGTGTCGAAGTACGGCACCGGGCTCGCCGCCCTGCGCCCGGAACTTCCCTCGAACCGCTGGCTGCCCGTCCTGCGGCGCCATTTTCCGACCGCACTGGACGGGAGCCCAGCATGAAGACACACGCATACACGGCACGACGGTTTCGTACGAAGGCGGTGGGCGCCCTGGCCTCCGCGGTGCTGGCCGCCGCGGCACTGGCCGGATGCTCGTCGGGGAGTGACTCCGAGAGCGGCTCCGACAGCGGCTCCGAGAGCGGTTCCGCCACGCCCGGTGCGAGCGAGTCGTCGGCAGCCGTGGAGGGTGACCAGGATGCCGCCGCGGTGCTCGCCGACAACAAGGAGTCGCACGCGGAGGCCTCCGACGGCGACTGGGAGGAGTCCGAGGCCGTCGTGATCGAGCTGGACGGCGACTCGGCGTCCGCCGACGGCGACGGGGTGGCGGTGGACGGCTCCACGGTGACCATCACGGCAGGCGGCACCTACCGGATCGCCGGCACCCTCACCGACGGACAGATCGTCGTCAACGCGCCTGAGGAAAAGGTGTGGCTGGTCCTCGACGGAGCGTCGGTCTCGCATGCCTCCGGAGCCGCGATCGAGGTCACCGAGGCGGACGAGGCCGTCGTCGTCCTGGCCGACGGCAGCGACAACACCCTGAGCGACGCCGACTCCTACGCCGACGACGCCGAGGCCAACGCCGCGCTCTACAGCGCCGCCGACCTGACGGTCACCGGCGGCGGCAAGCTCACCGTTCACGGCAACGGCAACGACGGCATCGCGAGCTCGGACGGCTTGGTGATCTCCTCCGGCACGCTCACCGTCGACGCCGTCGACGACGGCGCCCGGGGCAAGGACTACCTGATCCTGGACAGCGGGAACGTCACCGTGACCGCCGGTGGCGACGGCCTCAAGGCCGACAACGCCGAGGACACGGACTCCGGTTACGTCGCGGTCGGCGGCGGCACGCTGAAGGTCAGCGCCGGGGGCGACGGCATCGACGCGGCCACCGACATGGTGGTCACCGGCGGGACGCTGACCGTCGACAGCGGAGACGGGAGCGGCACGCAGCCCTCAGACGAGACATCCACGAAGGGACTCAAGGCCGGCGTGATCAACGTCCTGGAGGGCGGCACCGTGTCGGTCGACTCATCCGACGACGCCGTGCACAGCGACGGCGCGGTCCGCTTCAGCGGCGCGAGGGTGATGGCCGCGAGCGGTGACGACGGGGTCCACGCCGAGGGCGAGCTGATCGTCGACGAGGGATCGCTGAAGATCACCTCGGCGGTCGAAGGGCTGGAGGGAGCTGACATCGCGGTGAACGGCGGCAGCGTGGAGATCAACGCCACCGACGACGGGGTCAACGCGTCGGGTGCCACGGCGACTTCGGGCGGCGGGGGCAGGGGCGCGGCCGGCAGCGAGGTGGGTGACTACACGCTGACCGTCACTGGCGGCACCCTTGTCATCACCGCCGGCGGCGACGGCTTCGACTCCAACGGCATCGCTGAGATCACCGGCGGAACCGTCGTCGTCAACGGACCGGAAACGTCCGGCGGCGAGAGTGGCCTCGACGTCAACGGCACCTTCACCATCGACGGGGGCGTCGTCCTTGCCGCGGACGGCGGGGGCAGGATCGCCACGCCTGACGCCGAGTCCGGGCAGGGCTGGCTCTCCGCGACCGTCGACTCGGCGGTCCCCGCGGGCAGCACCCTGCACGTCGTCGACTCCGACGGCGAGGTCCTGGCCACCTTCGTCACCTCCAAGTCCGTCCGGGGCATCACTTACTCCTCCTCCGCGGTCAAGAGCGGCGAGGAGTACCGGATCCACTCCGGCGGCTCCGCCTCAGGCACGAGCACAGGCGGTCTGACCGCTGCGGGCGAACTCGGCTCGGCCGAGGAGATCGCCACGGTGACGGCGGGGGAGGCTCCCGAGGGAGGCTTCGGCGGAGGCGGAGGCGGGGGCGGGGGCGGAGGACAGCGCGCCCGGGGGTAGAGCTCCTGGGCGGACCTCAGGTGTCGTACGAGCCGTCCCAGGGCTCGGAGAAGGCCAGGCGGTCCGGGTAGAGCTCGGCCCAGCTCTCCTCCTCGTCCTCCTTGATCACCAGGCCGAACAGGACGCCGTCGACGGTGACTTGGAAGGGGCGGATCGCGATGTCCGTGTAGGAGCGCCGGGGGAGGCTTCGCAGGAGTTTGCCCAGGTGGGCCTCGGCGCGGGCGAGGACCGAGCCCTCGGCGTGCGGGGCGCGGTGCTGCTCGGCCCAGGTGCCCGCGCACCAGATCTCCGAGTCGCGGTACCGGCCCTCGGCGTCGAAAGTGTGCAGCACCGTGTAGAGGCGCTTGTGCTCTTCCCAGCCGTCGTCGGGACGGAACCCTTCGGGGAAGGCGTACGTGACCGATGCCAGGAACTGGCCATCCTCGTACTGGCCGATGGCCTCGGTGCGGTGGTGCGGTTGGTAGGCGATCGGGATGACCGCGGGGACTGCCATGGCGAAACCATACGGGTGGTCGCGAACATGCCAGCGCCGGGGGCTGTTTCCGGCCTGGCGGATTCTGTGAAGAGGCCCGGCACCACGAGGTGCCGGGCCTTCCTCACTACGTCATGACTACTCCGGTGCGCCGCCGAAGCGCTCCTTGTACGACGCCAGGTCCTCGTCCGTCGCTACGCGCTCGGCTTCTCCTCCAGGCGCGGGAACAGGATCGCGCCCTTCGTCACCGACACGCCTGCCGGAAGTGTGCCCCATTCGCCCGCGTCCGTGACCTTCTGGTCCGAGAGCGCGCCGAGGGAGGCCTCCGCGCCCAGGGAGTCCCAGAGCCGCTGGGAGGTTTCCGGCATGATCGGGTTGAGCAGCACGGCTACCGCCCGGAGCGATTCCGCCGCCGTGTAGAGGATTGTGGCGAGCCGGGACTGGCCTTCCTCCGAAGTGTCCTTGGCCACCTTCCACGGTTCCTGCTCCGTGATGTAGCCGTTGACCTGCTTGACGAAGTCGAAGATCGCCGTGATGCCGCCCTGGAAGTCCAGGTCCTCGCCGATCTTGCGGTCGGCGTCCGTGACTGCCTTCGCCAGGCCGTCCTGGATCGCCTCCTCGGCCGGGCTTGCAGCGGCGGCTGCCGGGAGTTCACCGCCGAAGTACTTGCCGACCATGGCGGCGACGCGGGAAGCGAGGTTGCCGTAGTCGTTCGCAAGCTCGCTCGTGTAGCGGGCCGAGAAGTCCTCCCAGGAGAACGAACCGTCCTGGCCGAAGGCGATCGCGCGCAGGAAGTACCAGCGGTACGCGTCCACGCCGAAGTGGGAGGTGAGGTCCTGCGGTTTGATGCCCGTCAGGTTCGACTTCGACATCTTCTCGCCGCCGACCATCAGCCAGCCGTTGGCGGCGATCTTGCCCGGCAGCGGCAGCCCCTGGGCCATCAGCATCGCCGGCCAGATGATCGCGTGGAAGCGGAGGATGTCCTTGCCGACGAGGTGGACGTTCGCGGGGAACGTCTCGTCGAACTTGGCCTGGTTCTCGTTGTAGCCCACGGCCGTGGCGTAGTTCAGCAGCGCGTCGATCCACACGTAGATGACGTGCTTGGCGTCCCAGGGGACCGGTACGCCCCAGTCGAAGGTGGAGCGGGAGATGGAGAGGTCCTGAAGGCCCTGGCGTACGAAGTTCACGACTTCGTTGCGCGCCGACTCGGGCTGGATGAAGCCGGGATGTGCCTCGTAGTGGGCGAGCAGCTTGTCGCCGTACTCGCTCAGCTTGAAGAAGTAGTTCTCCTCCTTGAGGAGTTCCACCGGCGTCTTGTGGATGGCACACAGCCTCGTGCCGTCCTCGGCCTCGATGAGGTCGCCGGGGAGTTTGTACTCTTCGCAGCCGACGCAGTACGGGCCCTCATAGCCGCCCTTGTAGATCTCGCCCTTGTCGTAGAGATCCTGGACGAACTCCTGGACGCGGTCCGTGTGACGCTTCTCCGTCGTGCGGATGAAGTCGTCGTTCGCGATCTCCAGGTGCTCCCAGAGCGGCTTCCAGGCCTCCTCGACGAGCTTGTCGCACCATTCCTGCGGGCTGACGCCGTTCGCCTCCGCGGTGCGCATGATCTTCTGACCGTGCTCGTCCGTGCCGGTGAGGTACCACACCTTCTCGCCGCGCTGACGGTGCCAGCGCGTGAGCACGTCGCCTGCGACGGTCGTATAGGCGTGGCCCAGGTGAGGAGCGTCGTTGACGTAATAAATGGGGGTGGAGACGTAGAACGCCTTCTCACCCTGCTTCTCGGATCCAGTGGCCGCCATGGTCGAAATCCTACTGGTCCGGAGGAGATCGACTCACATGGGTTACGGGCGGTGACGATTGCCGAGATGGAGCCCGGGGTATAGATCCGGGCTCCATCGGCTTGTCCAGCGGGTCGGGCTACGGGCGCCAGTTCGCCAGTACGCCCTCGTAGACCTCCGCGTCCGTCAGTTCGCGCGGGGTCGGGCCCGCGTGGAAGAAGGCCGCGTTGTCGGTCTTCAGCTTGCGGAGGTAGTCGAAGGCCTTGTTGTCCGTCTCTCCGAAGGCGACGAAGGAGAAGAAGACGGAGGGGTGGCTCTTCGCCGCGTCCGTGAGGGACTGGGTGGCGGGGGTCTTGGCGTCGGGGGCGCCGTCCGTCTGGAAGACGACGAGGGCCGGGGCCGTGGTGTCCGACTTCTGGTAGTGCGTGAGGACTTCCTCGACGGCCACGTGGTAGCTCGTACGTCCCATGCGGCCGAGGCCCGCGTGGAGCTCGTCGACCTTGTTCTCGTGGTCGGTGAGGGTGAGCTCGCCGGTGCCGTCCAGCTCCGTGGAGAAGAAGACGACGTGCACCGTGGCCTCGGGGTCGAGGTGGGCGGCGAGGGCGAGGGTCTGCTCGCCGAGTGCCTGGGCGGAACCGTCCTTGTAGTACGGGCGCATGCTCGCGGAGCGGTCGAGCACGAGGTAGACCTTGGCGCGGGTGCCGGTGAGGTTCTGTGTCTCGAGGGTGGTGGCCGCCTCGGCGTAGGCGGTGAGGAGGCTTGCGGGTACGTCTGCCTGGGCGGCGACCGGGGTGAGCGGCTGCGGCTCGGGCTGGGGCTCCGGCTGGGGCTCCGGCTGGGGCTCCGGTTCGGGGGTTTCTTCGGCCTTCGGCTCCGAGATTTCCGGTTCGGGGGTCGATTTGGCCTTGGCGGGTTCGGGGGTTTCTTCGGCCTTCGGCTCCGAGATCTCCGGCTCGGGGGTCGATTCGGCCTTCGGCGTGGAGGTCTCCTCGGCCTCCAGCGCGGGGGTCTCTTCGGCCTTCGGCTCCGCCTCCGTGGCTTCGGGTACCTCCGTGACCTCGGCTTCCGGCGCGGTGACCTCCGTGACCTCGGCGACCGGCTCGGTCTCGGCGACCGGCTCGGGCTCAACCGCCGGCGCAGGCGTCTCCGCCTCAGCCTTCGTCTCCGCCACAACCTCGGCCTCGGCCTCGGCCTCGGCAACCGGCTCGGCCACAACCTCGGCCTCCGGTTCGGGCTCAGCCTCCGTCGCGACCTCCGCCTCAGACGCAGGAGTCGGCGTCGGTGTCGGTGTCGGCGTCGGTGTCGGTGTCGGCTCCGGAGTCCGAGCCGAAGGAACCGTCACATTGTCGAACGCCGCCGACACCAGCTCGTCCACAACGGACGGATGGGGCTCGGGGGCCGGAGCCGGGAGTTCCGTGGCTGGTTCCTGCCGGAGTTCGGAGGACGGTGCCGGAATCTTCGGCTCGGCCTCCGGCCCGGGAGCCTGTGCGGAAACCTGTGCCGGAACCGTCGGAGTCGAAGCCTCCCGCGAGGTCTCCCCGTCGGTGTCACGGCCCTTGCGTGAGCGGCCGAACGCATTCCGCAAGACGGTGAGAATGCCCATGTGCGCAACCCTTCGCGTGAGTTGGTGCCCGTCAATCCCTGGCCAGGACGGACACGTAAGGTTAGCGGTCACAGATGGTGATCTTGGGCAGGGGCGGAGTATGAGGGCCGCACTCGTCAAGACCGCGTCCCCGACGCGACCCGCGACCCGCCGTGCCGGCACCCTCGATCAGTCCTCGCGGAAGCTACCCGCGTAGCCTCAACCCCCCTCAGGACCCCACGGGTTCACCCCTCGTTCACCCCGGTGGCCTGTTTCCGCACATACGCACCATCTAGCGTCACGCTGAAACCAAGGGACCGCATGGGGAGAGCAAAGTGCGCAGACTTCTGCCATTGATCGGAACGCCCGAATCGCATCCCGGCGGCAGGTCGGCGATGACCTGTCTTTACCGCTGTGGCAACGCCTGTTTCCATGACATACCGAACCCGACCGAGAACGAGTACGTCGGTGACGTCATCGCCACCGCGCTGAGCCGCCGTTCGATGATGCGAGCCGCGGCCGTCGTGACCGTCGCGACGGCGACAGGCGCAGCCGTCGTCGGCACCGGCGCCCCGCAGGCGCAGGCAGCGACCGTCGAGACGACCTCGAAGAGCGACAAGGCGGCGCGCGGCCTCCGCTTCACGCCCGTCGCCCCCAACCTCACCGACGCTGTGGTGATCCCCGACGGGTACGCCCAGAACGTCGTGATCCGCTGGGGCGAGCCCATCCTCCGCGGCGCCCCCGCGTTCGACCCGGACCGGCAGACCGCCGCGGCGCAGGCGGGCCAGTTCGGCTACAACAACGACTTCCTGGCGCTGCTTCCGCTCCCCGGCGAGCGAGGCCGCCAGATCCTCGTGGCGAACCACGAGTACACGGACGAGATCCTGATGTTCAGGGCGTACGACGCCGCGAACCCGACCCGTGAGCAGGCCGAGATCGCCTGGGCGGCGCACGGCTTGTCCGTCGTCGTGGTGGAGGAGGACGAGCGGAGCGGCAAGCTGACCGCGGTCCCCCGTCACCCGCTCAACCGCCGGGTGACCGCGACCACCGAGTTCAAGGTGACCGGACCGGCCGCCGGCTCGGCCCTCCTCAAGACCTCCGCCGACCCGACCGGCACGAAGGTCCTCGGCACGCTCAACAACTGCGCGGGCGGCGAGACCCCTTGGGGCACGACGCTGCACGGCGAGGAGAACTTCAACCAGTACTTCGCCAACAGCAGCCGTCCCACCGACGCCCGCTACGGCATCGGCACCGGCGCCACCGAGCGCAAGTGGGAGCGTTTCGACAAGCGCTTCGACGTCGCCCAGGAGCCGAACGAGGTCCACCGCCACGGCTGGGTCGTCGAGCTGGACCCGTACGACCCCACCTCCACGCCCCGCAAGCGCACCGCCCTTGGCCGCTTCAAGCACGAGGGTGCGACCGCCCGCCTCACGGACGACGGCCGCCCGGTCCTGTACTCCGGTGACGACGAGCGCTTCGACTACTTCTACAAGTTCGTCGGCAGCAAGAAGATGAAGAAGGGCAGCTCGCGCTCGGTCCGCGAGCACAACCTCACCCTGCTCGACGAGGGCACCCTGTACGTCGCCAAGCTCACCGGCGACTCCCCGGCGGCCGAGATCGACGGCACCGGCAAGCTGCCCGCCGACGGCGAGTTCGACGGCGGCGGCGTGTGGATCCCGCTCGCGACCGCCACCGCGAAGGGCGCCGTCTCGCACGTCGAGGGCATGACCGCCGAGGAGGTGTACGTCTTCACGCGCCTGGCCGGTGACAAGGTCGGCGCGACCAAGATGGACCGCCCCGAGGACATCGAGCCGTCGCCGACCAGTGGCAAGGTGTACGTCGCGCTGACGAACAACACCAACCGCGGTGTCGGCAGCAACGCCAAGGCCGACGAGGCCAACCCGCGCAACGCCAACAAGCACGGGCACGTCCTCGAGCTCACCGAGTACCGCAACCGCCCCGAGAGCACGACCTTCGGCTGGTCGCTGTTCCTCGTCGCGGGCGACCCGACCGACCCGGCCACCTACTTCGCGGGCTTCCCGAAGGAGAAGGTCAGCCCGATCTCCTGCCCGGACAACGTGGCCTTCGACCCGCACGGCAACCTGTGGATCTCCACCGACGGCAACCAACTCGGCTCGCACGACGGCCTGTTCGGTGTCGCGACCAAGGGCGACCGGCGCGGTGAGCTGAAGCAGTTCCTGACCGTCCCGCACGGCGCCGAGACCTGCGGTCCGCTCGTCCAGGACCGGCGTGTGCTCGTCTCCGTCCAGCACCCGGGCGAGATCAGCGGCGCGACCGTCGAGAAGCCGGCGAGCATCTGGCCCGACGGCCCCGGCAAGATCGTCCGCCCGGCCGTCGTCTCCGTGTGGCGCAAGGACGGCTGCGACATCGGCGTCTGACCGACATCGGCGTCTGACGAACGCCGGCGTCCGACCGACACCGGCGTCCGACCGACACCGGCGTCGGACAGCAGTAGCCACCGAGGACGGGGGCGCCCCTTGGCCGAGGGGTGCCCCCGTCCTCGTACCACCGGCTGTCAGTGCTGCGACGTGATCGCCCGGGCCGCCGCGACCTCCTGCCGCAGTGGCTCCAGGACGCTGCCCGAAGGCCCGGTGAGGTCGGTGCGGACCTCGAAGAGCACGTCGGTCTTGCGCAGCCCCTCGGACAACTCCCGTAGCTGCAGGGCGACTTGGCTGATCTCGCCGGACGAGGGCCGGGCGGCGCCGTGCCGGATGCGTACCCCGGCCGCTGTCGTCGCGTCGACGATCCGTTCCACGGCGACGACGAGCGGCAGCCAGGCGGCGGCGCGCCGGCCGTTCGGCGGCGGTTCGGTGAGGGCGCGCTGGAACTCCGTACGGATGACGGAGAGATCGCGGTAGAGGCCGCGCCGCATCCGGGCGCGGGCGGCGGAGTCGGCGTCGTCTCCGACGGCGTGCTCCACATACTCGGCGGTGTCCGCGACCGCGTCCGCGAGCCGGTCGCCGACCCGGGTGTGCCAGCTCTCCGGCCACAGCAGATATCCGGCGACGATGGCGATCGCGCACGCCAGGAGGGAGTCGACCAGGCGCGGCACCAGGAGCGCGGTGCCCTGGTGGTTGAGGACGTCGGAGAGCAGCAGGATCACCGGGGTGACGGCGGCGGTCTGGTAGCCGTATCCGCGCCGGGTCAACGCCGGGATGAGCGGCGCCAGGACGAACATCGCGGGCACGTCCCACCAGCCGAGCGGTACGACGGCGAGGACCCCGGCCGCGACGACGAGCCCCGCGACCGTGCCCAGCGCGCGCAGCAGCGCCCGGGAGAAGACGGAGCCGAAGTCGGGCTTCATCACGAAGGTGACGGTGAGGGCGACCCAGTACGAGCGCGGCACCGGGACGATCGAGACGAGGACCTGCGCGAGCCCGATGCACAGGGCCAGGCGCAGGCCGTAGCGCCAGGAGGCGCCGGACAGGACGACGTTGCGCGCGGTGCGGGCGGCGCGGACATGCAGGGCGGCGGGCCTCCCGAGCGGGTCGGCGGCATTGCGTGCGTCCGGCGTCCGGTGGGTCACCACGGCGGCCGCGTGCCGCAGGGCGTGGTCGACGGCGCGCGCGGTCTCGTTCTCGGGCAGGGGGAGCTTGAGCACTGTCGGGCCGCGGTGGCCGGTCTCCACGGCCTCGGCGAGGTGCCGCAGGGCGGCGGGTACTTCGGCCGGCAGCGGCTTCCCGTACTGGTGGGCCGCCGGAGCCGCTTCCACGACGGGTGTCACGGCGTTCAACTGGGCGAGCAGGCGCACCAGTTCAGGGTTACGGCCGTGGTGGAAGGCGCGCCGGGCGAGGATCAGGTCGTAGGACTGGTTGAAGGACTCGGTGACGGCGAGGCGGAGGTCGTCGTACTTCGCGGTCCCGCTCGCGGCGAGCAGATCCGCCACCGTCCGGTAGCTCGCGGCCACCGCGGCCCGTTCGGGCACCCCCGACCGCAGCGGCCAGGCGAGCAGCGCCAGGGCGAGTACGAGGAGCCCGCCGCCGGACATCAGCAGCGGCGCCAGCCACCACTGGCCCGGCAGGGGAAGCCCGGCGCCGATCGCACAGTAGAGGAGCAGCAGCAGGCCGGACACGGAGGCCACGGCGCCGATCGACGAGATCATCCCCGACAGGAGTGCGACGAGGGTGACGGCGCCCACGGTGACCCAGCCGTGTCCGAACGCGAGGGTGCCGATGGTGACGCCGATCGCGCCGAAGAGCTGGGGGACGGCGATGTTGAGGATCCGCATGCGGTAGGCGTCGGCGGTGTCGCTGATGACTCCTGACAGGGTGCCCATGGAGGCGAGGGCGCCGTACCCCGGCTGTCCGGCGGCGAGGCCGATGGCGAGCGGCAGGGTCATCGCGATCGCGGCGCGGGCGACGGCGGCCCAGGGGATCGGGGCCGGTTGCGGTTTGAGGTTCCTGACCAGCCAGTCGGGAGGCGTGAGGCGGCTGATGGGGAGCTGGCGGAACATTGCCCCAGTATGGCGGCCGGCCCTGTGTCAGCCGTGTTGGTGGAGGGTGAGGTCGACGACGAGTGCGTGGTGGTCGGAGCCGGTGAGGGGGAGGAAGGCGGCCTTGCGGGCGGCGATGTCCCCGGAGACCAGCACATGGTCGATCTGGGCGCCCAGGGTGGGGGCGGTCCGGGAGGGCCAGCTCGGGGTGCGGGCGGCTCCGGCGAGGCGGGCGCCGTCGCGCAGACCGGTGTCGAGGATGCGGCGGAACGCGGCGTGGTCCTGGGAGGCGTTGAAGTCCCCGGCCAGGATGGTGGGCCCCTCGCTCGCCGCCGCGTAGTCGCGCAGCGCGCCGAGCTCGCGCCGCCAGACGCCGACCTGGCCGGGCAGCGGGGGCATGGGGTGCGCGAGCTGCAGCCGTACGTCGTGACCGGCCACGTCCGCCACCGCGCCGGGCATGCCCATGGTCGTCTTGCGGATGCCGTCGGCGGCCTTGAGCGGGAACCGGCTGAGGATCACGGACCCCGCGGATCCGGCGCCCTCGACGGCCTCCCGGTACGGGAACGCCCCGCCGCTCCCGCCGAAGGCGTCCCGCAAGGCGCGGGAGCAGGTGTACTCGCACTCCGTCACGAACACGACGGCGGGCTTCTCCCGCTCGACGGCGCCGATCAGCGCGTCGGTCGCTCGCCCGAACTGCACGTTGGCGGTCATCACCCGGAGTTCCGCCAGCGGCGTCCCCGTGGGTGAGCCGGTCTTCCCGTACGGCTCGATGTACCAGGCGAGACCGCCCAGCACGGCCACCCCCCACACCATTCCGGTCCGCCAGCGGGCGAGCAGCGCGAGCGCGAGTCCGAGCCCGGCGGGCGCGAGCAGCCACGGCAGGAACGCCAGCAACTGCGGTACTGGTGTGATCCCGTCACTGTCCCCGACCCGGAAACCGAGAACCACACTCACCCCGGCCAGCAGCAGACCCGCGAGCCACATCCCCGGACCCCGCCGGCGCCCAACGGCCTCCTCCGGCCCGGTCCACCGGTCCGCCGCCGCAGTGTCCAAGTCCAGGCCCCGGCCTTTCGCTCGTCCGCGAGGGGGTGCGGAATTCTCCCCTCAGAACCCTAAGGACGAGATGAGGCGGCCGTGGGTTGCCCTGGAGGCCGGTGCCGGGGGACTACTTCGTGGTCGACGGGCGTCCCGCCGTGGCCAGGGCCCAGATCACGAAGACCGCGATGGCGATGGAGATGATCGACCAGAAGGGGGCGTAGGGGAGGAACATGAAGTACTCGACCATGGAGAGGGCGGCGAGGCCGATGCCGACGCCGCGGGCCCAGGGCTTGCCCTGGAGGATGCCCCAGCCGGTGACGGCCACCAGGACGCCGATGACGAGGTGGATCCAGCCCCAGGTGGTGAGGTTGAACTCGTAGACGTAGCTGCCGAGGCGTGTGTAGACGTCGTCGGCGGCGATGCCGGCGATGCCGTTGAGCACGCTCAGGATGCCGCTGACCATCATCAGGACACCGGCGAAGACGGTGCCGCCGGTGGCCCAGGCCGAGCCTCCGGCCGAGGCTGTGGGGTGCTTGGGGTCGAAGGGCGGCGCGGCGTGCTGGGTCATTGGGGTCTCCTCGAAGCTGGCCTGGAGGTCACTGGCAGGTTCGCCCCGGGGGCGGAGGGCACGCATCAGGGGTGGGCCGAACGGGTGAGCCGCCGCGAAGCCCTCCGGGTCAGCCGTCCACCTCTGCCAGGAAGCCCGCCAGTGCCTCGTTGAACTCCTCCGGGCGCTCCAGGTTCGGCATGTGCGCCGCCGAGTCGATCACGCGGAGCGTGGAGTCGGGGAGCGCCGCGTGCATGGCCTGTGCGTCGGAGACCGGGGTGAACTCGTCGTCGGCGCCCACGACGACGAGGGCCGGGACCGTGACCCTGGTCAGCAGTGAACGGTAGTCGGGGCGTTCCGCGCGGCCGCGCAGGGCCGCCGCCGCGCCCTCGGGGGAGGACGCGGTCATCATCCGGTGCACGTGCCCCGCGACCTGCGCGTCGGCGTACGGCGCGACCATCTTGTGCAGCACCTCGTCGGCGTAGCCGCGCATGCCCTCGCGCAGCAATCGGTCCGCCATCGCGTTGCGCGTCTTCTTCCCCTCGGGTGTCTCGGCGCCCGGGAAGGTGTCCGCGAGGACCAGACCCCGGATGCGCTCCGGGAACTGCCGGTAACACTCCATGACGATCTGCCCGCCCATCGACAGCCCGGCGAGGACGAACTCCTCGGTCCCGAGGTCGTCGAGGAGCGCCGCGATGTCCTCGGCGAACGTCGAGAGCGGGGTGACGCCGGGCACCACCGGGGAAGCGCCGTAGCCGCGCAGGTCCGGGGCGATGACCCGCCGGGAAGGGGCGAACGCGGCGATCTGGGGGGTCCACATCGTGTGGTCGAAGGGGTGGCCGTGGATCAGGACGAGGGGGAGCGCGGCGGAGTCGGCGTTCCCCTCGTCTGCGTAAGCGAGGTACGGGGGGTGGTGCGGGAGGTCGGCTGCCATGGTCACGAGCCTAGGCACGGCCAACTCCCCAGTGCAATAAGATCTTTGGTCTAGTGCAATGAGGAGAAGGCCGGGCTGTCCCACACGGCTGGGCCGCTGGACACGGCTGGGTTGCCCGCGGCACGGCTGGGCCGCACGACACGGTCATGCCCCGACCTGCGTCGCGCCCTCCGCCTGAGCCTGAGCCTGATCCTGCGCGGGCGCCCCCGTCGTTGCCGCCCGCCGGTGCCGGGCGTGCCGGGCGTACGCGCCGGCGAGCAGCGCGATGACGGCCACGGTGACGCCGAGGGCGAGGAGCAGCCAGCAGGCGAGGCGGAGCGTGGACGTGAGGGCGTCGTACACCGCGCCCGCCGCCGTGTGGGAGACGCCGGCCGGCAGGTCGGAGAGGGTGAGCCGGCGGCCGACGGCGATCGCGAAGCCGAGCAGTGCGGCGCCCAGCGCGGTGCCGAGCCCCGTGGCGAGCACCGCGCGGCGGCGGCACACCGCGACGAGGATTCCCGCGAGGGTGAGGACGACGGAGGCCGCCGGCAGCCAGAAAGCGGCGACCTCGAGCACGTGGAATCCCTTCCGGAGCCGGACCAGTTCCTCGGCCCCGAGCACCGTGACCTCGGTGTGTTCGACGGGGATACGGTCCGCCAACGGCATGTGGTCGGCGGCGAGTTGGCGCTTCACCCGCTCGGTGACGGTCGCGAGGTCGACGGTCACCGGGCCCGCGCTGTCGTCACGCAGCGCCCGCATCACGGCGTCGTGCGCGGCCTTGTTCGCGGCCTCCCACGCCGTGCGGTACGCCTCCGTCTGCGTGAACGAGCGAACCGCGTCCCGCACGAAGGAGTTCACCGGCCCCTGCATGCGCGGCCGTACGTGGACCTCCCGCATGATCCCGTCGGCGACCCCGGCCGTGATCGCGTCCCGCACGTCCGCGTCGGCGGCGAGCGGGGCCATGGTGGCCTCGTAGCGGGCCCTGTCGCCGATCCCGTACAGCGCCCAGGCCGAGAGCGCGCCCAGCGGCGTGAGCAGACAGGCGAGGACGATCAGCGCGGCCGACAGGGCGCTGCGGGCACGGTGGGACACCCCTCCAGGCAAGACCTCCACGGCGCGCGGCGCGACCGTTCTGGCTGCAAATGGGCGCATACGACAAGCCGTACGGGCATACGACAAGCCGTACGGGGAGCCGGGCTCCGGTGCGGAACTCACCACGTACCGGCGCACCCGCCCGCAGCCCAGTAACCGCACGGCCCGCGTGCTCTCCGGTGGAGCCCTCACCCGAACGGGTGTTACCTGGTTCTGGGGAAAAGGAGGCCGATATGCGCACCAACCCGGCCCTGCGGACCCTTGCTGTGGGCCTGTTCACCGGCGGTGTTCTCACCGTCGCCGTGGCGGGCACCTCGGCGGCGGCCACGCCGGCGCACACCACCTCCGGTGGCGGCGGCTCGGACAGTCCCATATGGGGCACCGTCGTTTCCCGCGGCCACATGAACGTACGAGAGGACCCCACCACGTACTCGTCCGTCGTCGACAGACTCTCGCCGGGCAGTCAGGACCGCGTCCTGTGCGCGGTGCAGGGGCAGAGCGTCTTCGGCAACACGGAGTGGTTCTGGCTAGTCGGGGCACAGGGCTGGGCCAGCGCCGAGTTCGTGGACATCGGCAGGCAGTGGGTGCCCAGCTGCCAGGACCCGTGCCCCGGCTGGAAGGACGGAGCCTGGGACGACGACAACTGGAAGTACGGCGACAACAGCTGGAACAACGACCACCAGGACAACAACGACCGGTGGAACGGCGGTGACTCCGCCTCCAGTTCGTCCGGTTCCTGGAGTTTCAGCGCCTCCGGTTCATGGAGCTGGAGCATCTCCGGCTCCTCCGCGAGCTCCTGGGACTGGGGTCCCAGGGGATAGGTGAGTGAGGGAGGCACCCGGGGCCCGGCGCAGTAGCCGGGCCCCGGGTGCTGTACGTCGAGTGTCGGGCGGTCAGTCGACCCGGTGCCCCTCGGCGTCCTCGTGGGTGTAGTAGCGGTAGAAGAGCACCGCGAACACGCTTCCCGCGATCGCCAGCGACATGATCACCGACCGCAGGACGGTGTGGCCGGTCTGGCTGTAGAGGAAGCCGAACGCGATGCCCGCGAACGCCATCCACATCAGCGCGTGCAGTTCGCGCTTCATCAGCGGCGCCATCATGCGTACGCCGATCCAGGCCGCGGCGAACGCGATGGCGCAGACGAAACCGAACAGCACGTTCCAGCCCGTGATCGCGGCGGTGTCGCGGTTGATGGCCGCCGCCCAGAAGCCGTAGACGAGACCGCCGACGACGGGCATCGCCCACTTGACGAGGCCCGCCGCCCGCGGACCCATGAGGTCGTACAGGAAGCCGGGCCGATCCGGTCCGGTTGTGCGCGATCCGGTTTTCCGCGGTCCGGTTGTACGTGGTGTCCCTGACGCCGGTGATGCGGGTGCTGCCTGAGCCATGGGAGCACTCCTCTCTCCTCGCCCCTGCCTACAGGGCACACCTGGCCCGGGTGCCTGGCAAGTCGGGATGCGGGGCTCGGCGCACCGTGTTTCGCTGAGCTTCATGAAGCTCGTACTCTTCGGCGCCACCGGCATGGTCGGCAGCCGTATCGCCACGGAGGCTTCGGCACGCGGACACCAGGTCACGGCCGTGAGCAGGTCCGGGCAGTCCCCGGTGCCCGGAGTGACCACGGCGGTGGCCGACATCTCGGACCGGGCCAGGGTCGCCGAGCTGGCGGCGGGCGCGGACGCGGTGGCGTCGGCGTGCGCGCCGCCCCGGGACGGCGCGAATCCCCAGGCGCCCTTCCTCGTGATGAACCAGTCGCTGGTGGAGGGGGTCCGGGCGGCCGGAGTACGGCGGCTCGTCGTCGTAGGGGGAGCGGGCAGCCTGGAGGTCGCGCCCGGTCAGGCACTGGCGGACCAGCCCGGCTTCCCCGAGGACTACCTCCCCGAGGCCCTCGCCCAGCGCGACGTCCTCACCTACCTCCGCACCCTCGACGACGAGGGCCTCGACTGGACCTATGTGTCTCCCGCCCCCGAGATCGCCCCCGGCGAACGCACGGGCCGGTTCCGGATCGGCGGCGACCAGCTGCTCACCGAGGACCACCACGCGGGCCGGATCAGCGCCGAGGACTACGCGGTAGCCTTCGTCGACGAGCTGGAGAAGGACGCCCATCCGCGGGCCCGGATGTCGGTCGCGTACTGACGGGCACGAGGAAGAGGCGGTACGGCGAGGTGGGCAGCCGGTGGTCCGGAATCGAGCAACTGCCCCCCGCTGGACGGGCGGACCCGGTCCAGCGGCAGAAGATCCTGCGGTTGCGCGGCCGAAGCGTCGGCTGGGTGCCGCCGCTGCTCCTCCTCATCGGCATCACACTGGCCGACGCGAACACCTCCGGCGAGTTCCGGATCATCTCGTGGATCGTGCTCGTGCCGGGTATCGCGGCGGCGATCTGCGGGGTGTGGGGCACGGGCGCGTTCGCGGTGCTCTCGCTGATCACCTACTTCACCGTCGACACGTCCTGGCCGCACCAGTACCAGACCGGCCTGCCCGACTTCATCCTCGTCGCCGTGGGCGGCGTCCTCGCGACACTGGCCTGCGCGGTCCGGGTCCGCGGCGAGCGGCGCATGCTGCACATGCAGGACGTCGCCGAGACCACCCGGCGCACCCTGCTGCGCCCGCTGGCGCCGGGCTGGGGCGGTCTGGACCACGCGGCCGTGTACCTCGCCGCCGACAGCGAGGCCCGCGTCGGCGGCGACTTCTACGACATCCAGCCGGGCCTGTACGGCACCCGCGTGCTCCTCGGCGACGTCCAGGGCAAGGGACTCAAGGCGGTGGAGACGGCGGCCGCGCTGCTGGGCACCTTCCGCGAGTCCGCGTACCACGAGCGTCTGCTGCGCACCGTCTCCGAACGCCTGGAGATCCGCATGCTCCGGCACGTCCACTACTGCGCGGCGCTCGGTTACGACGAGGACGACCGCTTCGCGACGGCGATCCTGGTCGGCTTCCCCAGGGCCGCCTGGGAGGGCCCGACCCGGCGCGACAGTTCGAACCCGCCCGAGGGCCTGGTCCCGCCTGGGGGCGTCGTCCGTCCAGAGGGGCCGGTCCGTCCCGAGGGCCCGGTTCTGTCTGAGGGCTCGGTCCGTCCCAAGGGCCCGGTTCCGCCTGACGGCCCGGTCCCCAAGGACGGCCCGGTCCCCCCTGACGGTCCGGCTCTGCCCGCCTCCATCGACACCGTCGAGGTCATCAACTTCGGCCATGAACCGCCGCTCGTGATCACCCCCGACGGGGTGCGTTCGCTGCCGCCCGGGGACGGACTCCCGCTCGGGCTCAGCGAGTTGACGTACCACCCGGCGCCGCTGATCGTCGTCCCGCTCGCCTCCGGCGAGACCCTGCTCCTCGTCACGGACGGGGTGACCGAGGCCCGCGACTCCGCCGGGGCCTTCTTCCCGCTCCGCGACAGCGTGGCCCACGCCGTGGCGGAGGACCCGGGCATCGCCGATCCGCAGCTCCTCGTGCAGTTCGTCCGCGACGCCACCCTGAGGCACTGCGGCGGCAGGCTGGCCGACGACACGACGATCTTCGCCGTACGACGTCGGCAGCCTTCTGTGAGTGAGGGACAAGCCGCGTCATAGCAGGGCGTTTGCACTCCTGTCTCCCTCCTTCGCAGGTGCAGCGGTTACGGTGCTGGCGTAAGTGATCGATGGGGAGGGAACCTGTGCCCGGAACCGTGCTGCTCCTTGCGGCCTCGCCGGTGGGCAAGGGGCGTCTCGTGGACGCGGCCTCCGTGCTACCCGTACTCGCGGCGGTGTCCCCCGCCGTCCTGTCCGGCGCGGACACCGCGAACGTGGTCGAACTCGCCGACCCGCTGGAGCCGCAGGCCGTCCTCACCCGGCTGCGCGCCGCGGCGGCGGCCCCCGGCCCGCTGACCATGTTCGTGACGGGCCAGCTCCAACTGGACCGCCGCCAGCGACTCCCCCATCTCGCCCTGGCCCGCACCACCCCGGCGACGGTCCGCTACACCGCCTTCCCCTGGCACTGGATCGCCGAGGAACTGAGGCTGCGCCCGCCCGGCACGACGAGCATCCTGGCCGACCTCCACGCCGACCCGGAGACCTGGCAGCACCTGACCGCGCATCCGCTCGCCGCGGGCCGGACCGCCGCGCTGTACGGCCGCGTCGCGCCGCCTCCGCCGCGCC
The DNA here is from genome assembly GCF_042871385.1 of Streptomyces sp. NPDC005808. Classification (NCBI taxonomy): domain Bacteria; kingdom Bacillati; phylum Actinomycetota; class Actinomycetes; order Kitasatosporales; family Streptomycetaceae; genus Streptomyces; species Streptomyces sp. NPDC005808. The sequence continues at coordinate 497,114 of NZ_JBIAIK010000004.1, read as the reverse complement.
GTACGGTGGCGTCGCCGACGTACATGAAGGCCGTGGCGACCCTTCTGCGCAGCGGTCACCGGCCGTCGCTTCCGCAGCTCCATCAGCACGCGTTGACGCGCATCGCGGGGGAGGGCGGGTACGGGGACATGGTGCTGTTCTCACCCCGTCCGGCGTTTGAGGACGAGGCCGTCCAGGCCGAAGCGGGGGCCTGGGGGCGGCAGCCCCCGGGTACGGGACGGGTAGGGGCGGAGGGGGCGAAAAAACCCACCCCGGCATCCATCCCGGCATCCACCCCGGCACCCGTCCCGGCCCCAGCCCCGACCGTCCATGCCCTCATCACCGCCGCCGTGCAGTCCGAGCGGCACGGCGAAGCCGACGCGCTTGCCGCCCGGCAGGAACAGGAGGCCCTGCGGATGTACGGGCCGGCCTCCGAGCAGGTGCTGCACTGGATGGAAGTCCGTGCGGATCTCGCGATGTTCGCGGGGGACCCGGTCCGCAGCTGCCGGACCTGGCTCGCGGTCGCGAACGCCCGGCTCGGCGCGGGCCAGCCCCCGGACGCGCCCGCCGTCGAGACGGCCGCCGACCGGGCCCACCACCAGTGGAGCAGCATCGGCGACGTGGCACCGGCCCGCGAACTCGGCGCCGCCCTGGCCCACTTGCGCCACCGGGTCCCCGGCCGCCGGGAGGGCGCGCTGAGTCACGTACAGAAACACCTGGACGAACTCCGGGCGACGGAACTCGCCGGTCAGCCGACGGGGGCGAGGTAGGTGAGCGCCCCGGACACCAGCGTCCGTACGCCCGGTGCGACCACGGACAGGTCGGGTGCGAAGTGCGGGCTGTGGTTGCTGGGGACGGCGTCGAACCTCGTCATCAGGTCCTCGCCCGGCGCCTCGTCCCACACCGCGGCCGGAGTGCTCGTCACGAACCAGTAGGCGTACGGCAGCTTGCCCTCCGCGAGCAGCGAGAAGTCCTCGCTGCCCATCGCCGGGCCGGAGTCGAAGACGGTCCCCTCGCCGAACACCTCGCGGTGGACGCCGGCGACACGGTGGTCGGTCTCCGGGTCGTTCACCGTCGCCGGGAAGCTGTTGCCCAGTGTCACCTCGGGCTCGCGCGGGCAGCCCGCGGCGAGACACTCGCCTTCGGCGATCCGGCGAATGGCCGTGATCATCCGGTCCCGGACCGTGTCCGACTGCGTACGGAGGTTGAGCGAGATACGGGCGGTCGCGGGGATGATGTTCGAGGCCGTTCCCGCCTCGATACGGCCGACGGTCAGGACCGCCGACTCGCGCGGGGCGATCTCGCGGCTGACGACGGTCTGCAGCCGGGTCACGATGTACGCGGCGGTCACCACCGGATCGACGGTGGTCTCCGGCCGCGACCCGTGCCCGCCCCGCCCGTGCACCACGATGTCGACGTCCGTCGTCGCCGACATGATCAGCCCCGGCACATGCGCGTACAGGCCCGCGGGGCCCGGCGTCACATGCTGGCCGAGCAGGACATCGGGGCGCGGAACGCGGGCGTAGAGCCCGTCCGCGAGCATCGCGGCCGCGCCCTTACCGGACTCCTCGGCGGGCTGGCCGACCAGCAGCAGCGTCCCGGACCAGGCGTCCCGTCCGGCGGCCAGCGCCGCCGCGGCGCCGGCCAGCCAGGTCACATGCATGTCGTGCCCGCAGGCGTGCATCACCCCGGGCGTCCCGGAGGCGTACGCCAGCCCGGTCTCCTCGGACACCGGCAGCGCGTCCATGTCGGCGCGCAGCAGCACGGTCGGGCCCTCGCCGTTGCGCAGCAGCCCGGCAACTCCGGTGCCACCGATGCCCTCGTGCGTCTCGAAGCCCGCCCCGGTCAGACGCTCGGCCAGCTTCGCCGCCGTACGGTGCTCCTGGAAGGCCAGTTCGGGGTGGCGGTGCAGGTCCCGGTAGAAGTCCTCCAGCGCGGAGACCGGGAGGTCGGCGGTGATTTCCAAGGCGACGCGTGCGGCGGCAGAGGTCATGAACGCAGCGTAGACCGGCTTGCTGTCGTCCGGACTGCGGCGTTCACCACGCTCGGCGGGACCGTTCGCCGGCCCGGCCCGGGCCGGGATCCCGCTTGACGGGGCACGCGAACCACACCGACCTTCACCTCCCTCGAATCTGCCACTTCCCGGCGCGGAAACGTAACAGCACGCTCGTTCGAGTGAACCGTTCCGGATTCCGTATACGGACCGTCGGTCTACGCTGGGACTGTCGCGCTGAGCGAAGGATGTCTGTCGTGGAGACGGTGGAGCCGATCATCATGCCGGGGTACCAGGGTGAGGCCATTCACGGTCCCTACGACGATCCTGACGGCGAATACGAGCTGCCCCACTACGTGGGCGGCGTGAGCGTCGAGCAGGCCTTCGAGCTCTTCAGTGCGGCTGCCCCCGAGGGCTGGCGCGTGGAGCTGGTCGAAGGGGAGATCTGCGTGGTGCCACTGGACACGTCGGAATTCTGACCGGACGTCGCTCGTCAGCTGGACCCCCAGCTTCGAGGACCGGATCTAGCGCGTCGCGCTCGCGACCGGCGCCGGGTCGGCCGCCCGTGCGGGGCCCGCGTTCGCGGCCAGGAGCAGCGCGGCGACGGCGATGACAGCCGCGCCGAAGCCTCTTGAGTAGCGGGTGGTAATACGTCGGAGCATGGCGACCTCGCAACGACAGCGGCGTATTAAGCGGGTTTAACCTCGCGCTTAACGTAGGGGCTCTGAGTGTCAAAGGGCAAGGCAATCAAGGGGAGTTGGAATAATAGTCAAAAGTTGACCGAATGTAAGTCGGCGTACTGGCATCCTTGAGTCATGGCGGAGCGCGACGACCCGGAGATCATCGGGCGCAGGGTCCAACAGTTGCGTATGAAGCTCGGGTTGACGCAGAAGCAGTTGGCGGAGCCGGTGTACACACCCGCTTACATCTCCACCCTGGAAGCCGGACGGGTGCGGGCCTCCGAGCCTGCGCTCAGGCACATCGCCGAGCGCCTCGGAGTGGCGTACGAGGAACTGACCACCGGCCGTCCCACCCATCTCGCCACCGACCTGCGGCTGCGGCTCACCGACGCGCAGCGCACCCTCGCCACCGGCGAGGCCGAGGTCGCGGCGGAGCAGTACGACGGGCTCCTCGCGGAGGCGGACGCGCACCGGCTGGTCGCGGAGCAGGCCGCCGCGCTGTTGGGGCTCGGTGAATGTGCCCTGGAGACCGGGGATCTGGAAACGGCGCGGAAGCGGTTCGAGGAGTCCGAGGGGCGGTTGGGCGACGCCCCGCTGCCGAACCGCGTGCCGGCCATCCGTGGCCGCGCGGTGTCCCACTACCTCGCCGGTGAACTCCGTTACTCCTGCTACCTGTTCGAGTCCACCCTCGACGAACTGAACCGCACCGGGATGCACGACCCCGACGCCCTCCTGCTCCTCTACACCGGCATCATCGCGCCCTACATGGACATGGGCGCGCACGCCCGCGCCGCTCAGGCGGCCGAACTCGCCCTCGCGCTGGCACCGCAGGTCGGCGACCCGGCGCTACTGGCCCGTATGCACCGGTCGGTCGCCCGGACGATGATCGCCGAAGGCCGGATGGCGGAGGCCGACGCCTCGCTGGCCAAAGCCGCCGAGCTGTACCGCCAGCTTCAGATCCGTACGGAACTTGCCAACTGCCACTGGATGCGTGGGTACTTGTACGTCCAGAACGGCGAACTCAAGCGCGCGGAAGGTGAGTTGAGGGAGGCCCGGGCCATGCTCTCCGCCAAGCGCGCCGCCCTCTACACCAGCCAGGTCGCCGTGGAGCTGGCGGACGTACTGCACCGGCGCGGGAAGTCCGAAGAGGCCGCCACCTTGCTGCACGAGGTGCTCGGCGACCTCAACTCCGAGCGCGGCGCCGTCCACTCGGCCGGCGCGCACCGCCTCCTCGGGATCATCGCGGAGGACGCCCGGGACACGGAATCGGCGGAGGAGCACTACGTACGCGCGCTGAGCCTCCTGGAACGGGCCGGCGCGGCGGGCGACCTCGCCGACCTGTGCCGCCTCCTCGGCGACCTGCTGCGACGCACGGGCCGCGTCGAGGCCGCCCTCGATGCGTACCGCACGGGCCTCGGCCACCGCACGGCCCCGGGCACCACCACCCTGGGCCCGGCGCCGGCCCAGCCCCCACTGTGAGTTTTTCGGCCCCGGGTTTCAGCCCGCCCGGCGTTTGAGGACGAGGCCGTTCAGGCCGAAGCGGGGGTCTGGGTGCGGCAGCCCACGGGAACACGGGAACACGGGAACACGGGACGGGTAGGGGCGGAGGGGGCGAGACAAACCCACCTCAGCCCCCGCACAGCCCCCTCTTCGACGAATGCTGTCCCCCGCACAGCGCCCCCGGTTAGCCTGCGGATGCGTACGAACGGCACATCCAAGGGCAGGCGGGAACCAGGCGCGTGGAGAACCAGCACCACCCGGCGCGCCGGAGCGGCCTGGCCGACGGTGTGCGGATAGCCGCCCGCACCCTCGTCCACCTGGTCCTCGGCGGCCTCGCACTCATAGCGATCGGCACCGTCGTCTCGGTGCTCGGCCCGATGGTCGCCCTGGACCTCGCCACCCCCGCGATGTCGGCGTGGTGGACCGTCTTCACGGCGGTCGTCGTACAAGCGGTCCCCTTCCTCCTGCTGGGCACGCTCGTGTCGGCGTCGATCGGCGCCTTCGTCCCCGAGCGGGTCTTCAGCAAGCTGCTCCCCGCCAATCCGGCGCTGGCCGTACCCGTGGCCGGAGCGGCCGGCGTCGTACTCCCGGGCTGCGAGTGCGCCTCGGTCCCCGTCGCGGGGAGCCTGATGCGGCGCGGGGTCACCCCGGCAGCAGCCCTCGCGTTCCTGCTCTCCGCGCCCGCGATCAACCCGGTCGTCATGGTCGCCACGTCGATCGCCTTCCCGGCCGATCCGATGATGGTCCTCGCCAGGCTGCTCGCCTCCCTGGCGACGGCCGTCGTGATGGGCTGGCTGTGGGTCCGCTTCGGAAGGGAGGAGTGGATCCGGCTGCCGAAGCAGCCGGCCCCCGAGAAAACGACATCCACCGGCTCCCGCTGGGACGACTTCCGCGCCGGGCTCCAGCACGACTTCCTGCACGCGGGCGGGTTCCTCGTGCTGGGCGCGGCGGCGGCCGCGACGTTCAACATCGTCGTTCCGAGGTCCGTCCTCGACCTGTTCACCGGCTCCCCGTGGCTGTCGGTACTGCTGCTCGCCGTACTGGCCGTCGTGCTCTGCGTGTGCAGCGAGGCCGACGCCTTCGTGGCCGCCTCCCTGACGGGCTTCTCGCCCACCGCGCGGCTGGCCTTCATGGTCGTCGGCCCGATGGTGGACCTGAAACTGATCGCGCTCCAGGCGGGAACCTTCGGAAAGTCCTTCGCCGTGCGCTTCTCCTCCGTGACCTGGGTGGTGGCCCTCGTGAGCAGTGTCCTGGTCGGGTGGTGGCTGCTGTGAGGCGCTACGGACCCGCACTGTTGCTGCTGCTCAGCGGGGCGGCGACACTGAAGATCACCCTGTTCAGCGACCTGTACCTGCGGTATGTGCAGACGGGGCTGAAGGTGTACCTCATCGCGTCCGGGGTGGTGCTGCTGGCGCTGGGCGCGCTGAGCGCGCTGAGCGCAGTACGCGCGACGAGAACGCACGACCACGAGGCCGAGGCGGAGGACGAAGCCGAAACCGAAGCGGAAGCGGAAGCCGAGGACGCCGAAGACGACCTCGGCCACCGTCACGGCCACCACCGCACCCCCCGCGTAGCCTGGCTCCTCGCCGTCCCCGCCGCCGCCCTCCTTCTCTTCCCGCCCCCCGCCCTCGGCTCGTACAGCGCGGACCGCGAGGCCCAGCAGCGCGCGGCCCAGGGCGTCGGGACGTTCCCGGCTCTCCCCTCCGGGGACCCCGTGGACCTGACCCTGGGCGAGTACACCTCCCGGGCGATCTACGACAGCGGCAAGTCGCTGACGGGCCGCACGGTACGGATGACCGGCTTCGTCACCCGGGGCGACGACGGGACCTGGTACCTGGCCCGGCTCCTCATCACATGCTGCGCGGCCGACGCCAGCACGTACAAGATCCAGATCACCGGCGCGGACGCCCCCGTGAACGACACCTGGGTCACCGTCACCGGCACCTGGCACCCCAAGGGCAAGCTCGGCTCCGACGAGGCGTGGCCCCCCGTACTGGACTCGACGTCGGTGCAGAACGTGAAGGAACCGGCGAACCCGTACGAGCGCCGTTAGGACGTCACGGCAGACGGTGAGGAGCTGGTGGGGTGGGCCGCTCAGCAGTGGGTGGCACGTGCGCCGACTCGTCGACGCCGGCGCACGAACGTAGTCGTCCACCTCCACCGCCGCTCACCGCGGGCTCCGCACGCTGCGGAGGCGGCTGTGGCGGGGTGAGGTGGACGGGGTGGAGGTGGACGGGTGACGGACCAGTCACAATGTGCGGGTCAGAGCCGGTCCATCCGGGTGTAGGGGCTGAGGACGCGGACCTGGCGGGCGCCGAAGTCGACGAGCATCGCGATGCCCTCTTCGACACCGACGATCGTGCCCAGGCCGTACTGGTCGTGGGAGACGCGGTCTCCGAGGCTGAACTCCTTGGCCACGGGGACGACCGGGGCGGCGAAGGGGCTGGTGGGCAGGTGGCGCCGGGGCGCGGATGGCTTCGTCATCGTAGAACCAGTATGGGCCCTATTTCGGCCCGCGGTAGAGCTTGAAGGTCTCGATCCCGGCTCTGGGCGGAGTCGATCTCGGCTCTGGATCGCTTCCCGCGCTCAACCGTTCGGGTAGGGCTCCGGTGGTCCCGCAGGTCCGCGGGACCGTTCATCAGGACGGTTCGGTGAGGACGGTTCGGTGACGGGGCCGAGGTCATGGTGCGAGAGGAAGGTCACGGCGCGTGCGGTGTGCGCGGTGGTCTCGCGGTGCGACGTGCCGTGTGCGGGGATGTGGTCTCGCGGTGCGTCGTGCCGTGCGCGGGGATGTGGTCGCACGGCGCGTGCCGTGTGCGGGGACGTGCGGTGTACGTCACTCCGGCTTCTTCTGCCACGCCCGGTCGGTCGGCGCCGGGGCAGGAGCGGCCGCCTCCCACGCCCCCGGCGCCAGCCGGTTCCGTACGTCCGCGTTGACCCTGAGGGCCAGGTCGGAGGCGCCGGAGGGAAGCTGGGCCGGGCCGGCCGGGTGTTCGCCCTCGGCGGGATGCTGGGCGAAGAGGGCGACGGTGACGGCGAGCCGGTCGTCGTACGTGGTCTGCCACAGGGTGCGGGTTCCGGCGCCGCCGGTGTGCGCGGCCACCGGGCCGACGGGGCCGGAGGTCTCGCCGTACAGGCGCTGGGCGATCATCTCGCCGGCGAACGGTTCCATCGCGCTGCGGGTGCGGGCGTGGGCCTCGTACACGGTGTGCCCGGACCGGGTGATCTTCCCGACCGTGTAGGGCTCGGCGTACGTGCCCTGGGCAGCGGCCGTGGCCCATGCCGACGCCAGCTCCAAGGGGGTGGGTGCGGTCTTGCGCGGCAGGTCCGTCAGTGGCGCGCCGAGCTTCGTGCCGGTGAACGGCTCGAGCGCCGTGCCGGCCTCGACGGCGCCGTTCAGCGCGTCGTTGAACGGCTGCCGCGCGTAGTCCGCGCCGCCGTACAGCACCCGGACCGCTCCGTCGTCGGGGACCACCGCGACGACCGCCGTGTGGAGCTGAAGATCCTTGTCCGAAGGCCTGGCGTCGTCCACCAGTTCCGCCGCCGCGTTCTGGGCCGTGAGGTCGAAGGTGGTGTGGACGGTGTAGCCGCCGCGGGCCAGCTCGTCCTGGGTGATGCCGAGCCGGTCGGCGGCCTCCGCCGCGGCCACGTCGATCAGGTACTGGCGCTGCCCGTCCGTGTCGCCGGGCGGATAGAAACGGAAGGCGGGGAAACGCGCCGCGCTCCGCTCGGCGGCCGTGACGGCGCCGCTGTCGGCCATCGCGTCAAGCACCCACTCCCACCGGGCCAGCAGCGTGTCCGTCACCTCCGGGTCGGAGCCCGCCTTCTCGTAGTACGAGGGGATGTTGACGATGCCCGCGAGCGCCGCTCCCTGGCTGATCGTCAGGTCCTTCGCGTCCACGCCGAAGTAGTTCCGGGCGGCGGCCTGGATGCCCGCCGCGCCCCGCCCGAAGTAGACCGTGTTGAGGTAGCCCTCCAGGATCTCGTCCTTGGACCGGGTGCGGTCCAGCTTGACCGCGATCAGGGCCTCCCGCGCCTTGCGGGACAAGGTCTGCTCGGGGCTCAGCAGCGCGTTCTTCACGTACTGCTGCGTGATCGTCGAACCGCCCTGCGGGGCACCCCCGGTCACCGCGGCGAGCGCCGCACGCGCGATCGCGGTCGGGGCGATCCCCGTGTCCGTACGGAAGGACCGGTTCTCGGCGGCGATCACCGCTTCCTGCACATGCCGCGGAACCTGGGAGAGCGGCACCTCCTGCCGGTCCACCGGGCCGCGTCTGCCCAGGTAGTCCCCGTGTGAGTCGACGAAGACCGTGCTCTGCATCGCCGTCTCCGGGTGCGGCTCGGGGATGTCCGTCATCCGGTACGCCACCACGGCCGCGCCCGCGAGGGTGAGGAGGAGGGCGAGGAGCACGACGAGGACGCGTCGCAGCCGGCGGCCACGGGTGCGCCGAACGCGTGTACGGCGGGCGCGGACGCGGCGTACGAGACGGGCGCGGGTGTTGCGCACGGTGGCCCTCACGTGGCGAGCTCCTGGCTCGCGAGGACTCCGCCCGCCGAGTCGTACACCGTGACGCTCTCGGTGACACCGGTCAGCGAGTCCGAGGACGGCGTCCGGGACTCCGGCACCTGCACCTCCGCGTACCAGACGCCCCAGCCGGGCTCGCCCGCCAGCGTGAGCGCCGTGCCGTCGATGTCACCCGCGACGGTCCTCACCTCGACGCGAGCCGGTTCGCCCGCTCCGTGGAAGATGCCGGAGAGGAAGTAGACGTCGTCGTGCCCGGACTCCTGGACGCTGACGCCGGGACTGCTCAGGTCGAGGTTGCCGTCGCTCACGCTGCGGAACTGGGTCGGCCGGTCCGGCTCAGACCAGTGCTTGCCGTCCTCCGTGAGCCAGATCTCGGTACCGGGCGAGACCTCCACACGCTCGCCGGGCGTCACGATCCGCACTTTCCCGGCGTGCGCCACGGATGGGGACGGCGTCGGACCGGCGCTCGCGGCAGGCGGCGTCACCCGCTCGCTCTCGCCCTGCCCGGAGGCCACGTCCTCACGGAGCACGACCACGGCCAGCGGAAGCAGCAGCACTCCGCAGGCGGCCCCCAGCACGGCGGCTCTGCGGTGCCGTTTGCGCCGGCGGCCCGCGCGCTCGATGGCGGCGATCGGCACGGCGGAGGGTGTGACGTCGAGGGCGGCTTCGGCGAAGGCCTCGCGCAGTCCCTCGGGCTCCACGACAGGACGTTGCGGTCGGGAGGTGCGGTTCATGGGCGGGCTCCGGAAACGGTGTGTCGGCCGGCGAACAGGGGGTGGACGCGCAGGGACTCCAGGCCGCGCCGGGCATGGGTCTTGACCGTGCCGACCGAGCAGCCGAGCAGTTGCGCGATCTCGGCCTCGCCCAGGTCCTCCCAGTAGCGCAGCACCAGCACGGCCCGCTGCCGCGCCGACAGCGAGTTCAGCGCCTGGCCGAGCGCCGCCCGCTGCTCGACGGCCTCGGCGTGCCCCGGCTCGCGCTGGTGCATCCGCTCGGGCAGGAACGGCGTCAGCAGATGGACGACCCGTCTTCTGCGCACCCGGCTGAGGTTGTTGTTGACCAGCGAGCGGCGTACGTAGAAGTCGACGTCGTCGCGCGGGATGCGCCGCCAGCGGGCGTACACCTTGGCCAGCGTGGTCTGGACGAGATCCTCGGCCTCGTGGAAGTCGCCGGTGAGCATGTGCGCGGTGCGCACGAGGCGGGGCCAGGCAGCGGCGGCGTACGCGGCGAACTCCCCTTCACGGGAAGGGACTTCGTGGGCTACGGGGGCGTCGGTGGAGTTGTGCTGCACGGCCGGCGGTGTCCCTCGGAATCGGGTTCGTGGGGGAAGGTGCGGTGCGGGGGAGTCGAGACCGGAGCGACCCGACTCCCCCGCTCGCAGGCTCAGTTCAGCTTGAGCTGGGAGTAGACCCTGCCTCTGGTGTCGTAGACGGTGACGGAGTGGAAGGCGTCGAAGCCACCCTCATCGCTCATCGGCACATCGGCGGTGGCGTACCAGACACCCCAGCCGGGCTTGCCCGCCAGCTCCAGCAGCTTGCCGTGCACGGTCCCGACAGAGGTCCTGACGGCGACCCGCGAGGCCGTGCCCGTGCCGCCGTAGTACAGGCCGGACAGGACGTAGTGCCCCTGATTGCCCTCCGCCTGGACCGAGACGCCCGGCCGGCTGGGGTCGATGTTCCCGTCGACCACGCTGCGGAACCGCGGCTCGGGATCGTCGGGGGTGGTCCAGTACTTGCCCTCCTCGGTGAGCCAGAGCTCGAAGCCGGGTTCGCCGCCCGTGACGTGCTCGCCGGGGGCCACGATCTGTGCCGAAGGCGCCTGCCTGCCGGTGTCGTACGCCGCCCTCCCCGGCGCGGCGGCGTACGACACCGTGGGCACCCCCGCCAGCGCGGCGGCGACCGCCGTGACGGCCACGTACTGCTGTATCCGTGTCATGGACATCCGTGTCATGGACGGACAACTCCTCGTGTTGCGCGGACCTTTGGGGATCCGGATGAGTGAGACGAGTACTGCTGTGAGACGAGCACCGCTGTGTGACGAGTACTGCTGTGAGACGAGCACCGCTGTGTGACGAGTACTGCTCTGTGACGAGCACCGCCGTGTGACGAGCACCGCTGTGTGATGAGCACCGCTGTGGGGCGGAGTGCGCCTCTCCACTCCCTTCCACTCCCTGAAACTCCCGGCGGCCACAGCCGGGATGACACAGGCGCCGGATTTCTTCGGCCGGTGTGTCACGTCAGCGCGCTGCCCGCCCGCCACTGCTCCCAGCTCGCGTTCCAGTCGCCGTAGCCGTTGCCGACGTCGACGGTCTCCTTCGAGCCGACGACCTTGATGACGTCGCCGGGGATGACCTCGTCGTAGAACCGCTTCGCCGTGCCGTCGGTCGCGAGCCCGACGCAGCCGTGCGTGACGTTCTGCCGGCCCGCGTACGTGTCGGCCTTCGGGTTCTCGTGGAGGTAGGTGCCCGAGGTGGTGAGGTGGACGGCGTAGGAGTAGTAACCCGCGTACGCGTCGCCGTAGTTGACGGTGCGCGAGTCCATGAAGACCTCGCGCTGTTTGTCGGAGACGACCATCGTGCCGTTCCAGGTGTCCATGCCCGGAGCACCCGCGGTGACGGGAACGGTCCGGGTCCGGCCGTCCTTGACCACCGTCATGGTGTGGCTGCGGACGTCGACCGTGGCGACGAGCGAGCGGCCGACGGTGAAGTGCCGGGTGATCCCGGAGCCCGCCCGGACGGTGACCTCCGTGCTCGGACTCCAGTACTCGCGCGGACGGAAGTCGACGCGCTGCCCGTCGAGCAGATTGCGGTCCCTGACCCAGCTCCAAGAGCCCTCGACATCGGCCGAGACCTTCAACTGCCGCTCGGTGTCAGCCCGTTCGGCGGCGGGTATCGCGTGGTCGAAGGTCACGGATATCGGCATACCGACGCCCACGGTCTGTCCGTCGGCGATGTTGATGTGCGCGCCGTCCAGTGCCTTGAGGGGTGTCCGGGTGGGCGTGGGCTTCGCCGTGCTGCTCGGCTTCGCGTCCGCCGGCCGGGCGTTCGCCTCCTGCTCGGCCGCGCGCGGTGTCCCCCCGGCCACCGCCTGCGCCGAGCAGCCCGCGAGCGCGAACACGCACAGGGCCGCCGCGCTCACTGCGCGGGCCGCCCGGCCGCTCCTCACTCCCTCGGTCCTCCTGCTCCTCCTGCTCCTCCCGTTCCTCCCGGTCCTCGCGGTCGTCCCGGTCCCCGTGGTCATCCAGATCCCCCTGTGATGTGTTTCGATGTGCGACGTACGGGACCTGTACGCACGGCACTGACCGCCGGGTTGCACAGGACTGGGGATTTTCCGGAAACTCCGGCGGGGGCATGACAGAGGAAGAGTTCGACGCGTTCTACGCGACCGCGTTCCCCCGGCTGACCGGCCAGCTCTACGCCTTCACCGGGGACCACGGCGAGGCCCAGGACGTCGTCCAGGAGGCGTTCGTCCGCGCCTGGGACCAGCGGCGGGAGTTCCTCCTCGACGGAGCACCCGAGGCGTGGATACGGACTGTGGCGATGCGGCTCGCGGTGAGCCGCTGGCGCCGCGCGCGCCGCTGGCTGGAACTGGTGCGCAGGAATCCGCCGCCGCAGCACGTCCCCGGGCCCGATCCGGACCGCGCCACTCTGGTCGCCGCGTTGCGCACACTGCCCGAGCCACAGCGGATGGCCCTGGTCCTGCACCATCTGTGCGACCTGAGTGTCGAGCAGGTAGCCTCCGAAACCGGCGCCCCGGTGGGGACGGTCAAGGCCCGGCTGTCCCGTGGCCGGGCGGCGCTGGCGCGGGAGCTCACGGCGGACTCGGCGGGCGGCGCGGGCTCGGCCGGTTCCTCCGGTTCGGTCGGCGATGGGGAGCGGGAGGACGACCGTGTCCGATGAACTCACCTCCGAACTCAGCGCGGAACTGCGGGAGCTGGCCGCCGCCGGTGAGACGCCTCCGTCGCTGTCCGGCGCGGAGATCCGCGGCAGAGCGGTACGCCGCCGGCGCCACCGCCGTACGGCCGGCGCGGTCGTCGGCGCCTCCGCCGCGGCTGCGCTCGCCCTGGTCGTGGCCCTGAACCTGGGCGGCGGTACCGCGGACCGGCACCCGTCCCCGGCGGGGAGCCCCACCGGCACGCCCAGCATTCCGGCGACGGCGGACGCCACGGTCAACCTGTCCCGGCGAACGGTCACGGTCGGGGGCCGCGAACTGCCGGTCTCCTCCGGCACTGTCGAGACGCCCACGGCGACGGGCCGGATGACGGTCACCGCCAAGGTGAGCACGAAGATGATGCCCAGCGACGACGTCGTCGCCCCCGGCTACGACCTCAAGGTCTCCTGGTTCATCGAACTCCTCTCCTCCGACGGCCGGACGAACTACATCGCCGCCCTCTCCTACGACGAGAAGGCCCCCGGCGCCTACGACCGCACGTCCGGCTGGATCGGCCTGCGCATGAGCGACGCGGAGTGGCTGTACGGGCAACTGGCGGTGGGCTCGGTGGTCGACATCGAGGGCACGGCGCCCACGGCGCCCACGGCGACCCCCGACCTTTCGACGTCCTCCGATGCCCTGCCTGCCGGGGGCGAGGCAACGCCGGCGGCTACCGCTCCGTGACGTCGAGGTCGGCGGGCGCGTCGAGGGCCACGAGAATCCCTCGCCACCTCGCCACCTCGCCACCTCGCCACCTCGCCACCTCGGCATCCACGGAGACGATCCCGAGCTGTCCGAGGTCGCCGAAACTCCCGCTCTGATCAGCCCTGTTGGGCGGAGGGGCGGGCTGAGGGCCGGGTGGAGGGCCGGGCGGAGGGACGGGGTGCCGGGGACTTTTTCGCGAGGACGTCCTGGAGGCGCTGGGTGCCCAGCTCGATCGCCCGGTTCGTGAAGTCCTCCTCGGCGCCGCCGAGTCCGCCATTGGTGAGGGAGACGGCCCGGTCGCCGACCCGCGCGGCGGCGAAGTCCAGCGTCAACGTCGGGGTCTCGCCGTACGGATCGCTTTCACCGCTCATGGTCATCCGCAGGCCCTCGCGGGCGTCGCCCACACCGGGCAGCTTCGCCCGGACGACCGTCACCGTCTGCCGCCCGCCCCGGACATCGGTGGACGTGAACTCCGCGCACTTCACCGGCAGCGTCCGCAGCCAGGCCATCTTCGCGTCCACTTCCGCCGGTCCGCCGTACGCGGCCACCTGGTAGCGCAACTGCGCCTCGGTGTCGCTCTCGTCGAGGCCGACGACCGCGCCGGCGCCCTTCGGCTTCCCGAGCAGATCCTCGGCGTACAGGCCGTCGAGCAGCCGCTGACAGTCCGCGACGTCCGTCCGGCCCTTGAGGAGACCGTCCCGCCAGGTCGCCCCGCCCTGTGTCGCGGACCACCGCTCGCCCAGTTCGGTGGGGCGGAGCAGGGCGGCGTGGGCCTGCGTGACGGTGAGCGAGGGGGTGGCGGACGCGGCGGGGGACGACGGGGTGGCGGGGGACGCGGTGACCCTTTCGTTGGTCGCCTCCTCGCCGGGTTGCTCGAAGACCGAGCAGGCGGACCCCGACACCAGTACGCCCGCCGTCAGCGCTGAGGCGAGAAGACGGGACGGACGAGGGTTCATGGCGGGGCCTCCAGAGGACGCGGCAGTACCCCCACGCCACCACCGGACCTCCGCCCCCACCAGCGCACCGGTCCGTCCGGGTGAGTCCCGGCCCAGGGCCCGCCCAGCCGACCGGCATGCGTATGCGCCGGGTTGGTCGGCGGGCCGGCAGGGGTACGCGCCGGGTAGGTCGGCGGGCCGGCAGGGGTACGCGCCGGGTAGGTCGGCGGGCCGACAGGGGTACGCGCCGGGTAGGTCAGGCGGCGGCCGGCATGCGTATGCGCCGGGTAGGTCAGGCCGCTGACACTTGGACTCGCCGGCTCCCGCACTTCCCGCACACCGCGTCGGTCAGCGGCGACCTGACGGCGGCCCCGTCCTCGTCGACGTACTCCTGAGTGGTCTGTCCCGTCGTGTCGAGCGGGTCGGTGAAGAACATCAGCCGGAATGTCGCCCGCCAGCTGTGACCGCAGCTCCGGCAGGCGAACGCGAAGGTCTCCCGGACCGCGCCGGGCTCGGTCGTCATGCCCCCAGGGCACCCCGGACGGCGGGGCCGGGCAAGTCGGGACCGCGCCAGCCGACGGCGCCCGGGAGGTGATCACTGCCACCGGCGGGGGTGAATATCTGTGCTGACAGACAGAGAAATTGGAGCGCTGTGCGGGGAGTTTCTTTATTCCCCCGAGAGGGGTGAGATAGTGCGCCCCCTTCGCGCTCGTCCCGTGCTAGTGTCGATATCAGTTGCAGTTGTGGTTCCCAAAGTCTTGGAGCCTGCTTTCCGGTCCGTACCGGGAAGTCGGCTTCTGAATATCCGGTGCTTATCCGGAGGGGGCAACATCGCGCAGACGCGGACCCACACAGTGTGGGTCCTCGAGCTTTGCCCCGAAGGAGATTTGACATGGCTACTGGCACCGTGAAGTGGTTCAACGCGGAAAAGGGCTTCGGCTTCATCGAGCAGGACGGCGGCGGCGCCGACGTCTTCGCCCACTACTCGAACATCGCCACCCAGGGCTTCCGTGAGCTCCAGGAAGGCCAGAAGGTGACCTTCGACGTCACCCAGGGCCAGAAGGGCCCCCAGGCGGAGAACATCGTCCCCGCCTAGTCCGGGACCCCCGCTGACGCCTGACTCCTGAGTCGGCCGACGCTTACAGGTGGCCGGGACCTGCACCCTGAGGTGCGCGTCCCGGCCACCTGCTTTTGTTTTATTCCCGCATTAAATTTTCGGCGAATTTCCCGTGACGCCGTGCCTGCTTTCCGGTGTTCGGAAACTTCCCCCGCGGAGGCACCCATGCGTTGTGTGATCGCCCGTTTCCCCTTCGACCTCATCAAGGGCGAGGTCGAGCAGTCGATGGCGGACATCCAGCCCGAATCCGTCACCGGCGCGTCCGTGGTCATCGGTCCGCGGACCTACCCCGTCAAGCAGGTCGGGGAGGTCATCACCCGGCAGGACCGCCGCGACTTCACCGAGTTCGAGGTGGCCCGCGCGCTCACCCGCCTCGGGTTCGTCTGCCGTGCGGCTGCCGCGCCGACGCAGCCCTCCGCCCTCACCGACTGGTCAGCCGAACCGGTGTAGCGGGCCGGGTTCCGCGCCCGGGAATCATTCCCACGGCGCGCCGGGAACACCTGCGCGGGCCCGGGTCGCAGCGAAGTCGACCGTTGCCTTCTGCCCGGGAGCGACCTCGGCCGTGATGCGGCGCAGATCGCCGTCCGCGTCGAGCGAGTAGGTCTGGGCGAGCGCCGAGGGCGTGGGACGGGCGACGGTGTCGCCGCCCGGGGAGCGCGGCGCCAACCGCTGGGATGCGGCGGGGAGCCGGCCGCTCGCCCGGCCGTCCGCGCCCACGGACAGCGCCACACGCAGTGCCTGGTCCAGCGGAGCGGTGCCGTAGGGGCGGCGGGTCCACTGACCGGACTTCAAAGTGCCTGCCCGACGCGCCGCCTGGACGGCGGTGGTCACCGGACCCGGGGCGGCCGGTCTCGCCTTGGTGGCAAGGCTGTTGTCCGTGGCCGACGCCGGGGACCCGGCCACCGCGATGCCCTCCAGGTCCCAGGCGAGCAGGCCCCGCATGATGTGGCCGTCGTCCGTCACCTCGTACACCCCGACCGCCCGATGCAGGCGATGGTCGGCCACGGCGCGCACCGTCACCGTCCCGGTCCCCGCGGAGGGGAGCCGCACGGTGACCTCCGAGGGGCCGGCGGCCGTGGATGTCCGGAACCGGGTCAGCGCCATCGCCGTACGCCGGTCCTCGTCCGCGGAATCGGCGCGTGAGCCGGCGCCGTCACTGTCGTCTCCGCTTCCGGTGATGAGCACCGCGGTCAGCGCGGTGCCCGCGACCGCCGTCGCCGCCACGGCCGACACCCAGACTTTCCGAGTACGGGAGACGCGGACGACGCGGGAGATACGAGAGAAGCGCATGGTTCGTCTCTACATGCGCGCGGGGTGATTATCGGCCGACGCCGGTCGGCGGGCCGCTCCGCGTCACCCTCCCGGGCGCACACCGTCGCCCGGGGCCGACGAGCTGTCACTCCGGGCCGACGAGCTGTCACTCCGGGCCGGGGAGCTGTCACTCCGGGCCGGGGAGCCGTCACTCCGGACCGGGGAGCCGTCACTCCGGACCGGCGAGCTGTCACTCCGGGCCGGGGAGCCGCGGCTCGCACCGCGAGGACCGTCCGCGGCTCACACCGCGAGGACCGCGCGGACCGTCTTGCCGCCGAAGCCGGTGCTGACGACCTCCAGGCGTTTGGCGAGTTGCTGGACCATCGCGAGACCGCGACCGCTCTCCGAGTCGGTGTCCAGCGGGCCGACACTGGGTCGGCCGGGGCTGTCGTCGTGCACCTCGACCGTCACTTCGCCGTGTGCCACCTGGAGGCGCAGCCGGCAGGCGGTGCGGCCGTGCCGGACGGCGTTGGCGACGAGTTCGGAAGCTATCAGCGTGGCGTCGTCGACCTGGTCGGCGGTCGGCGCGTCCGTCCGCGGCCGGGTGAGGAACGCCGAAGTGAGCCTGCGGGCCCTCCCCGCCGACACTGCTGTGCGCGGCAGTGTGTACTCGACGCGGGCGGTCTGCCGGACGGCGCGCTCATGCGCACGCATGACACCTCACTCCCCTCCAGGACGGTCGGCACTCCCGGCGGTCGGACCCCCCGCCGGCCGGGACCCGCGCGATACGGTGCGCGGCCGGTCCTGCCTACGGGTCATGCCCACGCTGAGTGATCCGCAACCGGCGTCCGGCGTCACAAAGGCGCCAAGAGGGTTACGGGGGTACGGGGATGCCTGTCACGGGGTCCGGGTGAGCAGGTCCCGGACCGCCTTGGTGACCTCCGCGGGTGCCTCCTCCGCCATGAAGTGCCCGCAGGACACGGTGGAATGGTGCAGATCGGTCGCCCAGGCGGCCCACCGGGCGGCGGCGTCGAAACCGAGGGCCGCGCCCCAGTCCTGCTGCAGGACGGTGACAGCATCCGCAGCCGGTTGCCGGACTCGCGGTCGGCCAAGTCGTGCACGACGTCGATACCGGCGGAGGCGCGGTAGTCGGCGACGATCGACGGCACCGCCTCGCGGGACGCCTGCAGGTAGGCGGCGCGGAAGTTCTCCGGGATGGCCGCCGACTCCGGGTTCCGCGTCCACTGGTCGAGGAAGTGACCGAAGAACGCGTCCGGGGCCGCGCCGATCAGTTGCTCCGGCAGACCCGGCGGCTGCGCCATCAGGTACAGGTGGAAGGCGACCGCGGCGGTCGTGCCGTGCAGCACGTCCCACATGTCCAGGGTGGGCAGCACGTCGAGCGAGGCGAGATGGGTCACCGCGACGGGCCCGGGCCCGGCGTACGACGGGGGCGCGCTGCCGCCTGCTGGCCACGATCGCGCTGGAGTCGCGAGGCACGCACGCGCCCCGCGGACCGGAGGCCGCCCGCGAGGCGGAGGCGATCGCCCGCAGTATCGACGACCCGGCGCTGCTTGTGTTCGCTCTGAACGGCACGTTCATGCAGTCCTGTACCCGGGCCGGTCTCGCCGCGCGGCGGGACCGGATCGGCGCGGAGCTGATCGCCGTGTCCGCGCGGCACGGCCTGACGACCTTCGAGGTCCTCGGTCATCTCATCCGGATCCAGTCCCGCAGTGCCCTCGCCGACTTCCGTACGGCGGACGAACACGCCGCCGCGGCCGACCGCCTGGCGGAGCGTCATGAACTGCCGCTGGTCGGGGTGTTCACCGAGTGGTACGCGGCGCTGCGGCTGGCGGCCTCGGAGCACCGGGAGGGGGCGGAGACCGCGTACCGGGCCGCCGCCGCGCGGCTGAACGGCGCCGGGATGCCCGGCCTTGAGCGAGGGCTGCTCCCCCTGGCCCTGCTGAGCCTCGGGATGCCGCCGAGCGACGCGGATCCGCACGCGGACTGGGGACCGAGCGGCGTGGACCCGCACGCGGACTGGGGACCGTACCGCCCCTGGGCCGAACCGCTGGTCCTCCTGGAGGCGGGCCGCCGTGCGGAGGCGGCCGTCGCGCTGCGTGCCGTGCCTGAGCCGCCCCACGACCTGTTGTATGAGGCCCTGTGCTGTCTGGAGGCCACCGCCGCCCTCGCACTGGACGACCGGGCGGCCCTGGAGCGCAGCCACGCCCGGCTCCTTCCGGCGGCCGGTGAACTCGCGGGCGCGGGAAGCGGGTTGCTCACCCTCGGACCGTCGAGCACTGGCTTACGCGGATCGAGACGGCACTGCGCGCCCCAGGGTGGCCGGCGGACACCAGCGACGCAGGATGACGCGCGTCTGACGGAGCCAGGGGCTCAGTCCTGGGAGTCGATGATTCGGAAGTCCTCGTAGTCGAAGCCGGGGGCGACGATGCAGCTGACCAGGACCTCCTGGTCGGTTGCCGGGCGGGCGGACTGCCAGATGCCGCCGGGTACGAGAGCCTGTGGGCGTTCGCCGTTCTCCACCGCGGGGCCGAGGCGGATGACCTCAGGGGCCTTGTCCGGCTGGTCGGCGTCGCCGCCGAGGAGGAGTTCCAGCGGGCCGCCGCGGTGCCAGAGCCAGAGTTCGTCGGAGCGGACCGTGTGCCAGGCGGAGGTGTCGCCGGGGCCGAGCAGGAAGTGGATCGCGGTGGCCGCTGCGCGGGGGCCGGGGTAGCCGTCGGGGCGGAAGGCCTGCGGCGACCGCCATGTTTCGACGAACCAGCCGCCCTCCGGGTGCCGTTGCATGCCCAGCGCGGTGGCCAGGGCCGGGGTGTCGGAGGTGGGGGTCTCGGAGATGGGCGCCTGGGAGATGGGTGTCTCGGAGGTGGAGGTCTCGGAATCGCGAGGGGTCGATGTCACAGGGTCACTTGTAGCGGACCGCGGGCCTTGAGGGGGATGGTCCCGGCGGCTCACGCCGGATACGCGTGCGTCTGCGTCGCTTTCACCGTCGCCCAGACCGGCGCGCCCGGACGCAGATCGAGTTCGGTGGCGGCGACGGTGGTGAGGTCGGCGGCCAGCGGGAGTTCGCCGGTGAGGTCCGCGCGGATCTGGTCGCCGTGCGTTTCCAGGCCGCCGACCTCGCAACTCCACAGGTTGCGTGCGCTGGAGCCGGTGGGGCGGCCGCGGTGGAGGGTGACGGCGCTCGGCGGGAAGGCCACGAAGACGGGGCCGGTGAGGTCCTCGGTCGTCGTGATCGCCGGACCCGCGTCCAGCCGTACCGTGTGGCCGTCCGCCCGGCCCCGGTAGAGGTTGAGGCCGACGAGCTGGGCGATGTAGTCGGTACGCGGATGGCGCGCGATGTCCGACGGGGTTCCGTCCTGGACCGCGCGGCCGTCCTCGATGACCACCAGCCGGTCCGCCAGCACCATCGCGTCCAGCGGATCGTGCGTCACCAGGATGGCCACGGCCTCGAAGTCGGCGAGATGGCGCCGGAGTTGGGCCCGTACGTCGAGGCGGGTGCGGGCGTCGAGGGCGGCGAGCGGCTCGTCGAGCAGGAGCAGCCGGGGATGGGTGGCCAGCGCGCGGGCGAGGGCGACGCGCTGGGCCTGACCGCCGGACAGCCGACGGGGCTTGGCACCCGCGTGCTCGGCCAGCCCCATCCGGTCCAGCCAGCCGGCGGCCTGCGCGCGGGCCTCCGCCTTGGGCACGCCCTGACAGCGCGGTCCGAAGGCGACGTTGTCCAGTGCGGTGAGGTGCGGGAAGAGCAGATAGTCCTGGAAGACGACGCCTACGGGACGGGACTCGGGCGGCGTACCGTCCAAGTCGCTCCCGTCCAGGCGGAGATGGCCGCCCGTGGAGAGCGGGGTGAGTCCGGCGAGGGCGCGTAGCGCGGTGGTCTTGCCGGCACCGTTCGGGCCGAGGAGCGCGACAACGTCGCCGGGGGCGGCGGTGAGGGTGACGTCGAGGTGGAAGGAGCCGCGGTCGACGACGAGGCGCGTGTCGAGGCCCTTGCCGGACGCGATCGTTGCGTCGGTCGTCATGACAGTCCTGTCGTGCGGCGGTTCCGCGGGTGCGTCAGTGGCGCGATCGATGTGTCGGTCGTCATGACAGTCCTGTCGTGCGGCGGTTCCGTGGGTACGTCAGTAGCGTGCATGACATCCACGTCGTCCGGCGTTCCGGGGGTACGTCGTCAGTGGCGCGATCGTTGCGTCGGTCGTCATGACACTCCCGTCATCCAGCGGTCCCGCAGGCACGCCAGTACCGCGATCGATACGGCGAGCAGCACCAGGCTCAGGGCGATCGCGGCGGCCGGGTCGTTCTGGAGGGCGAGGTACACCGCCAGCGGCATGGTCTGCGTACGGCCGGGGAAGTTGCCGGCGAACGTGATCGTCGCGCCGAACTCGCCGAGCGCACGGGCCCAGGCCAGTACGGAGCCCGCCGCGACGCCGGGGGCGATCAGCGGCAGGGTGACCCGGCGGAACGCGGTGAAGCGGGAGGCGCCCAGAGTCGTCGCTGCCTCCTCGTAGCGTGGATCGGCGGCCCGGAGCGTGCCTTCCACGCTGATGACCAGGAAGGGCATCGCCACGAACGCCTCGGCGACCACCACCCCCGCCGTGGTGAACGGCAGCGTGATCCCGAAGGCCGAGTCCAGCCACTGCCCGACGACACCGTTGCGGCCGAGGGCAAGGAGCAGCGCGACACCGCCGACCACCGGGGGCAGCACGAGGGGCAGGGTGACCAGGGCGCGTACGAAGCCGCGTCCCGGGAAGTCCGTGCGGGCCAGCAGCCAGGCGAGGGGTACGCCGAGGACCAGGCTCACCGCGGTGGCCGCCGTCGCCGTGAGCAGCGACAGCTGAAGGGCCTGCCAGACCGCCGTACTGGCCAGCTGGTCCGGGAGGCTGCGCCAGGGAGCCCGGACGAGCAGGGCGACCAGAGGGAGGAGCAGGAAGGCCAGTCCCACGAGCGCGGGCAGCAGGAGGGGAAGCGGAACGCCGCCCCGGATGCCGGGTACGCCGCCCCGCTTGCCGGGTACGCTGCCCCGCTTGCCCGGCACCCCGCCCCGGACACGCCGGCGCCGCGGCCCACCGGTCACGGTGTCGGTCCCGTTCTCGGCCGCGGTATCGGCCGCGGTATCGGTCACGGCGTCGTTCGGGGCGTCGGGCTTGTCGGGGGCGGGCTCGGTCACGGCTTCAGGAACCCGGCGGTCGTCAGCACCTTCTGACCCTCGGCGGACTGGACCAGCGCGATGAACGCCTTCGCCGCTGCGGCGTTGGGCGCGTCCTTGAGCAGGGTGATCGGGTAGTCGTTGACGGCCTCGGCCGACTCGGGGAAGTCCACGCCGTCCACCTTGTCACCCGCCGCGTTCACATCGGTCTTGTAGACGACGGCGGCGTCGGCCTCCTTCAGCTCCACCTTCGTCAGGGCGCTCTTGACGTCCTGCTCGTAGGAGACCGGGGTGAGCTTGAGGCCGCTCGCGTCCAGCGCCTTCTGCGCGGCGGCGCCGCACGGCACGGTCTCGTCGCAGAGCACGACCTTGAGGCCGGACCTGGTGAGGTCCTTCAGGGAGGCGATCTTGTCGGGGTTGCCCGGCAGGGTCGCGATCTCCAGCTGGTTGCGCGCGAAGGTGGCGGGGGTGCCGGACGCGTCCTTAGCGTCCGTCACGATCGCCATCGTCTTGGGGCTCGCGGAGGCGAACACGTCCGCCGGGGCACCCCCGGTGATGCTCGCGGCGAGCGTGTCACTGCCGCCGAAACTGAACGTCACCTTCGTGCCGGGATGGGCCTTCTCGAAGTCCTTGCCCAGCGTCGTGAAGCTCTCCTGGAGCGAGGCCGCCGCGAAGACGGTCACCGTGCCGGAAAGCTCCGATGAGGAGGCGGAGTCGGACTCGGAGGAGGAGCAGGCGCTGAGCGCCAGGAGTGCGGCGGCGGTGCCTCCGGCGAGGCGTACGGAACGGGTGATCACAGGACTACTCCCTCGGGCAGGTATAGGCGGATCATACTTCCGCATATGCGAGCCGTAAGTCTCCTGTCACTTTGCATGAGCCGTGTGATCAGCCGGTAGCCCTTGTATGTGCGTTCATACCGGGCGGCTGTCGTGCGGGTACCGTCGTCGAGGAGGTGACTGATGCTGCTGCGTCAGCTGGAGTACCTGGTCGCGCTCGCCCGGGAGCGGCATTTCGCGCGGGCGGCGGCCGCCTGTTTCGTGTCGCAGCCCTCGCTGTCCGCGGCGATCCGGCGCCTGGAGCACGAGCTGGACGTGCCGATCGTGCGGCGGGCCCGGCGGTACGAGGGGCTGACCCCGGAGGGCGAGGTCGTGCTCGCCTGGGCGCACCGCATCCTCGCCGAGCGGGACGCCCTGCGCCAGGAGCTGTCGGCGCTGCGCGGCGGCCTGACCGGCACCCTGCGCCTGGGCATCGTCCCCACCGCGCTGCCCGCCGCCTCCCTCCTCACCAACCCGTTCTGCGAGCGCCATCCGCAGGCCAGGGTCAGCCTGGAGTCGCTGTCGTCCGCCGAGATCACCCACGGTTTCGCCGAGTTCGAGCTGGACGCGGCGATGACGTATCTGGACGACGACGAGCTGCGGCACGTACGACGGTTTCCGCTGTACGAGGAGCGGTACGTGCTCCTCACTCCCGTGGACGGCCCGCTGGCCGCCGCTTCGACGGCGCGCTGGGCGGACGCGGCGGCGCTGCCGCTGTGCCTGCTGAGCCCCCGGATGCGCAACCGCCGGATCATCGACGAGTGCTTCGCCGCAGACGGCGCCGAGGCCGCGCCCGCGATCGAGTCGGACAGCGTGGCCGGGCTGTACGCGCATCTGCCCGGCGGCCGCTGGTCCAGCGTGATCTCGCACGCCTGGCTGCACATGTTCGGCGTACCGGAGGGGATGCGGGTGGTGCCGCTGAAGGGTCCGGCGCACGGACCGCGGGTGGGGCTCGTGGTGGCCGAGGGGGATCCGCAGTCAGTGCTCGCTCAGGCGCTGCTGAAGGTGGCGCGCGAGGCGGGGGTGCGCGACGCCCTGGACGCGCTGCTCCACACCTACCTGGAGGTACGGGAGTGAGGCGGCGGCTGCCTTGTCGTACGGCGGTGACGCGGCCGCTGCCCGGTCGTACTGCGGCGACGCGGCCGCTGCCCGGAGGTACGGCGGTGAGATAGCCGCCGTCTATCCCGGCATAGCAACGTTCGCTTTGACCTGCGGAATCGACCCCGAGGATGGTGAAGAGCACCTGCCCACAACGGAGTTGAGGAGAGCCGCGACATGGCCAAGGTGCTCTGCGTCCTGTACGACGACCCGACCGACGGATACCCGAAGACGTACGCCCGGGACGATCTGCCCGTCATCGACCACTACCCGGGCGGCCAGACCACGCCCACCCCGAAGGCGACCGACTTCACCCCCGGTCACCTGCTGGGCAGCGTGACCGGCGAGCTGGGCCTGCGCCGCTTCCTGGAGGAACGCGGCCACACCCTCGTCGTCACCTCCGACAAGGACGGCGACGGTTCGGTCTTCGACCGTGAGCTGCCCGACGCGGACATCGTGATCTCACAGCCGTTCTGGCCGGCGTATCTGACCCCCGAGCGCATCGCCGCCGCCAAGAACCTGAAGCTGGCGGTCACGGCGGGCATCGGCTCCGACCATGTCGACCTCGACGCGGCGATCGCGCGCGGCGTGACGGTCGCCGAGGTGACGTACTGCAACAGCATCAGTGTCGCCGAGCACGTGGTGATGATGACGCTCTCGCTCGTACGGAACTACCTCCCCTCCCACCAGGTGGTCCTGGACGGCGGCTGGAACATCGCCGACTGCGTGGCACGGTCGTACGACCTCGAAGGCATGCACGTCGGCACGGTCGCCGCCGGGCGGATCGGGCTCGCGGTGCTGCGCCGCCTGGCGCCCTTCGACGTGAAGCTGCACTACACCGACCGCTACCGGCTGCCGCGCGAGACCGAGGAGGAGCTGGGCCTGACCTGGCACGAGAGCTCCCAGGACATGGCCCCGCACTGCGACGTCATCACCATCAACGCGCCGCTGCACCCGGAGACGGAGGGGCTGTTCGGGGACGAGCTGCTCGGTGCGATGAAGCGCGGCGCGTATCTGATCAACACGGCCAGGGCGAAGATCGTGGACCGGGACGCGGTCGAACGCGCCCTGCGGAGCGGGCAGTTGGCGGGCTACGCGGGTGACGTCTGGTATCCGCAGCCCGCCCCTGCGGACCACCCCTGGCGCACCATGCCGCACCACGGCATGACCCCGCACATCTCCGGTTCCTCGCTCTCCGCGCAGGCCCGTTACGCGGCGGGCACCCGGGAGATCCTGGAGTCGTGGTTCGACGGCACGCCGATCCGGGACGAGTACCTGATCGTCGACGGGGGTGCACTGGCGGGCACGGGGGCGCACTCGTACTCGACGTCGACGTCGGTCTGACGGCGACCGGACAGCGACCTGAGCGTCGGTCTGGCAGTGACCGGACAGCGGCCTGACAGGGATCTGGCGGAGGCGCGCCCTAAGCGCGGTCGATGTGCACGTTGGTCGACTTCACCCTCGCGGTGGCCTCCATGCCGACCTCCAGGCCCAGTTCCTCGACAGCCTCCCGGGTGAGGAGGGAGACCAGCCGGTGCGGCCCGGCCTGGATCTCCACCTGGGCGGCGACGTCACCGAGCTTGACGGCGGTGACGATGCCCGCGAACGCGTTACGGACGGAGGTGTAGGAGGAGACGTCCTCCTCACCGCCGGTCTTCGCAAGCTCCACGGAGAACGCGGCCAGATCCCGGCCGTCGATGAGCCGCCGCCCGCCGTCGTCCCGGTGGGTGGCAACCCGCCCGGCGTCCGCCCACCGCCGGGCGGTGTCCGGGCTCACGCCGAGCAGCCGGGCGGCCTGGCCGATTGTGTAGGACTGCATACGCGTCACGATACGGGGAGCCGGCTGCCCGCCTCGCGGAGCGGTCGGGCAACCTGCCGGACAGTCCCGTCACCTTCACCGGTCACGGTGTCGAGGCGAATCGCGAGGGACGCCGTTCTCCACACGGCCCTCTGCGCCGGGGACTGACCGAACCGTTTGCCGAAACGGCAACAACACTCGCCGCGAGCCTGCCCTGTTCCGCATGATCGAATCGCAGACGGAGACCCTGAGCCGCAGACCGAGCCCCCTGGACCCTGGAGGACAGATGTCGCATCCGGTCATGGACGTTACGCACCGGCTGGTCCCCGCCCCCGCGGGCCGGATCCACCTGGTGGAGCAGGGCACGGGCCCCCTGGTGCTGCTCGTGCACGGCTTCCCGGAGTCCTGGTACTCCTGGCGCCACCAGCTCCCGGCGCTGGCGACGGCCGGGTACCGGGCGGTCGCCATCGACGTCCGGGGTTACGGCCGTTCCTCCAGGCCCGCCGCCACGGAGGCGTACCGCATGCTCGAACTGGTGGAGGACAACGCGGCGGTGGTGCACGCCCTGGGCGAGCGGTCGGCGGTGATCGTCGGTCACGACTGGGGATCGCCCATCGCCGCCAACTCCGCGCTGGTCAGGCCGGATGTCTTCCGTGCGGTGGGGCTGCTGAGCGTTCCGTACGCGCCGCGCGGCGGCCCCCGGCCCACCGAGATCTTCGCGGGTATGGGCGGCGGGGACGAGGAGTTCTACGTCTCCTACTTCCAGCAGCCCGGTCGCGCCGAGGCCGAGATCGAGCCCGACGTACGCGGCTGGCTCGCGAGCTTCTACGCCGGCCTGTCCGCCGACACGATGCCCGAACCCGGCGCGCCCGACCTGCACTTCGTCGGCCGGGGCGGGGAACTGCGCGACCGGTTTCCCGCCGACGGACGGCTGCCCGGCTGGCTCGGCGAGGACGATCTCGACTTCTACGCCGGGGAGTTCGAGCGAACCGGCCTGAGCGGAGCGCTGCACCGCTACCGGAACATGGACCGAGACTGGGAGGACCTCGCCGACTTCGACGGCGCCCCGATCACCCAGCCCGCCCTGTTCATCGGCGGCGGCCTGGACGCCTCCACCACCTGGAGGGCCGACGCGATCAAGGCCTACCCCGCCACCCTTCCGGGCCTGTTCTCCTCCGACATCCTCGATGGCTGCGGCCACTGGCTCCAGCAGGAACGCCCCGACGAGACCAACCGGCTCCTCATCGACTGGCTGGCCTCACTGCCTGCCGCCTGAGGTCACCAGCGGCCCGGCTCCGTCCCCACGATCGCCTCGGAAGGCCTGCCGTCCACGCCGACGGGGATGTCACCGGTGAGCATGACCCGGTGCATGACGCGCGGGAAGTCGAGATGGGCCAGGTCGTTCGGGGCCAGGTGGATGGTGGCGCGGTTGTCCCAGAAGGCCACGCTGCCCGGCTCCCACCGGAAGCGGACGGTGTACTCGGGCCTGGTCGCCTGTTCGAGCAGCATCTCCAGGAGCAGCCGGCTCTCCGCGCGGGACACGTCCTGGATCTGCTCCACGTAGTAGCCGTTGACGGACAGCACCCGCTCCCCCGTCTCCGGGTGCACCCGGACCAGCGGGTGGCTGGAGGCGACCTGCCGGTCCAGCAGATGACGTGCGTACGCGTCGTCGCCGGGCCGCGGCTGGTATCCGACCCCGAGCCGGTGCTCGGCGCGCAGCCCGTCCACGAAGTTCCGCACCGGCTCCGACAGTCCCGCGTACGCCGCCGCCAGGTTGGACCACGTGGTGTCACCGCCGTACGGGGGTACGGTCTCGGCGCGCAGGATGGTCGCCGCCGGCGGGTCGATCCGGGCGCCGTGGTCGCAGTGCCAGCCCCTCAGCAGGGTGTGCCGGCGCCGCTCCAGCCACTCGGCGTGGTGCATGCCGTACCGTCCGCCCAGCTCCAGCCGGTCGGCCGTCGTCTCGACCTGGGGGAACCCCTCCGGCGACGCGCTCCCGCGCTTGCCCAGCGTCACCGGCTCACCGAACCGCCGCGCGAAAGCGAGGTGCGCCGCGTGGTCCAGCCGCTGGTCCCGGAAGAACACCACCTTCCAGCGCAGCACCGCCGCCCGGATCACCGCGACCACCTCGTCGTCCAGTGAGCCGTCCGCCAGATCGACGCCCGTGATCTCCGCGCCGATCAGCCCCGCGACCGGCTTCACCTCGACACTGTCCGCTGTTGTCATCTGCGCTCCGTTGACCGTGATTTCGACCCTGGTTCCGACCCCGTCGAAAGAATCATGGACTGTCCTCGGCTCTGCGGGGATGCGCGTCCGGCCCGCAGTCGGGATGCTCATGGAGGACCCCCTCCCGCGCGGGAGCCCCCGCGTCCGCTCCGGCCCCCCGTCCTTCCACCGCTTGATCACCCCGCGTCCGCTCCGCCACTCCTCGACCTCCGCCACCTTCGCGACCCAAGGAAGCCTCACTCATGACCACCATCGCCATCATCGGAGCGGGACCCGGTCTGGGCGCCGCCGTCGCGCGGCGGTTCGGCCGGGAGGGCCACGACGTCGCCCTCGTCTCGCGCAACCGTGAACGCGCCGAAGCCCTCGCCGCGGGCCTGGCCGACGCCGGCGTCACAGCGCGCGGCTTCGCCGCCGACGTACGCGATCCAAAAGCCCTGGAGGCGGCGCTGGCCGCCGCGGCCGAGACGCTCGGTCCGATCGAGGTACTGCAGTACAGCCCGATCCCGCACCGGGACTTCATGCGGCCGGTACTGGAAACCGCCCCCGCCGACCTCGTGGGCCCGATCGAGTTCTCCCTGTACGGGGCCGCCACCGCCGTCCGCGAGGCGCTGCCCTCGATGCGGTCGTTGGGGCGCGGCACCATCCTCTTCGTGAACGGGGGTACCGCCGTCGTTCCCCACCCCGACCGGGCCGGCACCTCCATCGCCTTCGCCGCCGAGAGCGCCTACGGCCACCTGCTGCACGACACGCTCGCCGCCGACGGAATTCACGTCGCGCAGCTCATCATCCCGGGCGCCATCATCCAGGGCCACGACAGAAAGGACCCCGCGGCGCTCGCCGACACCCTGTGGGGCATCCACCGGGAGAGGCACGGGTTCCGGCACTACGCGGACGACCTCGACAGCTGACTCGGTCAGCTGGATCTGTCAGTCGTTTCCTTCGTGGCGCGGCGGTACTCGGCGTTGATGCGCTGAGCCTCCTCGAGCTGGTCCTCGAGGATGACGATGCGGCAGGCGGCCTCGACCGGGGTGCCCTTGTCGACCAGCTCGCGGGCGCGGGCGGCGATCCGCAGCTGGTAGCGGGAGTACCGCCGGTGCCCGCCCTCCGAACGGAGCGGAGTGATCAGACGGGCCTCGCCGATGGCACGGAGGAAGCCCGGGGTGGTGCCGAGCATCTCGGCGGCCCGGCCCATCGTGTATGCGGGGTAGTCGTCGTCGTCCAGACGGCCACCGAGCGGAGTATCTGCTGTCATTTCACCTCGATGTGCAACGCGTCGAGGGGCCCTGGTGCCGTACGGCACCAGGGCCCCGAAGGAAATTCAACACCATCGGTCGGCCTTACCGCTGCGCCGACCTTCTGTTTCCGCTGCCCGGCCTGAGAGAAGCACCGGGTTGCGGGGATCGCGGATGCGTGACCGGGGACCACCTTCCAATCCAGGGGTCTTGCGGTACCCGGACCGGATACATCGCGGTCCGGGCGATCCAGATGGCGTCTGCTCCTCCGTCCTTCCTCTGGGTCGGTCTGTCGTTCGTGCCTGCCGGGTCTCGCTCGACCGCGGCTACGAGAGAAACCTTAGCCACACCGCGAGTCAATGTCTACTCTGGCGAGCGTAGATTTCGGCGCGCCGTGGAGGTCAATATTCTGCTACTTCGACCGTTGAGGACCGTTGAGACCCCTTGAGAACCCGCTGGAACGTGATCAAACGCGATGAGGGCCCTGCCGACGCGCGTCGGCAGGGCCCTCATCGCTGTATCGCTGTACAGCTGGCTGAACTGGTGTGGCGGGTGACGGGTGGCGGGTTTTGCTCCCGCCCTCGCTCAGACTTCCAGGGAAGCCGGGCTGCCGAGCAGCGCCGACGCGTTCTGGAGCGGAGTCAGGGGGCGCGGGGCGGGGGCGGCGGGCGCGACCGCCTCCTGGCCACCGCGGCAGGTGAAGCCGAGGCGGGCCATGGCCCGGGTGACCTCGCCGCTGGTGAAGTCGCGGCGGTCCTGCCGGGTGATGACTTCGCCCACCTGCTTGGCGGGGTAGTGGCAGCGGCCGATGATCACGGACTCACCCGTGATCGGCTCGGGCTTGACGCCCTTCATCGTTTCCAGAACCCCGCTCTTGGTGAGGTCGAACGGGAAGCGGGCGATGACACAGCGCATGATGCCTCACATGGGAGGGGGAGAACGAGGGGGATAAAGGGGACGAGCGGCTGGCCGGGGCCGGGGCCGGGGCCGGGGTGGGTGGAGCGGTCCACCGGTGCCGCTAGGCCGCCGGGTTGGCGGCGGGCCGCCGCTGTCCGGTGCGGCCGCGACGACCGCGGGACGACGAGGACGACGAGGAGGAGCCACCGCGCCGGGGCCGCTCGACGACCGGCGCCCTGATGACGACCGGGATGCCCGAGGGGGCCTGGGCGCCCGTGATACGGCTCAACTCAGCCTCGCCCGAGCGTACTTGCGTGTTCTGCGGGGTGATGCCGGCGGCGGCCATCAGCCGGGTCATCTCGCGGCGCTGGTTGGGCGTCACCAGCGTGACGACGCTGCCGGACTCGCCCGCGCGGGCCGTACGACCGCCGCGGTGCAGGTAGTCCTTGGGGTCGGTGGGCGGATCCACGTTGACGACGAGGTCGAGGTTGTCGACATGGATCCCGCGCGCCGCGACGTTGGTCGCCACCAGCACCGTCACATGCCCGGTCTTGAACTGGTCAAGGGTCCGGGTGCGCTGCGGCTGGGACTTGCCGCCGTGCAGGGCCGCGGCACGGACACCACTGCTCAGCAGGTGCTCGGTCAGCCGGTCCACCGCGTGCTTGGTGTCCAGGAACATCAGCACCCGGCCCTCGCGCGCGGCGATCTCGGTGGTCATGCGGTTCTTGTCCGCGCCGTGCACGTGCAGGACGTGGTGCTCCATCGTGGTGACCGCGCCTGCGGACGGGTCGACGGAGTGCACCACCGGGTCGGTCAGGTAGCGCCGGACCAGCAGGTCGACGTTGCGGTCCAGGGTGGCCGAGAAGAGCATCCGCTGGCCCTCGGGACGCACCTGGTCGAGCAGCGCGGTGACCTGGGGCATGAAGCCCATGTCGGCCATCTGGTCGGCCTCGTCGAGGACGGTGATGGCGACCTGGTTCAGCCGGCAGTCGCCACGGTCGATGAGGTCCTTGAGCCGGCCCGGGGTCGCGACGACGACCTCTGCCCCGGTGCGCAGCGCACCGGCCTGCCTGCCGAGCGACATCCCGCCGACCACGGTGGTCAGCCGCAGCCGCACGGCGCGGGCGTACGGGGTGAGTGCGTCGGTGACCTGCTGGGCGAGCTCGCGGGTGGGCACGAGGACGAGAGCCAGCGGCTGGCGCGGCTCGGCACGCTGACCGGCCGTACGGGCCAGCAGCGCGAGCCCGAAGGCGAGGGTCTTGCCCGAACCGGTGCGGCCACGGCCGAGTACGTCACGGCCCGCGAGGGAGTTCGGCAGCGTCGCCGCCTGGATCGGGAAGGGCGCGCTCACGCCTTCGTGGCCGAGCGCGGCCAGCAACGGAGCCGGCATGTCGAGATCGGCGAACGACTCGGCGGCGGGGAGAGCGGGTGTGATCGTCTTCGGCAGTGCGAACTCGCCCTGCAGCGCGGCCGGGCGGCGCCCGTAGCTTCCGCCGCGGCTGGGAGCACCGGAGCGGCCGCCGCCACTCCTTCCGGAGCCGGAGCCTCCTGAGCCGGAGCCGTATCCCCCGGAGCCGGAGCCGCCGGAGCGTGTGCGCGCGAAGCGATCATTCGTGCGGGTACGTGTGCGGTCGCGATTCAATGCGAAACCTTCCTTGATATGGCGCGTATCAAGGAATTCCCGCAGCGAATGAGCAGCGCAGAGAATCGCAAGAACGAGCCGAAGACAATGCGAGACCGAAATCGGTCTGCAGTAAGTACTCACCGAATGCGGCGCCGAATTGAACAGCGCGATCCTGGTGGTGAGGCTGAGTATGAGGTGTGGCCGGGCCTGGTGGATTTCAAGCCGGTCCGACAGCCGGATCGAAATCCGGCTTCTGTCCGTCTTGTTGTCCGGTGCGCATCCGGAGCGAGCCCGCCCCGTGAACGCAGCGAGCTGGGGCCCGCACCCCAAGGTGCGGGCCCCAGCTGCGAAGTAAACGTCAGCGTCAGGCGGGAACGATGTTCTCGGCCGTCGGGCCCTTCTGGCCCTGCGCGATGTCGAAGGTCACCTTCTGGCCCTCCTGCAGCTCGCGGAAGCCCTGGGCGGCAATGTTCGAGTAGTGGGCGAAGACGTCGGCGCCGCCGCCGTCCTGCTCGATGAAGCCGAAGCCCTTTTCCGCGTTGAACCACTTCACGGTACCGGCAGCCATGTCGAAATCTCCTTCGGGGCGGTGCTCGGACTGCACGCTGTGCGCACTCCGTGTCGCCGTGATGATTACCCTCAGGATTTTCTGGGGACCACAACTGCAACTGAGATCAACAGTAGCACGCTGCCACCGGGTATGTGTGATAGGTAAATCTTTTCCGCCGGTCGATCGAAAAACCCTCATCGCACCTCGCGTCAATTTCTCACTTTGCGGCCATAGATATTGACTCCCTCGGGCTCCAACGTTCCTGCCGGGGTGCCGGTCGCCGACGGGGCCGGGGTGTCGGACAACTTTGCGATCCCTTTACACTGGACGGGACCTACGACCACGAGTACGACCGAGGAGCGACGGTTCCGCGATGGGTGAACCTCCCAGTACCAGCCGTGCCACATCCCGCCCGCCACGCCTGCGTGAGGGATCGGGGGTGGCACGGTGACCGAGATCCTGTTGTTGCTGCTCGCCCTGCTGCTCACGCTGGCCTGCGCGCTGTTCGTGGCGGCCGAGTTCTCCCTCACCACCGTCGAGCGCGGTGATCTGGAGCGCGCCGCCGAGGCGGGCGAGCGCGGCGCGGAAGGCGTGCTGAAGGCGGTGCGCCGCCTGACCCTCCAGCTGTCCGGCGCCCAGCTCGGCATCACCGTCACCTCACTGGTGATCGGCATGCTCGCCGAGCCGTCGTTCGCCACGCTGCTGCGCGGTCCGCTGGAGGCGGCAGGCCTGGGTGGCGCGGCCTCCTCCGTGGCGACCGCGCTGGGTGTGGTCGTCTCCACCGTCGTGCTGATGGTGGTGGGCGAGCTGGTACCGAAGAACTGGGCCATCTCACGTCCGCTGGCCGTCGCGAAGGTCGTGGCGGGCCCGCAGCGAGGGTTCACCGCCGCGTTCGGGCCGTTCATCCGTCACCTGAACAACACCGCGAACCGTTTCGTACGCCGGATGGGCCTGGAACCCGCCGAGGAGCTGGCCTTTGCCCGGGGCCCCGAGGAACTGGTCGCGCTCGCCCAGCACTCGGCCGCCGAGGGCGCGCTGGAGGCGGACTCCGCCGAACTCTTCGTACGCACCCTGCACCTGGGCGAACTGACGGCGGAGAACGTGATGACCCCGCGCGTCGACGTCAAGGCGCTCGAAGCGCACGCGACGGCCGCCGACGCCGCCAACCTCACCCACGCCACCGGGCTGTCCCGCTTCCCGGTCTACGCCGGCAGCCTCGACGACGTCGTCGGCACCGTCCACATCCGTGACGTACTGGCCCTGGAGCCTGCCGAGCGAGCTGTCACACCGGTCACCGAGCTGGCCACCGCCGCGCTCCTGGTGCCCGACAGCCTGGCCGCCGACCGGCTCCTGGAGCGGCTGCGCGAGAGCCGCACGATGGCCGTCGTCATCGACGAGTACGGCGGTACGGCGGGGGTGGCGACGGTGGAGGACATCGTCGAGGAGGTCGTGGGCGAGGTCCGTGACGAGCACGACCCGATCGAGGCGCCCGACCTGTTGCCCGCCACCGCCACCGAGGACGGCCGC
Organism: Streptomyces sp. NPDC005808; assembly: GCF_042871385.1. Classification (NCBI taxonomy): domain Bacteria; kingdom Bacillati; phylum Actinomycetota; class Actinomycetes; order Kitasatosporales; family Streptomycetaceae; genus Streptomyces; species Streptomyces sp. NPDC005808. The sequence goes on along the minus strand of NZ_JBIAIK010000004.1, from coordinate 463,572 downwards.
GCCGTGTGGGAGGCGGACGGCAGCGTACGGATCGACGAGCTGACCGGCATGGGACTGACGGCGCCCGAGGGGCCCTACGAGACCGTCGCCGGACTCGTCGCCACCCGGCTGGCCCGCATCCCCGCCGAGGGAGACACCGTCGACCTCGACGGCTGGCGGCTGACCGTGCTGGACGTCGAGCACCATCGTGCCGACCGGGTCCGCATCACCGAACAGGCCGCCGCGCCGCAGCGGATCACGGAGGAAGCCCGATGACCGTCGTCCAGCTCGCCATCGGCGCCCTGACCCTGCTGACCAACGCGTTCTTCGTGGGCGCGGAGTTCGCGCTGATCTCGGTGCGCCGCAGTCAGATCGAACCCCGCGCGCAGGAGGGCGACAAGCGGGCCCGGATGACCCTGTGGGGGCTGCGGCACATCTCCGCGATGATGGCCACCGCCCAGCTGGGCATCACCGTCTCCTCGCTGGTGCTCGGCGCGGTCGCCGAGCCCGCGATCGCGCATCTGCTGGAGCCGGCCTTCGAGACGGCGCACATCCCGGACGGTCTGGTGCACCCGGTCGCCTTCGTCATCGCGCTGACCGTGGCGACGTATCTGCACATGCTGATCGGCGAGATGGTGCCGAAGAACATCGCGCTCGCCGCCCCCGTGCCCACCGCGCTGTTCCTCGGGCCGCCCCTGGTGGCCCTCACCAGGGCCCTGAAGCCGGCGGTCTTCGGGATCAACGCCTTCGCCAACGTGCTGCTGAAGCTGTTGCGAGTGGAGCCCAGGGACGAGGTGGAGTCGGTGTTCACCGACGACCAGCTCGCCCGCATGGTGGTCGACTCCAGCGCGGCCGGACTGCTCACGTCCGCCGACGGCGAGCGGCTGCGCGACGCGCTGGAGCTGGGCACCCGCCCGGTCGGCGAGATCCTCGTGCCGGTGCCGAAGATGCGCACGGTCGACCACACGGTGACCCCTGCGCGGCTGGAACGGGCGGCCGCCGAGGCCGGCTTCTCCCGCTTCCCGGTCACCGGCGAGAACGGCACCCTGCTCGGCTACCTGCACATCAAGGACACCCTGGGCGTCGCCGACCGCGACCGCCCCTTCCCACCCGCCGCCCTGCACCCGGTCACCCGGGTCCGTATCGACACCCCGCTGGACGACACCCTCACCGCCCTGCGCGCCGACGGCAGCCACCTCGCCGCGGTCACCGGCGAGAAGGGCGCGGTACTCGGCTTCGTCACGATGGAGGACGTGCTTTCGGAACTGGTCGGCCCGGCCCCGGCCACCCGCGCGTGACCGGAACCGGGCCGTCAAGATCCCTTTACGGGCGGGCTAGTTGGAGAAGTACAGGTACTTCCAGGACCCGTACGTCGTCGAGTTGACGGTGTCGCCGGACGTGCTGTTGATGTACGCCGACCGCATGCGCGCCCGGATGCCGGACTCGCCGGGTGCCTCGAGGCTGACCGCCGACTTGCCGTTCGTGGCGAGGGCGAAGTACTCCGAGCCGGACTTGTACCAGGAGCCCTGGTAGTAGACCTCGAGTTCGAGGCGCTGGCTGCGGCCCGGGTAGTACGTCATGGTCGTGGTCAGCACCGGGTCGGTGTTCTTGTGGAACCAGTAGTACGCCGTCGAGCCGATCTTGCCGGTCTTGTAGTGCTTGGTGACGGCGGTGGAGAGCTTGACCCGTGCGTAGGCCGTGACCTTCACCGTCCGGGGGGCGTAGCGGGCGTCGCCCTTGAAGACCGCGGTGATCACCGTGTCGCGGGTCATGTCGACCCAGGCGCCGATGTCGCCCTTGGAGTTGACCTTGCCGGTCTTCATCAGCTTGTTGGGCTTGTCGCTGCCGAACGGGTCCGCCCAGATCTCGACCGTGCGGTTCTTGTACGTCGAGCCGAGGTGCGCGGTGAAGGCGACGTCGGTGCCGTAGTTGTAGACCTTGCCGTTCTTGTTCAGACTCAGCGCCGGCTTCGCACGGGAGACCGTGACCTTGTCGGACGCCGTGGCCGAAGTGTGCTCGGCGTCGCCCGCATAGGTGACCTTGTACGTGACCGTGCCGCCGGCCGGCGGGGTGTCGGTGAAGCTGTAGGTGCCGTCCGACTTCACCGTGACCGCGGGCAGCGCCTTGCCGCCCGGGCTGTCCAGGTCGGTACGCGTGACGGCCAGCTTGGCGCCGGCCGGCAGCGGCACGGTCGCCGAGAGCTTGCCGGTGACGGTGAGCTTCTTGGCACGGGGAGCGGACGCGGGGGCGCTCACGGTGACGGTGGGGACGTTCTTCGTGGGGTCGGTCAGGACCTTCAGCTGGTAGCCGCTGTCCTGGGCCGCGAGCACGAAGATCCGGGAGGAGTCGGGGGCCCAGGCCAGCTCGTTGACGCCGTGTGCGGTGGTGTAGGTGCGCAGCGGCTTCGCGGCGTTCGCGCGGTAGACCGCCACGTCGGTGCCGGTGCGCTGGGCGACAAGACCGTCCGCGGTGACGTCCGCCAGCTGGCCGACGGTCGGGTAGGAGCCGGCCGTGGTGAACGCGCCGTCCGCGTAGCCGAGCCGGTCGGTGGCGTTGAGCAACACCTGGGCGGTGCCCGGGACGAGGTCGACGTCGCCGACGCTGTAGGCGTCGCTGTGGGCGACCAACTGCGGCGCGGCCCCGGTGATGTCGAGGACGGCCATCGAGCGCGCGGGCGTGCTGTTCGCTGCGACTGCGAGCAGGCCTGGCGTGCTTGGGTCGGCGTCGAGGAGACCCCAACCCTGCAGGGCGGTCGGCGCCGCGGCCGGGAACAGGTCTCTCTGCACCGCGTCGGCCGGGTTGGCGAGCGGGTCGACCGAGCCCAGATTCCCGGACGTCGAGTCGCCGTAGGTGAACCACACCTTGCCGCCGGCGTAAGCGAGGTGCTGCGGGCCCGTCTCGGTCCCGACCGGGTAGACGGCCCGGATGTCGAGGGTCGCGGCGTCGAGGGCGACGATCTCGGCCCGGCCGTAAGAGGCCGCGTACAGGGTTGTGCCGTCGTCCGACAGCGCCAGGTCGTTGACGCTGCCGAGGCCGTCCGCCAGGTCGACGAGGTTGCCGTTGTAGTCGGTGGCCTGGATCCGCCCGTCGGCCCCGTCACCGACGAAGACACGCTTGAGGGCGGCGTCCACGACGAGTCCGCCGGGGCTGGAGACGATGGCGACGGAGGCCGCCGAGGCCGGGCCGGCCGAGACAGCGCTCAGCGCCGCCGAACTGAAAAGAACCGCGAGCGCTGTCGCGGTCGAAATGCTGCGCCTGCGCACAGTGATGTACCCCCACAAGAAAACCCGGTGGATGGCCGGGAGTTGAGAACGCCGCGCAACGCCCGGACGTGACCGCCGAGTTGCGGTGACGCGCGGGGCGCGGCTGCTGTCAGCAGCGTATGGCATGGCTGTGACAGATGAGGAGGGAGTTTCCGGTGAACAGATTTCAGCCGGGCCGGGCGTGTGCCGCCTCCGCCTTCCGGCGACTTCCCGGCGCGGCTGAACCGTGCGGCCGCCTCGCCCGTCTCACAGGCCAACACGTGGGCGGCGTACAGCTGTTCACTCACAGGGAATCGCGCAACCGCCGGAGGAACTCCATGGCCATGGTCGGCCTGTTCTGGATCACCGAGGACGCCGTGTACGTGGGGGCCGAGCCCGTCGCGGTGAGCGCTCTCCCCGCTGTCTCCGGAGGGATCCACCTCCAGGTCGAGCGCGAACTCTCGGCCGTCGTGCTGGAGCGCCTCGCCGACGGCGGCGCGTCCGTCGGCGACCTGCTCGCGTGGCGGCGCGGGCAGGCCGACGACAGCACCCCGCGCCGTGCGGAAAGCGAGGCGCTGCTGCGGAAGTGGTCGGGGGAGTAGTTCCGGTCGGAGCTTCAGTGGCCGTTCTCCAGGTGGAGCTTGAGCAGGTCCACGCCCGTACAGGGCACGAATCGGTTGCGGCCCGGACTTCCCGCCACGCTCGCTCCGGCCCTGCGGCAGCATGACGACGCATGAGCAGAGACCGCTACGTCGACTTCCTGCGCGCGTGGGCGATCGTCCTGGTGGTGCTCGGCCACTGGCTGATCACCGCCCTGGTCCGGGAGCCCGGCGGGGAGATCGCCGCCCCCGAGCTGCTGGCGACGATTCCCTGGACCCAGTGGCTGACCCTCGCCTTCCAGGTCATGCCGCTGTTCTTCCTGGCCGGGGGCCATGCGGCGGGCGGCTCCTGGGCGCGGACCCGGGCGGCGGGCGGGACGGCGTCCGGATGGGTGGCGGGACGGGCGCGGCGGCTGCTGCTTCCGACGGCCGCCTACAGCGCGTCGGTGCTCTCCGCCGTCGGGATCTGCACGGCGGTGGGCGTGGACCGGGACACCCTCGCGCTGGTGGGCTGGGCGCTGGCGATGCAGTTCTGGTTCCTTCCGGTGTATCTGCTGCTCAGCGCCCTCACCCCGGCGCTGCACGCGGCACACCGCCGCTGGGGGCTCGCCGTCCCCGTGGTGATGGGCGTGGTCGCGCTCGCGGTCGACGTACGGGTGGTGAGTGCCCATACGTCGTACGTCGGACTCCTCAACTACGTGCTCGTGTGGGGCGTCGCCTACCAGCTGGGCTTCGGCTGGCGGGACGGACTGCTGACGACGGGCCGCGGGCCGGCCCTGATGGCTGCGGGCGGCGGGCTCGCCTTCGCCGCGCTGATCACGCTCGGGCCGTTCCCGGTCAGCCTGATCCTGGTGACGGGGCAGACCCCCAGCAACACCGATCCGCCGTCGGCCGCGATGCTGGCGTGGGTGGTGGCCCAGGCCGGGCTGTGCCTGCTCGCCGCACCGGCTCTGCGCAGGCTGCTGGCCCGCGAGCGGGTGTGGCGGTCGGCGCGTGCGGTGGGCGGCGCCAGCATGACGCTCTACCTGTGGCACATGGTGCCGGTGCTGGTCGCGGCCGCCGCCTTCTACCTGACGGGGCTCGCGCCCCAGCCCGAGTACGGCTCGGTGGCCTGGTGGGGGCTGCGGGTGCCGTGGCTGCTGGTGCTCGGCCTGATCCTGGCCGGCGTGGTCACGGCACTGCGGCCGCTGGAGCGGGCGCTGACACTCCTGTACGAGTGGAGGCGGCCGGACGCCGGCCCGCACCGCCGCTGGCCGCTGTGGCTCGGCCTGGCGGCGAGCACCGTCGCGCTGACGCGCTTCGCCGTGCGGGGGTTCGCCTACGACGGCCGGTTCCCCGTGCTGCCCGCGCTCGGTCTGGCGCTGGGCACGGCGCTGGTGATGGCCTCCGGACGGACGGCGGTGCGCCGAAGCGCGGGCGGGCCCAGGGGCGCCGAGGACGTGCTGGAGGAAGCGGCCTGACGTCGCGACGGATGGCGGCGTTGACGTGCTTCGCGCTCGGCCGGGACCCGGTCAGCGCAGGGGACGCCGCCGGGCGCGCCGGGACAGTCGTACGGTGGCGAAGGCGACGTCGGCCACGAGCACCACGATGCCGATGATCAGCAGATAGCCCAGACCGTCGGCTGCCGCACCGATGATCCCCAGCACCACGGCGACGAGCGCGAGCAGCAGGAAGAGCACCAAGACTCGAACACCTCCCTTGGGCCGGACGGGCGATCAGCGGCGTGCGAGTTGCCGCTCGCCGCCCGCGCCGGGCTGATAGGCCAGGCCGTAGTACTCGAAGATCCCGGGTTCCTGCTCGGCGGGCAGGACGTCGTCCGTGCCGATCGAGGGGGCCTTGCGCACCTGGTTCCTGTCGTAGGACACCTTGACGTAGCCCGGCCCGAGGAGTGCCTTGTCGAGGGGTACGAAGACCAGGCGCCGTCGGGTCGGCAGCCCGGTCAGGACGGTGACCACGGACGGTTCGTCGGTGGCGGTGTCGACGTAGACCGCTTCGAGCACGCCGATCTTGTGCCCCTTCGGGTCGACGACGTCATGGGTGCGCCACTCGCGGATGTCGGCTGACTGGATCATGCCGTCTCCCTCCTGCCGAGCCGAACGACTGCGACAAACGACTCCGGCGCGGACACGCCGGAGTCGGCCTCAGGGGCGGCCGCACGTCGGAGTGCGCCGACCCGATGTCCATTTTACTGCCGAAAGTGCTTCTAGGTGTATTTATCTTGTTCTTCCCATTTGGTTGAATTGATGCAATCAAATGGGAATGTCGGAATCGGAATTCCTCGTACGGCTACGACGCCTGAACGACTGCCGCCTAGATGCGCAGCAACCGCTGTGTGATCTCCCTGTACTGCCTCAGCGCGAGCCGGAGTTCGGCCGCCCGCGCCTCCGGATCCTGACCCTCGCTCCGGCCTTCGCCCTCTTCGTGTTCCCGCTCCTGCTCCTGCCATGCGGCGTGCAGTTCGCGACGCCGTTCCGCGAGGGTGCTCACGAGCTGGGCGGTGGCTTCGTCGAAGGCGTCCTGGGCCTCTGTCAGGGCCTGGGTCGGGTTGTCGTCGAAGGTGTTCAGGGCCTTCTGGAGGCGCAGGTCGATCCGGCTGCGTTCGTCCGGGGGGAGGAGCGGCTCCGGGCCCGGGGTGCGGCGCTCGGCGCGGCCGGGGAGGTTGCTCGCGGGCTGCTGGGCGCGTGTCTGGTCGTACATCGTCGTGTGCCACTTCCCTCTGCTTCGTGCCGGCGAGTGCCCACGGGATGTGGTCGCGGCCGGGGTACGGGCGCCTGGTGGACGGCGGGCACGCCGACACTACGCCTCAAGACAGGCCGGACGAGCCGGGCGAACCGGCCTGTGCGGTCCCGCGGGCCCCGAAGGATCCGGCGAGTTCGTCGACCGCGATCGTCGGACCTTCACTGTGGGGGTTGTGGGCGGGTCCGCGCGAAGTCCGGTGAAGTAGATCACTGTCAAGTTCTTGCTGAGTACACTCCGTGACCTGACAGGAGGGCCGGGTGTGGGGCGAGGGGTGGGGCGGTGCTGGTGACGCCGGAGGCCGGGGACAGGATCGCTGACCGGTATCTCTTGCAGGAGCCCATCGGCAGAGGCGGAATGGGCGTCGTCTGGCTGGCCTGGGACGAGCGGCTCGAACGGCCGGTCGCGGTCAAGTGCGGGCGCCTGGACGACGATCGGGCCACGCGACGGCTCATGGTCGAGGCGCGCAACGCCGGGCGGCTGCACCACCCGAACATCGTGGGCGTCTTCGACTTCGTCGATGAGGGCGCCACCTGCTGGATCATCATGGAGTACGTCCCCTCGCGCAGCCTCGCGCAGATCGTGACGGAGAGCGGCCCGCTCACGCCCGAGGAGGCCGGGTCGATCGGCTGTCAGATCGCGGCCGCGTTGGTGAAGTCCCATCACGCGGGAGTGGTGCACGGCGATGTGACGCCGGAGAACATCCTCGTCACCGACGAAGGCATCGCGAGACTGACCGACTTCGGGATCTCGCGGGCCCTGTGGAGCGACGTCACCCACAGCGCGCCGGGCAGTGTGCGGGGCAAACCCCGGTATCTGGCACCGGAGTTGGCCAAGGGCCAGTCCGCGAGCGAGAAGTCCGACGTGTTCTCACTCGGCGCCTCCCTGTTCGCGGCGGTCGAGGGCCGGTCGCCGTACGGGGAGGCCGAACACCTCATGGCGTATCTGGCCCGGGCCGTGGAGGGACACATCGAGCCCATGCACCGGGCCGGCCCGCTGGACGGGCCGCTCACCGAGCTGCTGGAGGTGGAGCCCCGGCGCCGGCCCGACGCCGCCAGGGCGCACCAGCTGCTGACGCGCGCGGCACCCCCGCCCCCGTACATCCAGGAGCAGTTGCACAACGGCCGTACGGGGGACCGCATCTCCCGCACGCTCAGGCTGCCGGGACTCCTGCGCCGCTCGCAGGACTTCACGCCCTTCATGCTCCAGCCGCCACAGCCCCCCGTACGTCGACGACGCCGCCACCCTCTGGCGATCACGGCGGTGGCCCTGGTCGCGGCGGGCGCGATCACGGCCGGCCTCGCCGTCTTCGGCCCGTGGGCCTCGAAGGACGAGGCCGACAAGGGGGGCCGTACCGGCGCGGCCGACGCGAAACCGTCTGCCACGGCGCAGGCCGGCGCCATCGGCGACGAGCGGACGGCGGACCCCTGCGGACTGCTCGACGCAGCCTCGCTGAGCCGCTTCGGCGACACCGCACTGGACCCTGACTACGGGGAGATCGACCGGTGCGACGTCCTGGTGCGCAACAACAGCGGTGACGACAATGCGGAGGTCCAGGTCAACCTGGATTCGGACCGGGACGATTTCGACGACGTCCTGTCGAGTCGCCTGGTCGGCGGCCTCACGGTCGTGACGCTCAAGCGGGACGGGGAGGCCTGTGCACGGGCCGTCCTGACCGCCGACGGCAAACAGGTCCGCGTCATCGGGAAGCAGTTCGACACTCCGTCGCCCGATCCGTGCGAGATGGCCGACGCCGCCACCGATCACGTGGTCGGCGTGCTGGCCGGAAGCCCGGTGCCCCGGCGTCCGTCGGCGCCCGCCACGGACTCCCTGGCCCGGCTCGACACCTGCACACTGCTCGATGCCACCGAGCTCGAGCGGCTTCCCGGCGTCGAGGCCGACAACCGGGACCGCGGCTTCGGATCCTGGGACTGCGACTGGTCGAGCGACGACGGCGACCGTGCGGTGGAGATCCAGTTCAGCCGCGACAACTCGCTGGACGCCGATGACGGAACGCCGGTGGACGTCGCCGGCACGAAGAGCTACTTCATCGCCGACGAGGCCGAGGACGACAGCTGCACCGTGCGGACCCCGCACCGCACCTACACCGACTCCGTCGGCGACCGCACCACCGAACTCTTCCAGCTCACCGTGTACGCCCCGCAGCCGTCCAAGCAACTGTGCGACACCGCAACGGAGTTCGCGGCCGTCGTCGTCGGGAACATCGCGAGACGACTGCCCCGGACGTGACATGACCGAGCCGGGTTCGTGTGACGCGTGCACACCGGGTGTCCGGTCACCGGCTGCCGCGTGTGCTGGAGGGCTGGAGGAGTTGGTCGACGGGTGCGTAGTCGTCGGTGAGGAGTTGGGCATCGCCGATCCAGGAGACGAGCTCGTCGCCGGTGGCGATCTTCCAGCCGGTCCGCCGGGCGTCCAGCGTTTCCTGGGTCGCGCGCAGATCGACCGGCCGGTCGGAGGCGAGCATCACCAGATTGCCGCCCCGGGGGGCGGCGGTCGGATCGATGCCGATGTCGGCGGGTTCGCCGACGAGGGCGACGTGCTCGAAGGTCTCGCTGAGGGTGGCCACTTCGGCACGTGCGAAGGCCATGGCACCGTGATCGATGAGGTTGGCGACGTACAGGCCGTCCTCGTCGAGCACCCGTCGTACGTCGGTCATCGCTTCCACCGTGGTGAGGTGCCACGGCACGCTGACGCCCCCGAAGGCGTCGCCGACGACGAGGTCACGACTGCCCGTGTCCAGCCGCCGCAGGCCGAGCCTGCCGTCCTCGGCGCGTACGTCGATGCCGGCTCCTGATCTCAGCCCGAGTCGGTCGCGGTTGATGCGCACGACTCCGCTGTCGATCTCGGACACCAGGCTGTGCGTCCCGGGCCGCGTGGCCGCGAGGTACCGGGGGAAGGTGAGCCCGCCGCCGCCGAGATGGTGGGCGGCAAGTGGCCGGCCTTCGGGAAAGGCGGCATCGACGACCGACGCGATGGCGCGCACATACTCGAACTCCAGGAAGGCAGGGTCGTCGAGGTCGACGTAGGAGTGCCGCAAGCCGTCCAGAACGAGGGTGCGGCCACCGGCCCGGTCGGGGTCTGCGACGACCCGTGCGCAGTGGTACTTGGTCTCCGTGTCGCAGCCACCGGGCGCGACGGTGGTGGCGAGGCCGCCGGCCACGACCACGAGGGTGAGGGCAGGAGTGCCGCTCCACCCCCGCGTTCGCCACTCGACCAGCGCCGCGCCGGCCACCAGCAGGGTTCCGAGGCCGATCAGGATGCCGCTGACCGACAACCGCGATATGAGGACGAAGCCGGTGAGGACGGTGCCGAAGATGGCGCCGACGGTGCCGAAGCCGGACAGCCGGCCGACGACCGTTCCGGTCTCGGCGAGGCTGGTGAGACGCAACTTGGTCACGATCGGCGTCACCGCGGAGAGCAGCGCGCCCGGCACCAGGATGGTCAGCGACGCGATCAGCAGGAGCACCGCTGGTGACCACTCCGCGGTGGTGCGCAGCACGGCGGGGGTGACCGCCACGACTGCCCCCGACACCCCCAGAGAGGGGCCGATGAGCCGGCGCGGGTCGACCTGGTCGGCGATGAGCCCGCCCAGCCAGGAGCCGAGGGCGATCGCAGTGAGGGCGATGCCGATCACCATGGTGCTGGTCTCGAGGGTGAGGCCGAGGTAGGGAGCCAGCAGCCGCAGAGCGACGATCTCGACCACCAGGACCGCGGCCGAGGACCCGAACACGAGCGCGGCGGCGGCACGGGGCCCCGGGCCGTGGTCGCGAGGCGTGCTCTCGGCGACAGGCGAGGACGGCGATCCGGTCACGGGCGACATCCTTGCACGCGGCTCAACGACCGGACACCACGCGGAAATCCGCCCGAGGCTGCGATCATCCGTCGGGGGATCCATCTCGCGGCGACGGCGACGGCGAACCGGGTCTGGGACGAACCCTTGTTCTCGCGGACGTTCGAGGCGTCGGGACGCACGCCGTCCGAGGCGTCGGGGCGCACGCCGTTCGAGGCTGGGTCGCCACCTGATCGTCGCCCGGCGCCGCACCCCGTCGGCTCCGGGCAACCACCACGAAGCCCCCGGCGGCCCCGCCCGCGCCAGGGGTCGCCGGAGCTCCTCCATCGACTGCGGGTCAGCTTCCGGTTGTTGACTGTGGGTCAGCTTCCGGTTGTGCAGCACACGGGCATCCGCACCGCGCCGACCTGCGCTTTTAGGCCAGGACACAAGAACCTGGCTCGGCACGTGCCTGCCAGGCCATGCTGGCGAAATCCAGGGTGGGGGCAGACCGCTCCTCCAGGATCCAGAACCGCTGACGAGGAGAATCCATGATGCGCATCCGCAATGCCGCCGTGTCGGCCTTCCTGGCCGCGACGGTCATAGCCGGCGGCACCGTACTGACGGCCGGCTCGGCCTCCGCCGCGCCGACCCGCGACGTGGCCACCACCGGCGCTGTCGAGTCGGCCGCCTGGTACTGCGGCTACGACAACCGTGTGACACCGCCCACCATCAGATACGGCAGCACCGGCAACACGGTCCGCGAGGCCCAGTGCCTGCTCATCTCGCTCGGCTACTCCGTCGGCTCGTCCGGGATCGACGGCCAATTCGGTTCCGCCACCCGGTCCGCCGTCTACGCCCTGCAGGCCGACTACGGGCTTCAGTACGACGGCATCGTCGGCCCGCAGACCTGGAACTGTCTGCGCAACTGCTGATCGCCGCGCCACGAGCCGCCCCGGATCCCCCGGGGCGGCTTCATCCGTTCCGCTCCCGCCCAGAAAGGAAGGCTCATGCCATCCCTACGCTCGATCGCGGCGGCCGTGGCAGCCACCGCCCTGACCGCCGGTCTCGGCACGCAGGCCGTCGCCCTCACCGGAGCCCCTGACGCCGCAACCAAGGCCGCGTCCGCCGACGTCCGGCCGGCCGCCTGGTACTGCGGCTATGACAACCGCGTGACACCGCCCACGATCGGCTACCCCAGCACCGGCAACACGGTCAAGGAACTGCAGTGCCTGCTGACCCAGTGCGGTTACTACGCGGGTCCCATCACCGGCATCTTCGACTCGGCGACAGCGACCGCCCTTCGCCGCTTCCAGTACGACCACGCCATCCCCAATGACGGTGTCGTCGGCCCCTCCACCTGGAACGCGCTGCGCAACTGCGACGTGGTCTAGGCATCAGGGGCCGGCCGCCCTGAGCAGCGCCGAACCCAGCGGGGTCGGGGTGTGCACCACGGTGTTCCCCTGACGCGTCGAGGTGGTCAGGCCCGCCGCCCGCAGCGTCGTGGCGTGCAGGCTCGCCGTGGGCGCGGTGACCCCCGTGCGGCGGGCCAGTTCGCTTGTGGTGCAGCTGTTTCCGATGACCGTGAGGCACGCGGCCCTCGTCGGACCCAGCAGGTTCGCCAGCGCCCGGGCCCCGGGCGCGTGGTGGGGGCCGGTCCACCACTCCGGTCCCCGCTCGACCGGATACATCAGCACCAGCGGCAGCCCCGGGTGGACGACGGTCACGGGCCGGCGCCAGCAGAACGCGGAGGGCGCCAGCACCAGCCCCCGCCCGGCCAGCCGGATCTCGCGCTCCACGGGGTGGGCCACCTCGAGCACCGGTGCCTGCCACAGCATCGCGGGCCGCATCGCGGCCAGTAACCCTTCGGTCCCGTGGTCGAGCAAGGTGCGGGCCCGGGCGGCGCGTTCCGCGTCGACGAGTGACCGCACCCGCGGCCAGAAGGGGGCGATCGCCGCGTCGTGGTACGCACGAAGTGCCGCGCCGAGCCGCGCCAGCGCTGCCGGCTCGCCCTCCGCCAACGGCCGTATCCACGACGGCGCCCCCGGCAGCGCCGACAGCTCCCGCCGCAGCCGGACGCGCGGGGTGCCGAGCACCGCCTCGATCCCCGCCTCCAGCCCCTGCTCCGCCCGCTGCGGAGTCAGGAAACCCGGTAAGTCGCCTGTCGCAGGCACCAGATGGCGCAGCAGACGCACGTACCGCTGCGGAAGTCGACGGAGCCGGTCGCGGACCTGCGCCCGCCACGGGTCGAACACGGCACCGCCCCGAGCGCCGCGGAGCAGCCTGACGCTCATCACGGTTTCCGACAGGGGGTCAGGTCCGCTCGCGAACCTGACCCTGAAGAGATCCTCACTGGTGATGTGCAAGCGCAGCATTGCATCCCCCGCACGGCTGTCCCCCGACTTGCCGCGGCTCACTCTGCACCACGCCCGTTGTGGCCAGGAAGCTCTTTTACGCCACACCGGGTACAGGCCACGGAGGCCGGGACCGAAGGCCCTGCCGGCCTCGTCCGCACCCGCAGCGGCGCCGCCTTCGGCCGCACACTCCCGGCCCGCCGGACACGGGCGCGGAGACCTGTCCCGGAAACGGCAACAAGGATTGCCCGGGAGGGCGGCGGACCGCACGCTTGCGGCGGAGGTGATCGCCATGACCGGCGCCAACAACAACACCAGCGACCGAACCTCGTACGACGTCATCGTGATAGGCGGCGGGGCGGGTGGGCTGAACGCAGCGCTCGTGCTGGCCCGGGCCCGTCGCACCGTCGCCGTCGTCGATGCCGGGGAGCCCCGTAACGCTCCCTCGGCCCACATGCACAACTTCCTCTCCCGTGACGGCGTCCCCCCGCTCACCCTGCTCGAGGCCGGCCGCGCGGAGACAGCGCGCTACGGCGCGGTTCGGATCGACGGCCGGGTGGAGCGGGTGGAGGCCGGGGAGACAGGGGCGTACGTGGTGCGCCTGGAAGGCGGCGCGGTGCTGGACGCCCGGCACGTCGTGCTCGCCACAGGCCTGCGCGACGAGCTGCCCGAGATCCCCGGCGTGCGCGCGATGTGGGGGGACGACGTGCACTTCTGCCCGTACTGCCACGGCTACGAGGTCCGCGACCTGCCGATCGTCGTGCTCGGCGTGCATCCCGCCTCCCCCGGGCAGGCGCTGCTGCTGCGCCAGTGGTCGCCCCACATCACGTACGTCCCGCACAGCCGGCCGCTCACCGACGAGGAGCGGGAGCGCATGGACGCGCGCGGGATCGAAGTGGCCGTTGGGCCGGTGTCCGGCCTGCTCAGCAAGGACGGACGGCTCCACGCGGTGGAACTCGCCGACGGGCGGACGCTGGAGTGCTCCGGAGTGTTCCTCTTCCCGAAGATGACCCCGAACGCCGGGGCCTTCGACGGCCTCGGCTGCGAGGTCGACGAGCAGGGCTGGCTGGTCACCGACCGGGCCGGCCGCACCAGCCGCCCCGGCCTGTGGGCCGTCGGCAATGTGGTGGACCCGCGCGCCCAGGCCGTCACGGCGGCCGGCATGGGGGCAGCGGCCGCCTTCGCCCTCAACCACGACCTGGTGGACGAAGAGGTCGAGCGCGACCTCGCCGCGCACCGCGCCGCTGCCGAGCAGTCGCCCGTCCCCGCTTCCTGAGCCAGCGGGTGACGGCCACGGCGCCGCCTCCGCCCCCTGCCTGCCTCCGGCTCATGTGCCGGAGGCGGGCGCTCGGCGTGTCGGCCGGGCGCGTACGTGCATCCGCTCGCCCTGGCGGCCGAAGAGGCTCAGCACCTCGACCGGGCCCTCCCCGGTGCTGCCGAACCAGTGGGGCAGCCGGGTCTCGAACTCGGCCACCTCGCCGGGGCCGAGGACCAGGTCCTGGTCGGCCAGGATGAGACGCAGCCGCCCGGAGAGCACGTAGAGCCACTCGTACCCCTCGTGGGTGCACAGCTCAGGCGCGGCGCGGCTCGCCGGCAGCACTATCTTGTAGCTCTGCAGCGGGCCTGGCTGACGGGTCAGCGGCAGCACGGTGTTGCCGTTCACCGCGTGCGGCTTGAGCCTGACGCGCGGGTCGCCCACCTCCGGGGCGCCGACCAGTTCGTCGAGGGGGACCTGGTAGACGTGGGCGATGGGCAGCAGCACTTCGAGACTGGGGCGGCGCTGTCCCGCTTCGAGGCGCGACAGCGTGCTCTTGGAGATGCCGGTGGCCTCCGCCAGCGCGGCGAGGGTGACACCACGAGCGGTACGCACCCGCTTGAGCCGCGGCCCGACCGCGGACAGGGCCTGGGTGATGGTCGAGGAGTGATCCACGTCGCGCATTAGACCGGCCGGTTCCTGAAATAGCAATGTCGGATGCCGTTTTGACACCACGCACCGCCCCGACCCACCCCACCCCAGCAGGGGGGCGGGGCGGCGCAGGGCACGGATGGTTCAGAGGCCGAGAGACCGGCCGATCAGCTCCTTCATCACCTCCGTCGTACCGCCGTAGATCGTCTGCACCCGGCTGTTGGCCCACTCCCGGGAGATCGCGCTCTCCTTCAGATAGCCGTAGCCGCCGTGGAGCTGGAGGCAGCGGTTGGCGATGTCGACCTGGAGCTCGGTCGTCCACCACTTCACCTTGGCGGCGTCGGTCACCGAGAGCCGTCCGGCGTTGAGTTCGGCGACGCAGTGGTCCAGGAAGACCTGAGCGATCGTCAGTTCCGTATCCATCGTGGCGAGTTGGAAGCGGCTGTGCTGGAAGCTGCCGATGGGCCGACCGAACGCCTCGCGCTTCTTGACGTACTCCAGGGTGTCCGCGAGCATCCGCTCGGCCGCACCCACCGCCACAGTCGCGATGCTCAGCCGCTCCCGGGGCAGCCCGGCCATCATGTAGGCGAGACCGGCGTTCTCCTTGCCGATCAGGTTCCCGGCCGGCACCCGGCAGTCGTCGAAGAACAGCTCGCAGGTGTCGCTGGCGTGCCAGCCCAGCTTCTCCATGCGCCGCCCGCGGGTGAAACCGGCCGCCCCGCGCTCCACCACCAGCAGGCTGATGCCCTGCGCGCCGCGCTCGGGGGCGGTCTTGGCGGCGACCACGACGACGTCGGCGTTCTCGCCGTTGGTGATGAACGTCTTCTGTCCGTTGATGACGTAGGAGTCACCGTCGCGGACCGCGGTCGTTCGGATGTCGGTGACGTTGGAGCCGGCGTCGGGCTCGGTCATCGCGATCGCCGCGATGAGCTCGCCCGAACAGAGCCCGGGCAGCCACCGCTTGCGCTGTTCCTCGGTGGTACGCCCGGCCAGATAGGTGGCGATGACGTCGTTGTGCGCCACGAAGCCCGGCGCTGTCGCCCGGGCCCACATGATCTCCTGCGAGAACACCACCGGGTACCGGTAGTCCGGCTCGCCGCCCCCGCCGTGCGCGGTGGCCACGCCGATGCCGAGAAGCCCCGCCTGCCCGGCCTTGCGCCACACCTCGCGGTCGACGATGCCCTCCCGCTCCCACCGGGCGTGGTGCGGCAGGACCTCGCGATGGAGGAACTCCCGGCAGGTGTCCCGGAATTGCTCGTGCTCCGCCTCGTACCTGCTGCGTGCCACGCGGTCACCCCTCCCCGGGGTCGGTGTCGTCGGCGATGGTGGTCAGGATGTCCTTGGGGCGCTGTACGGCCGCGAAGTGGCCGCCGTCGATCTCGACCCGGCGAGTCGGGGCCGAGCTGTGCGCGGACCACCGCCAGACCTTCTCGGGCGGGGCGTACACGTCCTCCCGGGCGGCGATCAGGGTGAGTGGGAAGTCCACCCGCAGCCCGGACGCCTCCTGCGCGAACTCGGCCCTGACCGAGTCGTCCTCCCTGAGCATCCGCAGCAGGATGCGGCTCATGGTCGGGTCGGCGAGCACGGCCGCCGGTGTCCCTCCGTCGGCTGCGGTCCTGGCGAGCAGTTCCTCGTCGGTTACGGAGTCGAGCAGCGAACCGGGCCGCTGGAGATGGGGCGGAACCGCCCCGGACAGCACGGCCCGTTCCGGTGCCACCCCGACCTGGCGGGCCACCTCCGCGGCCACCGCCAGACTCGTCGTCGAGCCGAAGCTGTGCCCGAAGGTCGCCCAGCGCGGACCGGCCGTCCGCTCCCCTTCCGCCAGCAGATCGGCCGCCACCTGCTCGGCCATGGACCGTACGAGCGCGTGGAAACCGGCGACCTTCCGTTCCCGGCGGCGGGTGCCGCGGCCCGGCGCGTCCACGCCCCGGACCAGCAGGTGCGGCTCGCCGAGGGGCTGCCAGCCCCGGTAGAACAGCGAGGTCGCCCCGGCGTGCGGAAAGCAGTAGAGCCGCACCGGTGGGCTGGATGCAGGCTGCACGGTCACTCCTTCGTGCTCCGGGCCAGCTTCTCGGCCAGCATCAGGGTGGTCAGATTGGTGGGCGCGCTGGGGATGGCCGGGAAGAGCGAGGCGTCGGCGATCCGCAGGTTCTCGGTGCCGTGCACCCGGCCTTCCTGGTCGGCGACCGCCCACGGGTCGGTCTCCGGCCCCATCCGGCACGAACCGGACGCGTGCCAGCCGGGGTTCATGATGTGGCGGACGCCGCTGCGCACCACGCCGTCGTTGGCGATCATCCGATCGCTCCAGAACTGGGTCTTGGTCAGCCGGCTCGACAGGCCGGGGGAACGCAGGAAGCTCCAGGCCCGGTGCACGCCGTGGCACAGTCGCTCCACGTCCTCGGGGTCGGTGCCGATGCCCAGCTCGATGACGGGCGCGGCGTACGGGTCGGCGCTGTCGAGGAAGACCCGGCCCCGCGAGCGCGGGCGCATCAGCATCACCGAGATGCCGACGACCAGTGGCCAGCCGAGACGGTCGACGAAGCCGGGGATGGTGTGGCTCTCCACGTTGTTGAGCAGCCCCACCTGGATGTCCACGTCGCCGTCGAAGCCGCTGCTCATCCTGGCCGCGACCTGCCGCCAGGGCAGTCCCGGGGTGCACACCCCGTCGGCCGGCCTGGACCAGATGACGACCGAGGGGTGGTCCACCAGGTCGCGGCCCACCCCGGGCAGGTCCGCCACGGGCGTGATGCCGAGGGCCCGGAGCAGCCCGGCGCCGCCGACGCCCGAGCGCTGGAGGATGACGGGGGTGCCGACGGCCCCTGCGCTGAGCACTACCCGCTCCGCCCGAATCGTGGTGAGCGTGCCGTCCAGCTCGGCCTCCACACCGACGGCCCGGCCCTTCTCGAACAGCACCCGGGTGACCCGGACGCCGGTGCGCAGATGGAAGTTGGGCAGATCACGGGCGCCGGCGAGGAACGCGGTGGAGGCGTCGATGCGTTCGCCGTCCACGGCGTTGCCGGGGATCGGGCCGACCCCGGCCTCGTCGCCGGCGTTGAGGTCCGGCAGGTCGGCGACGCCCTGCCGGTTGCACTCCTCCCAGAACGCCGCGTCCAGTGGATGCACCCGGTCGCGCGGGGTGCGGTGGATCGGCAGCGGCCCGCTGTCGCCGTGCAGCCGGCCGGGGAAGTCGGCGTCGTTCTCGATGTCCTTGTAGAACGGCAGCACGTGCTCCCACGACCAGTCCGGGTTGCCCGCGGCCTCCCAGACGGCGAAGTCGCGGGGCAGCCCGCGCAGCGCGATGGCGCCGTTGACGGCGGAACCGCCGCCGACGACCTTGCCGAGCTGGTAGGGGAAGCGCTCCCACAGGGCCCGGGCCGCCGACCGGCCGCCGGCCCCGCCGGAGGCTCCCGTGGCGTCCGGTGCTCCGGCGCGGCCCTGGACCAGGTCCTCCAAACGGCCGCTGGTACGGAGGTTGGCCCGGTAGTCCCAGTTGTAGTCGGCCAGGACGAGCCGTCCGGCGTCGGCCAGGGGATGGGCCCGGTCCCGGGGGCTCGGCTGGTCGCCGCCCGCCTCGAGGAGCAGGACGTTCCCGGAGCCCTGGGAGGCGAGTCGGGCGGCGGTCACGGCTCCCGCGGAGCCCGCTCCGACAATCACGTACTGCCACTCGCGGACCGACGCGACGGGATCAGGGCTGGTGGTCACGCTGCGGACTCCTCGACGGTTGCGACCAGTTCGGCGAACGAGGCGATCGACGCGTTCATGAACAACCCCTCGACCATCTCCTGCTCCATGTCGGCCTCGATGCCGAACTCCTTGCGCAGCAGCGCGAGCAGGCCGACGGCGTGCAGGGAGTCACCGCCGATGTCGAAGAAGCCCTCCTCCACGCCGAAGTCACCGTGGCCGAGCTGCTGGGACCAGAGGGCGAACAGGTGCTCCTCGACCGGG
This sequence comes from Streptomyces sp. NPDC005808, assembly GCF_042871385.1. NCBI lineage: Bacteria > Bacillati > Actinomycetota > Actinomycetes > Kitasatosporales > Streptomycetaceae > Streptomyces > Streptomyces sp. NPDC005808. The sequence goes on along the minus strand of NZ_JBIAIK010000004.1, from coordinate 445,021 downwards.
CTGCGGGGCGCGACCCGCGAGGAGGCGGTGTCGGAGTCGTCGTTCCACGGCGCGGGGAGCGACTTGTGGTCGATCTTGCCGTTCGTCGTGAGGGGAAGGGTGTCCAGGGTCAGGAAGCGGTGGGGCACCATGTAGCCGGGCAGCAGGGCGGTCAGCGCCTCGCGCAGCACGGCCGGGTCCGGGTCCGCCCCGGGTTCGGGCACCACGTAGGCGGCGATCTGCCGCTGCCCGGTGCGGGCGTGAGCCGGCGCGGTGACGAGCGCGGTGCGCACCCCGGGCTGACGCAGCAGGGCGGCCTCGATCTCGCCCAGCTCGACGCGGTAGCCGTTGATCTTCACCTGGAAGTCCTCGCGGCCCAGGATCTCGATGTCGCCGCCGGGCAGGTACCGGCCGAGGTCGCCGGTGCGGTAGATGCGCTCCCCCGTGACCGGGTGGCTCGGGAAGCGTTCGGCGGTGCGCTCGGGGTCGCCCAAATAGCCCTGTGCCACGCCGATACCGCCGATGTGGATCTCGCCGGTGACCCCGACGGGGGACGGCTCCAGCCACTGGTTGAGCACGTGCATGGTCTGGTTGGCCAGCGGCTTGCCGTACGGGATGCTCGACCACTCGGGCCGTACGGTCTCGATCGGGTGGTGGATCGACCAGATCGAGCCCTCCGTGGCGCCGCCGAGGCTGATCACCCGCATCGCGGGGATCTTCTCCCGGATCCGGTTCGGCAGGTCCACCGGGATCCAGTCGCCGCTCAGCAGCGCAAGCCGCAGTCGGCAGCCACGTGGGACTCCCCCGTCGCCGAGTGAGTCGATCCACATCCGCATCGGCGCGGGCACGCTGTTCCAGATGGTCACGCCGTATCGGCCGATGAGCTGCGACCAGTGGGCGATGTCGTTGGCGCGGGCGGGGTCGGGCACGACGACGGTACCGCCGGCGCCCAGGACGCCGAAGATGTCGTACACCGAAAGGTCGAAGCCGGTCGGGGCGAGCGCCATCGTGCGGTCGTCCTCACCCACGGAGAAACGCCGGTTGATGTCCTGCACGGTGTTCGCGGCGCTCCGGTGGGTGATCATCACGCCCTTGGGCTCGCCGGTGGAGCCGGAGGTGAAGATGACGTAGGCCAGGTCGTCGTGGCCCTGCCGGCGCTCGGGCGCCTCGGCGGAACACTTCAGGGTGGCCTCGTCCTCGGGGGTCACCACCATCACGCCCGGCGGCCAGCTCAGGGTCTCCCGCAGGTCCTGCTCGGTCACCACCGACCGCACGGAACATCGGGCCAGCAGCTTCAGGCGCCGCTCCTCCGGCAGTTCCGGGTCGATGGCCACGTACGCGGCACCCGTGTGCAACACGCCGAGCAGCGCGGAGAACTGGGCGGCGCCCGGCCGCATCGACACCGCGACGAGCTCGTTCGGCCCGGCACCGGGGCCCTGGAGCAGCCGGTGCGCGATCCGGTGCGCGTCCTCGGTGAGCCGGCGGTACGTGGTCTCCGCGCCGGGCGTGATGACCGCGACCGCGTCGGGGCGGCGCGCGGCCGCCTCGGCGACCAGCTCGTGCAACAGTGCCGGCGGGACGTCCTCGGCCGTGGCGTTGGCCCGCTCCCGCTCCTGGGCCTGCGCGGTCGGCAGCGGCACGATCCCGCGGGTTTCGTCCCACACCGAGGCGTCGTCCACCAGCCGGTCGAGCAGCACCAGGTACGCCTCGAACATGGCCTCCAGCGTGCCCTCCGGGAACAGGCCCTCGACCGCGTTCCAGTTCACGCAGAGCCGTCCGCCCAGCTCCAGGATCTGGTTCTCCAGCCACACCTGGGGGGTCCGGCTGTGGTCGTGGACCAGCTCCCCGAACGACTCCAGCCGCCCCGCACCCGGCCCGTCGGCGCCGAGCATGCTGGAGAAGACCACCGGCATCGACGCCCGGCCGTCGTCCTTGCGGCGGGCCAGTTCGCGCAGCACCCGGATGCCGCCGTGCGTGGAGTGCTCCAGGTCCTCCAGGGCCCGCTGCTGCACGCCCCGCGCCCGCTGCTCGAAGGTCTCCTCGGGCCGGCCGCCGACGGCGAGGAGGCTCGGCGCGAGGAAGTCGCCCATGACATCGTCGATCTGCTTGTGCAGCCCGAGCCGGTGGAACTGAGTGACGGTCAGGGTGAACTCCTGCCGCCGCGACCAGGTCCGCACCACCTCCGCGTACGCCGCGAGCAGCACGCCCGACGGGGTCAGCCCGTGCCGACCGGCCGCCGCCCGCAGCGTCTCCCAGCGTTCCGGCGCGAGCACCGCCCGGTGCCGTACGAACCGCGGGGTGCCGAGTTGCTCGGGCGCCGCGGCCAGCGGGAGTTCAGGCGAGGGCGGCAGCGTGTCCAGGCGGTCTGCCCAGTACGCGGCGGCGGCCTGGCCCAGGGCGCCGCCGCGCAGCCCCTCCTGCGCGAGTACGTAGTCACGGAAGGACAGCTCCAGCGGCTCGGGCCGCCACGCGGGCTCGTCGTAGAACCGGCGCCACTCGTCAAGGAGCAGGTGGAGGCCGCGCATGTCGAGGAAGAGCAGATCCACGGCCAGGTGCAGCCGGACCCGCTCGCCGTCGAGCAGCGTGGCGCGGATGTCGAACAGCGGCGCCCGGTCCACGGGCAGCACCTGGTCGGTCAACTCGGCGCGGATCCTGTCCACTTCGGCGATCTGGTCCGCGGCGCTCCGGCCTCGCAGGTCCGTGCCGGATATGACGTACGGCGCCACTTCGTCCGCGGCGAGGACGCGTTGGGTCTGGTCCGGCCCGGCCACCGTACGCAGCGCGTCGTGCCGGTCGATGACCTTCCGCAGGGCCTCGGTCAGCCGCTTCACGTCGAGACCGGGACAGTCGAATTCCAGGTAGTACTGGCTGGAGATGCCGCCGAGTTCCAGGCCCTTGTGGCGACCGATCAGATAGGCCTGCTGAATGTCGGTGAGCGGGAAAGGCTCGTGACGACGCTCAGGATGCGGCTCGAGGTCGGGCAGCAGGGATTCTTCGAGGCGGGGGTGGCCGGCACCGCCGCGCAGTTCCGCGAAAAGATCCTCCATCGAAGTCTGCCTCTTTTCATCAGATGCCCTGTTGGGCATTCGAGTTCCAGTACGGAAACCGAGGCTAGACAGGGCGGCAAACGGCCTCAATACGGTCCGACCGCAGGGACGACCGTAGGGTTGGGCCAGTACTCGACCGCCGCTGGACTCGCGCCGGACTCTCCCGGTGTGGCCCGTTCGGGACCATTGACCGTTGGTGGGAGAGCGGCGACATCATCGACGCATGGGAAATCAGAACTCCCCGGGGACAGCCGGGAAACGCATCCTCATCGGCGGCACCGGATCCATTGCGGTATCCCGACTTCCGTCGTATGTCGAGGAGATGCGCCGACAGATATCGGGCAGCACGTTCACCGTTCTGCTCACGCACACCGCGGCATCTTTCATTTCCCCCGAGAGCGTCGCGCTCTTCGCCGAGCGGGTGGTGTACGGGGATTCCCCGGCCCACTGGCCGACCGACAAGCCGTCCCGGCTCGCCGGCGACCACGACATCCTCGCGGTCCTGCCGGCCACCGCCCACACGCTCGCCTCCGCCGCGGGTGGCGCCGCGCCCAACCGTCTGATGACGGTCGCACTGTCGGTGGACTATCCGGTCGTCTACTTTCCGGTGATGGGCGCCAAAATGTGGTTCAAACCGGCCGTGCAGCGGAACATCGCCCGGATCCGCGAGGACGGGGGGCTGGTCAACGAGCCGCAGTGGCACGACAGTTTCGACCCGACCACGGGCAGCGTCAGCCATCACCCCGCCCTGCCCTCGCCCGAGTCGGTGGCCAAGGTGCTCGACGAGCTCCTCGCAGGGCAGCACTGACCGAAGAGCAGCACCGCCCCCACACACACACAACGCGTGAGGCCCCGCCGAGAGCGGGGCCTCACCTCTGTGCGGGCGTTGTCAGGAAGCGATGGCGGTCGCCTCGACCTCTATGAGGAAGTCGGGTTCGGCGAGCGTGGCGACCCCGACCAGGGTGGTGGGCCTGATGACGTCGGCACCCAGCTTGGCCGCCGCGCGTTCGGCGCCGGCGGTGATGTCGGCCCACTTGTCCAGCGACCAGTCCACGACGTACACGGTCAGGCGCAGGACGTCGTCGAAGGTGGCGCCGGCGGCAGCGAGGCCCGTGGCGATGTTGAGGTAGATCTGCTCGGTCTGGGCCGCGAGGTCTCCCATGCCCACCGGTTCACCGTCGGCGGTACGCGGGGTCTGGCCGCTGAGGAACACCATCCGGCTGCCGGTGCCGACGGCAAGCTGCCGCCATCCGTAGGGCTTGGGAAGGCCGGGCGGGTCGATCGCCTCGACTGCCATTGTTTCGTCCTTTCTTCAAGTGCCGTGCGGGCGGATGCCGTCGCACCCACCCGCACGGCGACCATGCGGTTCGGGGGAGGGGGAGAGACGCGGAAGGCAGCGGTGCGGGCCCCGCGGTCAGACGTTCTCCCGGCAGGTCGCGTAGTACTTGCGCAGCAGGCTGACGAGCTCGGGATCGAAGCGGGAGGCGAAGAGCAGCTCGGCCGGCGGGGTGAACTCCGGGTCCAGCTCGTTGGCCCACGCGAGGGTGGCCGGCCGCAGGTCCATCTCGATCCACTGGTGCCACTCGACGGGGATCGTCCAGTCCTGCTCGTAGCCGATTCCCATCTGGTGGTCGATGAGGAGGTCCACGATCTCCTGGCGGGTGCCCGCCTTGATGGGCTTCCGGAGGGGCGCGAACCGGTCCAGGTCGGCCTGGGGCTGCTCGCCCAGGATCCGGGCGGCGAAGTCCTGGGCCAGGAGCGGGGAGAGGTGCAGGCCGTCACGGTAGGTGCCGGTCATGATCCACAGGCCGTCCATACCGCCGTGACCGAGCAGCGGGAAGCCGTCCATGGACACGGGGCGGTTGCCGACCTGGACCTTGACGACGTCGCTGTTCCAGAGGCTGCGGCGGACCTGGCGGTGGGCACACTGGAGGAGGAACACCAGGTCGCGCATCTCGGCGGTGTCGCGCGGCTCCACGGCGATGACGTTGGTGGCGCCGAGGTAGACGTGCCCGTCGCCGCGGGGGACGACATGGAGGCCGCATGCGAAGGAGCGGTTCGGGGTCCGGATGACACTGTCCGGCGTCGTGCCGTCCACGGTCTTGATCAGGGAGGAGACGCCGTAGCCGCTGACGAGACGGGGGACGCGGGGGCCGACGGGAAGGCTGTCCAGGAGTTCCTGGCTGCGTGCGCCGGCGGCCAGCGTCACGTGGTCGGCGCTGATCGTCCGCCCGGAGGTCGTGACGACTCCCGTCACGCGCTCGCCCTGGTGCACGACGCGGGTCGCGAGCTCGGGGACGAGGGTGGCGCCCGCCCGGACGACCGCCTGCTCGAGCCGCTCCAGTAGGGTGGCGGCGTTGACCGCGTGCTCACCGGGTATGTGGAAGGCCTTCAGCGGGCGGGAGATCGGCTCGGCGTCCACCCAGTCGAGGTCGGTGGGCTCGACGTCCTCGAAGGGCTCCGAATAGCGGGTGAGTTCGGCGCGGATGGCGTTGTAGTTGGCGTCGTCGATCTCGGCCGTACCGATGGTGTTGAGGATGACGGTGGTGCCTTCGGCGGTCTTGACGCGGGCACCTTCGGTCCCCTCCTCCAGCTCCGCCAGCCACTGCGGCCACAGTTTGGTGGCCTGGATGCCGAGTTCCAGCTTGGCCCGGCCGTGCTCGGTGGACAGCAGCGAGGTGGTGACCTCGCCGAAGGAGCCGAGCATGGCTCCGGCCGCGGCCGAGCCGGCCCAGGGGCGGTGTGGCTGACCGAGCACGGCGACGCGCTGCCCTCGCTGTGCCAGGACCCAGGCGAGCGAGAGTCCGAGGACTCCGTTGCCGGCGATGACGACATCGAAACCGGTGTCGTTCGCTTTCCCGTTGGCGCTCATGACATTCCCATCTTCCTGGGGCGTTCGTGTCGCCCAGTGGTGAATCGAATTCGTCTGAACTGGTGCTCGTGCCGCGGTACGGGGGGTTACCGAGGCACCGGGAAAGCGGGGTCAGTGGCGCAGGAACTCGTACATCGTGAAGTCCATGTCCACGATTCCGCGCTCGTTCGTGTGGGCCGCGACCACCGGGGAGTCGGGAAAGTCCGCCGCGGGGAGCTCGACGGAATCGCTGCGGTAGCGGTGGCCCTCGAAGCCCGCGTCGGCGGCCGCCCTCAGCAACTTTTCCTTGTTGCCCATCGCCTCGCTCGTGCCCAGGTAGACCCGTCCGTTCGGCGCCACATGGGCCGCCGCGTCGCGGAAGAACCGGCGCACCATCTCGTATCCGGGGTCGAAGACCGCGCGTTCGATCTGGCCGGCGTAGGAGTGGCTCGCGGGCGCCTCGATGAACGGGGTGTTCCAGAAGATGAGGTCGAACGGCTCGGCGGGCTCCAGGGCGTCGAACAGATCGCTGGTCAGCGCCGTGATCCGGTCGGACACCCCATGTCTGGCAGCGTTGCGGCGGGTGTTCTCCGTCGCCGCCGGGTTGATGTCCAGGGCGACCACGTGCTCGCTGCCGCGCTGGGCGGCGAGCACCGCCGAGATGCCCGCGCCGCAGCCCATCTCGAGGAAGCGGACGCCTTTCTCGTACGGCACCCAGGAGGCGAACAGCCCGGGACCGGGGTCCGTGTAGGGCGGGAACACCTCGGGAAGCAGCTCCCACTCCATGTCCAGCAGCGTGAAAGTCGTCTGCGTCGGACCGTCCGGGCCCTGGATCTGCGACACCACCCAATTTCCGAGTTCGTAACCGAGCTTGTTGTCCATGAGAACCTCCCTCTGGGGGGAGCCGCGGAGAAATCCTGTCGGAACTCTCTGCGGCTCCCGGCGATGGATGTGCTGCCGGCGGACGGGGAAACGGACGCCGGACGGGGAAACGGACGCCGGACGGTGTTGCGCAGACCTGGGAGCGGAAAGGGGTGTCAGTTCTCGCCGGTCTGCGGGCTCCGCGCCCGATTTCGGGCAATCGTCCGGTCGATCAGGACGACCGGGATGGTGAGCAGGGCCAGTCCGGCGCCCAGCCAGGGGATGGAATCCAGTCCGGCTCCGGCACCGAGGGCGACGCCCGCGAGGAGGGGGACGAGGCTGATGCCGAGCTGGAACATGGAGACGGCGGTGGCTCCGGCGAGCGTCGGCGCGTTGGACGCCACGGTGAACACCCGCCCGTAGATGGCCGGGTTGAGCACGAATCCGGCGACGCCCATGAGCAGGACCAGGACGATGACGGCGACGATGTGCTCGGCGAGGAGAGCGAGCAGGACCGACGTGACCAGGATGCCGCCGGCTCCGATGAGGAGCGCGTGATGGGGACGGCCGTCGGCGATCCGCCCGCCGATGGACAGACCCACGAAGGCGCCGATGCCGAACAGCACGAGGATCGGGGGCACCCACACGGAGTCGACGTCGGTGACGTCCGTGAGGAACGCCGCGAGGTAGTTGTACGAGATCATGTACGCGGCGGTGCTCAGCAGGGTGGCGACGTACACCACCCACAGCTGCGGCTGCCGCATCGTGCGCAGTTCGCGTCGCACGCTCTGTTCCTGGGCCGCCGAAGTCGCCGGGACGGCGATCGCCGTCGCGACCGCGCCGAGGAGGGTGAGGGCGACCACCGCCCAGAATCCGCCCTGCCAGCCGGTGAAGTGGCTGAGCAGCGCGCCGGCGGGGCCGCCGGCGACCATGGCGACGCTGAGTCCGCTGACGACCACGCCCGAGGCCCGTGCGGTGCGGTCAGGGGTGACGAGTCCGATCGCCGTGACCGCGGCGACCGCCCAGAATCCGGCGTAGGCCAGGCCGCACAGGAAGCGGGTGACCAGCAGGACGGTGAAGTTGTCGGTCACCAGGCCGATCGCCACGCAGGCGGCGAAGACGGCCTGCGAGATCACCAGCGTGGTCCGCCGCGGCCAGCGCAGGGTCAGGACCGCGAGGGGCGGTCCGCCGATCACCACGCCGATGGCGAACGCCGAGATCAGCGCGCCGGCGGAGGAGAGCGAGATGTGCAGGTCGTCGGCGATGTCCGGGAGGACTCCGGCGAGCAGGAACTCGGCGCTGCCCATCGCGAACAGGCTGAGCGCGAGCAGGTACACCGCGAGCGGCAGCCTGTCGGCGGTCCTGCGAGAGGCCGCCTCGTGCGTTTCGGTCCGGACGCTCATCGGCTGCCGCCTCCCGCCTGCTCGGCTGCCGGCCGCTGGGCGGACCGCGACAGAACGCGCTCGGGACCTGTCTGCGCGGTGACGCTGTGCACCGGCCCAGGAGTGGTCAAACGCATGGGCGAACTCCTTGTATCGGATGGTTCGGGCGGGCGGATCAGGGCGGGTGCGTGCCGGTCAGCCAGGCATGGGGAGGCCGGCAACGCCGGACTCCTCCGGCAGCTGCCTGCGCGGCACGGCCGCCACGGTGATCCGCCTGATCACGGTGATCACTACTGGTCCCCATGCTGGAATCGTGCGTGGCGGACAGGCAACGTTTGTTGCCGATACCGGGACGCGCGACCGGGATCCGGCGGGGCCGGGCCCGCAGAACGGCCACCGGATCAGTCATGACCGGGCAGGGCCTCGCCCCAGCCCCACTTCTTGATGGTCGTACGGCTCGAAGGACCGGCGTCCGGCTGGGAGTTGGCCATTGCCCGGCGCGAGCCGAACTCGATGTAGCCGACGAACGCCGAGCGGAACTCCGCGTCCGACGGAAGCCCTACGACGTCCATGGCCTCCAGCATCAGGGCCACCCACCGCTCCCGCTGCTCCGGCTTGATGGCCCGGCCGCCGTGCCGGGACACCATGTGCGGGTAGCCGCCGTGGTGCTCGGTGTAGCTCTGGGGGCCGCCGAGGACCTCGCCGAGGAAGGTCGCGACGTGCTGGGGGTGGTCGTCGGCCATGTGCGTGAAGAGCGGGGCAAGGATCTCGTCCTTGCGGACGCGCCGGTAGAACTCCTCCGTGAGCCGTTCCAGCGCTTCGGCGCCGCCTGCCCACTCGTAGAGGCTGGGGATCTTTTCCATCGCTTTGTCACCTTCTCGCTCGGCCGCCTGGGCGGAGGCATGGGTGGTCCTTGGGACGGGTGGGCCCGGTGTCCCTGAATGCTCGGTGTCCGTGGTGCGGCAGGGTCAGGCCGCGTACAGGTCGAAGGTCGACGTGGGCCGGCCGCCCTGGGCGGCCGTGTCCAGCCGGGGATCGACCGAGAGCATCGCCTGGTGCAGTCGCTGGAGTTGCGGAGCGGGCTCCAGCCCAAGCTCCTCGATCAGCCGTCGGCGCAGCCTGCGGTACAGGTCGAGCGCCGCGGACTGCCGACCGGAGCGGTAGAAAGCCATCATGGCCTGGGCGTACAGCCGCTCGTTGGAGGGATGCCGTTCCGTCAGTTCGACGAGTTCGGCAAGGAGTTCTCTGTGCCGCCCGAGGCGCAGCTCGGCGTCTATGAGGCGCTCGGTCACGAGCAGCCGGCTCTCCTCGAGGCCGGCCGCGTGGACCCGCAGCACCGAACCCGCCCGTACGTCCACGAGCGCCGGCCCCCGCCACAGCGCCAAGGCCTGGCGCGACAGTTGGGACGCCAGCTCGCTGTCGCCGTTCGCGAAGGCCGCGTGGCCGGCCTGGGCTGCCCGCCGGAACGCGAAGGCGTCCACGTCCTCCTCGGCGACCCGGAGCAGATATCCCCCATGACCGGTGGCCAGCAACCGCCGTGCGCGGGCCGGGCCGTCCGGACCGCCGAGGGCAGAAGCCAGGATTCGGCGCAGTCGCAGGATGTACGTCTGGAAGGTGGTGCGCGCGCTGCGCGGCGGCACGGGCCCCCACAGCTCCTCCCGCAGGGTGGTCACCGGAACGAGCTGCCCCGGGCAGAGCGCGAGGAGCGCCAGAATCTGCCGCGCCTTCGCCGCCGAGGGGACGACCGGAACTCCGCCCGTCTCGGCGTGCAGCGGGCCAAGGATCTGAAACTTCACGCGTCCTGCCTCCCTCACTCATCGCACCCGGTCCGGTTTCCCGATTTCGCCGGGCGGCTGCTCTGGGAAGGAACGTAGAAGTGCGGGGGTGAGGGCCTCAATACGGTGGGACCGTAGGGCTGACCGAAGAATCTGCGGTCGGGATCGCCCTACGGTCATGCCCGACTCCCCGTCCACTCCTGCGACATCGACCCCGCGCACGTCGGCTTCACCCGGAACCGGACCGCCGCGGACATGCCGCGAGCACCGTCCGCGATCACCGCGGCGTCCTGTCCGACGCCGGGCCCGGAGGCCGGCGGCCCTCGCGCGGGACCGTGGCCGGCATGACGGGGACACCGCGACGAGCAGGCTCGCGAGCGCGCGAATGGAATCCGGGAGCGTCGAGGGACCGCCCCCTGCCTGCCGAAGAACAGGCGAATCGTCGAAGGGACCGCCCCCGGCCTGCCGAAGAACAGGCGAATCCCGGTCGGACCGAGGTCTGACCGGGATTCGAATGGCCGTCGGCTCCGTCGGCTCCGTCGGCTCCGTCGGCTCCGTCGGCTCCGTCGGCGTATCGCGGGGCTGGGGCTGGGGCTGGGGCTGGCTCGGTCAGGTCCGAGGCCGGCACAGGCGGGCAGTGTGCACCGTGACCGCCGTGAGGTAGAACGCGTCGGGGCGCCACAGGATGCCCGTACAGGCGTCCCCGTCCAGGAGTTGCTCCACGGTCAGCCGGTCGACGAGGTCGAGCCCGTCGCCGAGCGCGGCGAGCATGCGACGCAGCCGGGTGTGCAGATGCCGGCGCGCGGGCAGGCCCAGCGGAGCGGGGAGGTCGATCAGGAAGGTGCGGGTGCCGGTGGGGACGAGCCCGGCGGACGCCAGCAGGTACGGCCAGTCCTCGACCACGGAGGTGGCACCCGGCAGCCGGGCCCGCTCGGCGGCGAACTGCGCCTCGATGGCCGCGTCCAGGCGTGCCTGGAGGCCGGGCCGACCCAGGCCGATGTCGCGGGGCAGGAAACGCGGTGGCAGCCCGCGTTCGGCGACGGCGACCACTCCGCCGGGCCGCAACGCGGACGCCAGACTCCGCAGCACCGCCTGCTGGTCGCCCAGGTGACGGCAGACGTTGCCGGTCCAGATCAGTTCGGCAGGCCCCAGCCGTCCGAACTCCTCGGGCCGCTCGGCTCGTCGGGTGGTGACCCGCCCGGTCAGCCCTCGCTCCGCCGCGCGGACCTCGGCCCGGGCGAGGAGCGGTGCGGACCGGTCCACGGCGATGACGTTCGCCTGGGGAAAGGCGCGGGCCAGTACACAGGAAGCCACTCCGGGCCCGCTGCCGACGTCGAGGATCCGGCGGACCGACGCCGTGACCCGGTCCTCGGACCCGAGCAGGCCCCGCAGCCACTGCGCCGCGTCCCTCAGAAAGCCGGAGTGCAGTTCCGCCTCTTGCTCCGCCTCGGCACCGGGGGCCTCGCCATCGAGGTCCTGGGTTCGGTGTATGGGTGTCATACGGTCACCTCCGGCGGCCAGCTTGTGGACGCCGCGCCTCCCGGACAACTCTTGTTGCCAATTCCGGAACTGGCAGGCGGTCAGTACACGGCCGCCGACGACCGCACGCGGCGCGCGGCCGACGGGCGGATGAGGTCCCGGCCGAAGGTCTCCAGCAGCTCCGCTTGGGAAGTGAGCGGGAAGTAGTGGTCGCCGGGGAACATCTCCACGCGCATGGCGCGCCGGGTGCACCGACGCCAGCCGGCCAGGTCCGCCCCCGTGACGCTCGGGTCCCGACGCCCACCCATCGCGGTGACCGGGCAGTGCACGACGTGGCGCGGGTTGCGCCGGTAAGCCTCCATGACGGCGATGTCCGCGCGGAGCGCGGACATCGCCCGGCCCGCGCGCCGCGGATCCCGGGCGACCGGGGGCATCCTGCCCCGGTCGCGGAGCCTGCGGACCATGGCTGCCTCCGACAGATGACCGACCGATCGCTCCAGGTTCGGCCGGTGCGACACTCCGGAGCCCGACACGTACAGCCGCTCGGCCACCGCGTCGTGCTCCCACTCGAACCGCGCCGCTATCTCGTACGCGAGGAGGGCACCGAAGCCGTGCCCGTACAGCGCGAACGGCCGGTCGCACATGCGGACCACGAACGGCATGATCTCGGCCATCAGCGGCTCCAGACTGCCGCACGGCTTGGTGCGCGGATGGCTGCCCCTTCCGGGCAGCTCCACGGGCGTGACGACCACCGAGGGACCGATGACCTCGGTCCAGGGCAGGTACACGCCCGCCGAGACGCCCTCGAACGGGAGACAGAACAGCCGCACCGAGTTGTCGCCGGTCATCGGGTCACCGGCCCCACGAGCAGGTCGTCCGCACTCGGTGGGTCGTCGACGCTCGGTGGGTCGTCGGCACTCAGTGGGTCGCCCGCGCTCAGTGGGTCGTCCGCACCGAGCCGGGTGTGGCTGCGGCGAGGGGTGCCTCCGCGCAGCAGTACCCCGTACGCCTCGGTGGCCTCCTCCAGCAGACGGAGCCCCGCACGCCGCTCCATCAGACCGCGGGCGTACCGCCAGGCGAAGGTCCAGGTCCTGTCGTCGCGCCGGATGAGCGTGGCGCACATCAACGGCGCCCGATCCAGGGGCAGTCCGGTGGCCGACTCCCGGGTCAGCCGCTCGGAGAGACGGGAGTCCTGCACCTCTGCGCGAGTGGCCCGCCAGTCCACGACGTGCAGGCGGAAGCGGGCTTCCGGCCGGACCGTGCGGGTGAGGCCGCCGTCCGGACACCGGTGGAACGCGGTGCGGCACAGGAGCGTGCCGTCCAGGACCGACTGCCAGGCCTGCTCGTACACCAACGGCAGGACGCCGCTCAGGGACAACACGAACTGCTCGGCGCGGCCGCCGTCGGACGGGCTGCGGTGCGGCCGCGGTGGCAGGGCCGGGCGGATGCCCCATAACGGGCGAAGGTCCTCACTGGTCGCGGGCACGCGGGCACCGATCCTTCCATCAGATTTCGGCCATTAAGTGGAGGGGGAATATGTCAGGTACCGGGGGAGCGCTTTCCACGTGGTTTACCGCTCGCCACCGTGCAGACCGTACCCATGCGGTACCCGGGCACATCAATACGGTGGGACCGAAGTAATGGCCGAAGAAACACGCTTCGAATCCTTCGGGCGGAAGTGGTTGTACAAATTCGACAGTCGGCCGTGCTAACGTCCGGGCGCGTCAGATGTGAACGCCGTTCACCGGTGAACGGGAGGCGAATTGGGGGAGTCGGAGCCTCGTCCGCACTGTCTGGGGAAACTCCCTTTCCGTCAGGGCGGGACCGGCTTGATAATGACCGGAAAACGCCTTGAGGACGCTGGTTTGACACCGGCCGTCCTGCCACACCATTCCGATGAAGAGCGCGACCGTGCCGGTCGGCGAGCGGACGAGAGCGCATGGTCCGCCACACCAGCCGTTTTGTCCGGATCATTCACTGTTCAGGCGGGAGACGTGCGGTGCCCCAGGAACTGTTCGGGAGAAGCGAAGAATCTGAGATCATCACCGAGATGCTCGAGTCCGCGAGAGCGGGCGCGGGCGCCGGCGCTCTAATAGATGGAATCATCGGAACAGGCAAGACCACACTCTTACGCTGGGCCGAGGAATCCGCACGTGCGCAGGGCATGGTGGTGCTGTCCGCCAGGGCGTCCCACACCGAGCAGCACTTCTCGCTGGGAATCGTGCACCAGCTCCTCGCCACGCTGCCCGAGACGGCACAGGTGTGGGAACGCGCCTTCGCGTCGAGCGGCGCGACTGACGACGGGCCGGCCGAGCCCGATTACCCGCTGCTCGCCGAACTCTGCGCGGGCGTGGGCAGGGCCGCGCGGCGTACCCCGATCCTGCTGACGGTCGACTCCGTCCAGCACGCCGACCGCAAGTCCCTGCTCTGGCTGGGCTTCCTCAGCCGCCGTCTCGACAATTTCCCCGTCCTGCTGCTCGCCACCAAGCGCTGCGGTGAGCCGGCGAGCGACCAGCATCTCCTGGTCGAGTTCATGGAGGGCATCCGCCCCGACCGCCACATCCATCTGCACGACCTCAGCCCGAGTGCCGCCTTCGATCTGGCCGCCGCGCTGTGCGGCCACGGCCAGGTGTCCGTGGACGCACTGGTCGCCGACACGGGCGGCAACCCGTATCTGCTGACCGAGCAGATACGGGCCGTGCCGACGGGCCACGGCGCCCCGCTCCCCAGCGGGGCCGGGCACCCCGTCGACACCTTGGCCGGCCGGGCGCCGGCGGGCCCGCCCGAAGAGAGGATGCGCCTGCAAGCGGTCAAGGAGCGCATCATGTGCATGCTCCGCCGTCTGGACCCGCACAGCCTGGACGTCGCCAGGGCGGCCAGCATCCTGGGCTCGGCCCGGGACCCCGCCGGCCTCGCCGACCTGTGCGGCGTGCCGACGGAGGACGCCTGCCGAAGCCTCTCGCGGCTCACCGAGTCGGGGCTGCTGTGTCCCCACGACATGAAGTTCCGCCACCCCCTCCTCGCCGGACTGCTCTACCAGGACATCCCGTGCTCTGAGCGCGCCGAACTCCACCGGCTCGCAGCCCGCTTCATGTGGCGCCGCAGTGCCCCCTGCGAGGACATCGCCGCCCACCTGCTGCACGCCCACCGGCTGGACGAGCCGTGGATGGCCCGGCTGCTCCTCGATGTCGCCCAGGCCATGGTCGGCCGTGACCCCGCGGGGGCCCGACGGCTGATCGAGAAGGCCGTGCTGCACGGCGTACCGGACGAACTGGCCTCCCGCGCCGAGGGGCTGCTGATCCAGGCACTCACCGACCTGGACCTGCCCGCCTCCGCCCGGGCGCTCACCGCGCACGCCGCCGGAGACCTGGGGCCCGAGGAGCGGCTCCAGGAGGCCCTGCGGCTGTCCGACATCCTTCTGCGGCTCGACGAACCGGCCTGCGCCCGCCAAGTCCTGGAGGACGCCCGCGGAGAGATCGGCACCCCGGACCCCTCCACCACCGCGCGGCTGCGCGAGCGCCTCACCCACATCCGGCTCCACGAGGGCACCTACCGGCCCGGGGAGGGGGACGAAGAGGACGAAGGCGAGGACCGGCTGGAGCGGGTGATGCTGCTGCGCACCGCCGCGGGCGACTCGGCGCAGGCGGTACGGCGGATCGCCGACCGTTTCCTGGCCGGCCCCCGCGCCCCGTACGGCTCCCCCACCTGGTACCACGCGCTGCTCGCCCTGTTGTGGTCGGGCGACGCTGACGAGGCCCGGCGGCACATGGACACCGAGGTGCGACTCGCCCGTGCCGAGGGCGCCATGACCCAGATCGCCGAAGCCCTGGCCGTACGCGGACTGGTGCAACTGCACCGCGGCCTGCTGGAGGACGCCAAGGACGACGCCCGCCAGGCGCTTGACCTGCTCACCGGGATAGGCGCCGGCAAATACCACGCGGGGGCGCTCGTCCGCAGCGTCCTCATCGACGTGGCCCTGGAGCAGGACGACGTCGCCGCGGTCGGCGCCCTGCTCGAGGAGGCGCCGCTGCTCCCTGAGGAACAGCCCGTCACCTGGTGGCGGCTGCACCTCCTGCACAGCGCCGGGCGCGCCCTGGGCCGGCTCGGCCAGGCACAGCGCGGCCTCGCCCTGATCGCCCAGTGCGAGGAGGAGCTGGCCCGCCGGGGCGTCGTCAACCCGGCGATCCTGCCCTGGCGTTCGACCCGGGCCGCCCTCCAGCTGTCCCTGCGCAACATGGCCGCCGCCCGCTGCGTCGCCCGCGAGGAGACCGAACTCGCCCGCCGCTGGGGTGCCCCCTTCGCCCTGGGCCGGGCCCTGGTCGCGCAGGCCTCGGCGAGCTCGGGACGCGAGGCGCTCCAGCTCGTGGACCGGGCCTTGGAGATACTCGAACCGGCCCCCACGCCCCTGCTCTTCGCCCACGCCCTGCACGAGGCGGGGCGCGCCCACCGGCAGCTCGGCAAGGCCCGGCGCTCCCGTGAACTGCTCCACCGCGCCAACGAGGTGGGCATCTCGCTCGGCGCAGGCGGCCTGGTGGAGGCGGTGCAACGGGAGCTGCGGTACGCGGGTGGTCGGCCCGACCCGCGCAAGGACTCCACGGAATCACTGCTCACCCCCACCGAACGGCAGGTCTCCGGGCTGGCCGCGCGCGGTATAAGCAACCGCGACATAGCCCAGCGGCTGAAGGTGAGTCTGCGGAACGTCGAGTCCCATCTCACCCACTCCTACCGGAAGTTACGGATCAGCGGACGGCACGAGCTGGCCAGGTTCTTCCCTCCGGACCAGGACTCCGCAGCGGAGCCGGTGCTGCTCTACCAGTCGCGGACCGCGCTCACTCCACCGCACCAGCTGCTGATCGGCTGACGGATGACGGCTCCTCGCAGGCGGCCGTCCCTCCGTGCGAAGCCCGCGGCTCCGCGAACGCCCCGTCGAGCAGGACCATCAGCCCGGCGGAGAACCGCTCCTGGTCGCTCATCTCGGCCACGAGCGGGGCGACCCGGCATACGGTCGGATAGTCCTCGTCTGTCCCCGCCATCGGGTGCGGGGACAGTCCCGGCGCCGTGGCCCGCGCGGCCACCAGGTGCCCCACCAGGTACTCCCAGATGGCGACGTGCAGGCGCGCGGCCTGCGCGTCGCTCAGCCCGTCCCGGACGAGGGAGTCCAGGATGAACTCGGACAGCCGCATCGAGGTGGCACCGAGCAACCCCCCGTTGAGCATTTCGGTGGCGATCCAGCCGTGCTTCTCCAGGACCCGGTGCGCACTCTGCACCGCCTCAGCGATAGCCGTACGGGGGTCGTCCCCGGCGTCCGGCAGGACGATCCGCCGGGACACCTCGTTGAAGAGCAGGGACATCAGCTCCCGCTTGTCGCTGACGTGCCGGTAGACGGCGGCCGGGGCCTTGCCGAGTTCGTCGGCCAGCTTGCGCATGCTGAGACCGTCCACGCCCTCGCGCTCCAGCAGACGCAGTCCCGCCGCCACGATGTGGGGACGCGTCAGCGGCGTCATCGCACGCTCCGAGGTATGGGGCATTGGGAGCGGCATCGTCTCGCACCAAGACGCGCTCCGACACGGAAAGGGAGGCAACGAAACATGACTGTTGCGTTCCCACGCCACGCGCTCGTCCCGGCTGGCGGAATCTCCCTGCTTCAGCTGAGAGAGCACCCGGCCCGTAGCACTGCAAGGGACGACAGGCCCGCTTACGCTCGTGGCTGCCTGGTGGCCATCCGGTAGATCACGTACGTGAGGGCCAGGATGAAGTCTGTGGCCACCCAGAACGCGACGACCAGGCCCACCCCGATCGTGGTGCCGAGGTCGCCGGCGTCCTTGCACAGTTGAAGGCTGTCGCCCGTCAGGCCGGAGCACGATTCCGGCGTCCCGCTACTACTGGCGGCACCTGCCACGACCCAGATCAGGAAGAGGATCTGGACTGCCAGGAAGATCCAGAAGAAGACGCGACGGCGCTTCCTCGGGGGAGGAGCGGGCTGCCCCTGGTTGGGGAGTTGGCCTGATGGGGAAACCAGTTTGCCTGATCGGGAAACCTGTGGCGGTCCGGGCCATTGGACCGGTTCTGATGACGAAGGACCGGGGGCCCCTGCGCCCCACGTCTGTGGCGGCTGGGCTTGTGGGTGCCGAGAATGCCGAATCTTGCTCATGGACCCGTCCTCCCATGAGGCGTTGTCTCCCATCGTGCGCTTGTGAACGCGTCGGTGCCTGCTGGGGGCACTGAGTGGATCACCTGAATCCCTTCGCAGGTCGTGAGCGTCCTGCCGACGGCGGCCTGCTGGATGGGACACCGGCTCAAGAACTCCGACTCGACCTCAAAGCGAGTGGATTCCCGAATACATCAATCCAGTACATGGACTACCGTTGGTACATGTCCATGAAGCGTACGAACGTCTATGCCGATCCCGAAGACCTGGCGATCATCAAGGAGGCGGCCAAGCGGAGGGGGATAAGCGAGGCCGAGATCATCCGACAGGGGATCCATCTCGCGGCCATGGCGAACCGGGTCTGGGACGAGCCGCTTTTCTCGCGGACGTTCGAGGGGCCGGGGCGTACGGCGACCAAGGCTGAGGTCCGTGACGCGGTCGCCGATGCGGTCCGCCGCGAGACAGACCCCGGAACCGCCGCGTGATCATCGTCATTGCGGACACGTCCGGCCTCCTGGCTGCTCTCGACTCGACGCATCCGGAACACGGAGCGGCTAACGAGGCGATCATGGCGGCCGGTCTCCTGGTGATGTCCCCGCTCCTGCTGGCGGAACTCGATCACGTGGCCACGCGCGAGCTGGGGCGAGCAGCCGCCGTCAGCGCGGTCGATGACCTGCGGCGGTGGATGAGCCGGGGTCGGATCGTCATGCCCCAGATCACGGAGCACCACTTGGGCGCCGCGCAGTCCGTCCGAGTCCGCGACAGCGCGCTCGACCTGGACCTCGCCGACGCGGTGAACGTGGCGCTCGCCGCCGACTACGACACCGACGCGATCCTCACCCTCGACCGACGGGACTTCCGGGCCGTACGGCCGTTGGGCCGCCACAAGGCGTTCCGGGTACTGCCTGACGACCTCCCGCTCTGACACGAGCGAGGGCGCTGGTGTCGATCAGGAACTGCGCGGCGCCCAACGGCGGCAGTTCCCCTTGTCCCCTTGCCCCTGTCCTCTTGTCCTCTTGGCCGTATGGAGTCGACCGGTTGAGGATGACCTCGACGTCTACGACGTTGTCAGAGCAGATCTTCCGAGCGCCACGCTCCACGGCACCGTCTGGCAGGTGGAAGCCTGCCGCGTCCAGGTGGGCGCTACGGGCGGTGACTGGCTGCTGTGGGCCGACCGATGGAGAGCCATCGCGTACTGAAGACTCTCCTTGCACGTGCCCCGACAGGTCCCCGAACTCGGGGAGCACCCACGGCCTGGGCAGCGCCGACGCGCGCCAAATCAGTGCCGAGGGCGCACGCTTTCCAACTGTGGTGGTGGGGGGCGGGTGTGTGCGGAGGCGTTCACCTGCGTTCATGGGCGGTTGGCTGTCGACGCGGGGACGGCGGAGGGTCTCGCCTGAACGGTCGTGAACGGTCGTGAACGGGGGTCACTGAGACGGAAACTGACACGGCCGCCCATGGTCCTAGAACTGACCTCGCCACCATGGCACGTCCAGGCTGTCAGCTGGGATGACCTTGGCCCTTGCCAGAATCTTCCCGTCGAGGGCCCACACGAGGGCGCGCAACTCACGTGCGCTCTTCCTGGGCAGTGCGTGAAGCACGGCTTCGAGGTGCTCGCGGAAGCCGGCGCCGTAACACCCGCACTCAGGGATGCCGCAATCGGGACCTGTGAGTGGGTCTGCAAGTTGTCTGAGGGGGCCGTGGGCATAGGCCTGCCAGTGCCAGAACGCTTCTTCTGTGGCTTCGGGCCAGAAGCGGGTCCGCTCCAGCCGCCGCAGGTCAACTGTGCAAGATCCTGAAAGGCGATCAATGAACGGGTACCGTCGCCGCCTCCAGGGGCGGATAGGGAGGCCGCCCCGCAGGGCTGACGGGCGCCTACGCGGCATTGCCCCTTCGATTGGCGGTCATGGGGGCAAACTACAGAACCACGCGCCAGGTGGCCACCGCGTATTCGGTGGCCGAAGCCCTGAGCTTGGGAAGCGACGGCGCTTGGGCGGCGAGACGGGCTTGACCTGAGGTTATGCGGCCTCGTGGCGCAGCTGGGTGACTGGGTTCGCACCGTGGTGGACCGCTGTTGTCCGCTCTCAACGGGCACGGCTCGGGCACGGCTCGGGCACTGATTGGGCACGGCCTCGGGCGGCGCCGATTGTCTGCCTGTCTTGTCGGCGGAGAGCCGACCGATAGGCACGTCCACCGATGGACGTGCCTGGCGAGCTCGCGTGTGCAATCGGCAACGTGGCATGGGAAGGGTCCGAAACTGCGTGCCGGTTCCTCTACCGGGCGTCCTACTTGGGCGGCAGGCTCGCGGCGAAGGCGCGTCCCTCGTCGAGCCAGGCGCTGAGCGTGTCGTCCTCCGCGACCGCCGCGCCGTCGACCACGACCCAGCCCCGCATCGGACGGCCGGTCATGTCGAAGACACGGGTTCCCGGCCGGGCGAGCGCCGCTTCGGCCGCCGCCGGGCCGACCCTGACCATGAGGTCGTCGCCGGTGACGCCCCCGGCCATGTTGCCCCGGTACAGGAAAACCACCGTCCCGAACATCTGCTTCTCGCTGACCTCCGGGTCCGCTGCCCAGCGCTCTCTGATCCTCTGCGCGAGTCCTGCGTCGTACGCCATCGTCCTCTCACCCCTGTTCCAAGAGCCTTGCTTCGAGGTCGCGCAGGTCCTTGGTGAGGTTGGCGCGGACCTGGCGGGCCGGCAGCGGTGCCGCCAGCCGGTAGAAACCTCCCCCGCTGCCCCGGACGCGGATACGGGCGAGGGTGCCAGTCAGGTGGGGCTCGAAGGCATACGTGACGTGCATCGGCATCGGGCCCGCCACCGAGACCATGTCCAGGAGGCCGGGCGGTTCGTACGCGGTGACCCGTAGCACGTAGTCGATGCGGCGGCCCAGGAAGTAGGCGGTACGGGTCACCTCGGCCCCGGCTCCGAAGCCGCCCCCGTCCGCCTCCGCGGTCAGTTCCGCCGTACGGATGCCCTGGGTCCAGTCGGCGTCGTGGCGCCAGTCCATGGCGTACTCGGCCACGCGTTCGGGCGGCAGGGGGATGACCCGGTCGGCCGTCACGTCGATCGTCATGGCATCGAGCATCCGCCTTCTCGCGAGCGGTCACCACCCGGTGAGCACTCCAGCAACCCGGCCACCGTGCACTCGGACGAAGGCGAGCTTCACGATCGGCCGGCGGCCGGCACGTCCGCGAGCTCCAGCAGGTCCTGCGCTGTGCAACTGGGCGGGGCCATCGCCCGTGGGTACACGGAAGCCCCGCGACGCAGCCAGGCACCGTCCAGTCCGGCACGCCGCGCCCCATCGATGTCCCAGGGATGCCCGGCGACCATCAGCGCCTGGTCGGGTCGTACGCCGGCCCGCGCGACGGCGTGGTGGTAGGCGGCGGGGGCCGGTTTCCAGCAGCGGGGGCCGCGCACGTCCGACAGGGACTCGAAGCGGTCCAGTACTCCGGCCTTCTCCAGGAGCCGTTCGGTCAGGGCCACGCTGCCGTTGGTCATCGCCGTCAGCCGGTAACCGGCGTCACTCAACTTCCGTATGCCGTCCGGTACATCGGGGTGTACGTCCAGGTGGGAGAAGCCATCCAGGATGTGCCGGGCCGCGGCCTCACCGTCCCCCGCCCAGCCCTCCAGACCGGACAGCAGCGCCCGTACCCCGTCGTGGGCGACCGATGCGAAGTCCGCGTACGCACCGGCGGCCGGCAGGGCGAATCCGTCCCGCAGTACCCCGGCGAACCCGGTCGGCAGCAGATGCGCGGGGGCTCCGACGTCCTCGAAGCGAGTGCGCAGCGGCGTGAAGTCACTGAGTGTCTCGTTGACGTCGAAGACGAGGACCCGGTGCTGGTCGGCGAGCATGCTCTCCTCCTCTTGGCGTCCGTACCCGGGAGCCGGATCCACGCACGACTACGCCGCCGCCCGGTCGGCGATCGAGCCCAGGGCGGCGGTCACCGTCTTCCGCAGCGTCACGGCGTCGGCACCGGCACGGGAGCGCAGGTTGACGCCGTAGGCGAGCAGTGCCAGCAGATCTGCGGAGTCGCCGGGGTCGGCGCCCGGGGCGAGCTGCCCCTGGTGCTCGGCGGTGACGAGCGCCGCGTACAGCGCGTCCCGCAGCTCCCGGTGGTGCTGGTCCAGGACGGCGCGTACGTCCGGATCGCTGTTGTCGGCCCCGGCGTGCGCGTTGGAGACCATGCACCCCCAGCGGGCGTAGTCGCCCGAGCAACGAGCATCGATCAGCCCGCCGAAGAACTCGGAGACGGCCGCCAGCCCCCGCTCGTCCTCCGCCAGACGCCGGAACATCGGCCGGGACCGCTGCTCCAGGTAGCGGCGCAGCGCGGCGCGGTAGAGCTCCTGCTTGCCGCCGAACGTGGCGTACAGGCTGGAGCGGTTGAGCCCGGTCGCGGTCACCACGTCCTGGATACCGGTCGAGGTCACGCCCTGCCGCCAGAAGAGTCGCACCACGGTCTCCAGGGTGGCGTCCGGATCGAAGTGCTTGATGTCCGGCATGTTTCACCCCGCCATCTTGAAATAAGGATTCCAAGATACTCCCCGTTCATCGTGCCGGGGCTGGCGCGGGGCCATGCATGGCCCTATCTTGGAACGGTCATTTCAAGATGTGTTACCGGTACTGCCAGAGCCCCGAGTCGCGTCCGGTCCCGCTCCGGTCGTCAGCCAGGAGGAACAAGCATCATGACCACCCTCAACGCCGAACTGCGCACCTTCTACGAAGCCCGCCGGCAGCAGATCCCCGCCGGGATCCGGGAGATCATGCAGCGGGCCGGTCAGGAACTCGCCGACTCCGGCCAGGCCGACCGCGCCCTGGCCGTCGGCGCGCAGGCACCGCGCTTCAGCCTCCCCGCCGCGACCGGGCAGCCGCTGGCCCTGGAGGACCTCCTCGCCGACGGACCGGTCGTGCTGACCTTCTACCGCGGCGCCTGGTGCCCGTACTGCAACATCGCCCTGCGCTCCCTCCAGCAGCACCATGACGCCATCACCGCACGCGGCGCCCGCCTGGTGGCCGTCTCCCCGCAGATCCCCGACGAGTCCCTCGCTCTCGCCGAGAAGCACGAACTCGCCTTCGACGTCCTCAGCGACATCGGCTCCGACACCGCCAAGCAGTACGGCCTGGCCTTCGACCTCCCCGACGACCTCGCCGCCGTCTACGACAAACTCGGCTTCGACCTCCAGCGCGTCAACGACGGCCACCCGCGCACACTCCCGCTGCCCGCCACATACGTCATCGACCGCGACGGCGCGATCCGCTGGGCCTTCGTCAACTCCGACTACACCACCCGAGCCGAACCGGCCGACATCATCGCCGTCCTCGACACGCTGCGCTGAATCCCGAGGGCCGTCAGGTCCCTGAAGGAGCGGGGCGGGGGGCCCGACGGCCCGACCGATATGACAGGGGCGACTGCCGGGGAACAAGGGCAGTGGTCAGAGCGCCTTGACGGGCCAGTCCAGCAGCCGCGCGCCGATGACCGCGGTCTGGAGCATGTAGCGGTGGGCCGGGTCGGCCGGGTTGGCGCCGGTGAGTTTGTGGATGCGTTCCAGACGGTAGGTCAGGGCGCGCACGCTGAGCGAGAGACGGCGGGCGGCCTCGGCGGCCACGCAGCCGCAGTCGAAGTAGGCGGTGAGGGTGTCGAGGAGGGGATCGGCGCCGCCGCGGGCCGTGTTGAGCGGGCCCAGCGTGCCGGTGACGAGGTCGGCCATGGCCTGCCGGTCGCGGGTGAGGACCGGGTAGACCAGCAGGTCGGCGGCGCGCAGGACGGGGGCGTCGAGGTCGAGGCGCTCGGCCAGTTCGAGAACGCCCAGGGCCTCCTCGTAGGACTGGACGACGCCGCCGGGGCCGGGCTGGGGGCGGCCGATGGCGACTTGGCCGCCGTCGGTGGCGGCATGTGCCTGTTTGGCGAAGTGGGTGAGGATCTCGTCCTGGTGGCCGGGGGCGATGCACAGGAGCCGGCCGTCCTTGGTGGTGAGCAGGACGCTGCGGTCGCTGAAGCGGGAGTTGAGCGCGCGTTCCACCTGCCGGGGTACCGGGTCGCCCTCTTCATAGGCGGCCGGGCCCCGCGCGACGGCGACCGCGTGGGCCTGGGACAGGCGCAGGCCGAAGCGTTCGGCGCGTTCGGCGAGGCGGCCCAGGTCGCTGCGGCCGTAGAGGAGGTCGTCGATGAACTCCCGGCGTGCGGCCTCCTCTTGGCGTACGGCGAGACGCTGGGCGCGTTCGTAGCCCTCGGCGAAGGCGTCGATGACCTGCTGCACGGCGGCCAGGGCGTCGGCGGCCGAGCCGGTTGTGCCCGGCCAGGCCGTGCGGGCGGCGGTGAGGTGTGCGCTGACCAGGGCACGCAGCCCGTGACCGGCTTCCGCGGCCTGTTCCCCCAAGGCGCGCCGGGCCTGGAGCTCGTCCCGGGTGAGACGTCGGCCGGTGGTCGACACCTCGGCCAGGATGCGGTCGTAGCCGTCCAGGTACTGCTCGGGAATCTCCCGCTCCGTCACGCCCGCCCCCGATTCTTGACGCGCCGCTGACGGTTTCCTGACGCCCACCGGCATGCAGACCCTAATGAACGTTGCCGGGAACCGGCAATGCGCGGGTGCGATCCCCTCGTGCAGCATGGTTCACGGGGAGCACGGCGGATGGTTCCGGTGCCGGACACCGGCAGGTGGTCCGGCACCGGAACCGGGGGAAGCCGTGCCCACTTGCAGAGCGTCGGAAGGGGGGAGCAGGAGATGTGGACGTTTCTGGCAGCGGCCACGGGCCTGCACACGATCCTGCTGTCCGCCGCCCTCGTCGTGGTCGTCTGCTTCTGGCTCCTGGTCGCCGTGGGCGCCGCCGCCGTGGACAGCTTCGACACGGACGTGGACCTGGGGAGATGGCACCTGGGCGGGGTGCCCGTGACGGTCGCCCTCTCACTTGTGACCGTGGTCGCCTGGTCCTTGAGCGTCGGGACAGCGGTCGCGCTTGACGTGTTCGCCCCCGCGGGGCCTGCCGTCGGCCTGCTGCGTCCGGGCGTACCGGTGGGGGCGCTGTTCGTCGCCTGGTCCCTGACCCGCCGGATCGTGCGGCCGCTGCATCGCCTCTTCCCCGACGAACCCGGGCTGCCTGTGCCGAGCGACGCTTGCACCGGCGATGCCGCCGAGCCTCACCTGCGGGACCACGCCGCCTGATTCGTGCCGCCTCGGGATCTCAGCTGCGGCTTCTCTGCCTCTTCTCTGCCTCACGCTCAACTCCCTTATCCCTGAAGGACGTATGCCATGGTTGCCGTGATAGTCGGCATCGGCGTGCTCGTCGCCGTCTGCCTGCTCGTCGTACTCGTCGTCGCCCGGTTGTTCCGCAAGGTGGAGCAGGGCAAGGCCCTGATCGTGTCCCAGATGCGCAAGGTCGACGTGACGTTCACCGGGCAGGTCGTGCTGCCGGTGCTGCACAAGGCCGAGGTGATGGACATCTCGGTGAAGACCATCGAGATCATGCGGGCCGGCAAGGAAGGGCTGATCTGCCGGGACAACATCCGCGCCGACATCCGCATCTCGTTCTTCGTGAAGGTCAACAAGACCGTCGAGGACGTCATCAAGGTCGCCCAGGCCGTCGGGACGGCGCGGGCAAGTGACCGGAACACGCTGCAGGAGCTGTTCCACGCGAAGTTCTCCGAGGCGCTGAAAACCGTCGGCAAGCAACTGGACTTCACCGATCTGTACACCAAGCGCGAGGAGCTGCGGTACCGGATCATCGAGGTCATCGGCGTCGACCTCAACGGCTACCACCTGGAGGACGCGGCGATCGACTACCTGGAGCAGACGCCGATCACCCAGCTGGA
Source organism: Streptomyces sp. NPDC005808 (assembly GCF_042871385.1). Lineage (NCBI taxonomy): Bacteria > Bacillati > Actinomycetota > Actinomycetes > Kitasatosporales > Streptomycetaceae > Streptomyces > Streptomyces sp. NPDC005808. The sequence goes on along the minus strand of NZ_JBIAIK010000004.1, from coordinate 419,695 downwards.
CCCGGCGAACGTCCTCGATGCCCAGGGCATCCGGAAGATCACCGAGCTGACGGCCGTGGAGCACGTGGCCACCAACGAGGCGCAGCGCACCGAGGAGAAGGAGATCACCCGGCAGAACGTCGACGCCCGTGAGGCCATCCTGGAGCTGGAGCGGCGTCAGGCGGACGCGGAGATCAAGCAGCGTCGGGAGATCGACACCGTGCGGGCCCGCGAGGAGGCCGAGACGGCACGGGTGGTGGAGGAGGAGCGGCTGCGGGCGCAGGGCGCGTTCCTGCGCACCGAGGAGCAGTTGGGTGTGCAGCGGGAGAACCAGGCCCGCGAGGTCGCCGTCGCCGCGAAGAACCGCGAGCGGGTCATCGCCATCGAGAACGAGCGCATCGAGAAGGACCGTCAGCTGGAGGTCATCGCCCGAGAGCGGGAGACGCAACTGACGCAGATCGCGGCCGAGAAGGAGGTCGAGGCGGAGAAGCGGGACATCGCCGAGGTCATCCGGGAACGGATCGCGGTGGACCGGACCGTCGCCGAGCAGGAGGAGTCCATCAAGACGCTGCGGGTGGTGGAGGACGCGGAGCGTCAGCGGCAGGCGGTCGTCATCGCCGCCGAGGCCGAGGCGCAGGAGCAGCTGGTCAAGGACATCAAGGCCGCGGAGGCCGCAGAACAGGCCGCTTCCCACCGCGCCGCCGAGGAAGTGACTCTGGCGGAGGCCCGTTTGAAGAGTGCCGACCTCGACGCGCAGGCCAAGCTGCGGCTCGCCGAGGGCGTCCAGGCCGAATGCGCGGCCGAGGGCCTTGCGGCCGTCCAGGTACGCGACAAGGAGGCCGAGGTCATCGAGAAGGCCGGCCGGGCGGAGGCGGGAGCAGCCGAGGCGCGGATGCGGGCGGCAGCGGAGGGCGCCAGGGCGCAGGCCCTGGCCGAGGCCGAGGGCATCGGCGAGAAGCTCAAGGCGGAGGCGGCCGGCCTGACCGAGAAGGCGGCGGCGATGGCGATCCTGGACGACGCCTCTCGCGGGCACGAGGAGTACCGGCTGCGGCTGGAGGCCGACAAGGACATCCGGCTCGCCGGTCTCGAGGTGCAGCGGCAGGTCGCCGAGGCGCAGGCCACGGTGCTGGCCACCGGTCTGGAGAACGCCGACATCAACATCGTCGGAGGGGACTCGGTCTTCTTCGACCGGCTGGTGTCCTCCATCGCGCTCGGCAAGGGCGTCGACGGGTTCGTCCAGCACTCCGAGACCGCGCAGGCGCTGGTGAAGCCCTGGCTGGACGGAACCTCCAGCTTCACCGACGACCTCGGCCGGATCCTCGGCTCGGTGTCCACGGCCGACGTGCAGAACGTGACCGTCTCCGCGCTGCTGATGAAGCTGATGAAGACCGACGGCGTGAACGCCGGACAGTTCCAGCAACTGCTGGACCGGGCCGGCGAGCTGGGTCTGGCCGACACTCCGCTCGCCACGGTCAACGGCAACGCCAAGCTCTGACGGCCCATGGCCGGGAGCTGCCGCACAGGGGACGGCAGCTCCCGGCCATGTTCACCCACTTTCTGAGAGGACCCCATGACCACCTTTCTGAAAGGGACCCCATGACCCCCGGCCCGGACACCGGCACGTACGGCGCGCTCGACATGGGCGCCTACGAGGTGCTGCGCGAGCGCCTCACCGCGCAGTCCGCCGAACTGGCCCGCCGTGCAGAGGCGCTCAACGCCCGCCGCACCGAGGAGTTCGGCTCGTCCCGGCTCGAACTGGCCGGCACCGAACGGCTGCGCACCGAACACGCCTGCGTGCCCCGCGACCTCGTCGCCGTCGGCGACGTACTGCTGTTCGGTCACAACGGCTTCCTCGGCCTGAAGCCGGAGACGGCCGTCGGTGACGTCTTCGCGCTGCACGACCGCGACCTGAACCGCCTGCCCGACGACGCCGTGCCCGGCCTGCTCGACGACCCTGCCTTTGTACGGGAGTTCGCCGCCCTCCACCGCTACTACCGGCAGGCGCACCTCCTCCAACTCCGCAGAGTGGAAGGCAAGTTGCTCGCCGTCTTCCGGACCGGCGAGAAGGCCGACGACATCCGTGTGCTGCGCTGGACGCTCGCGGACGACGGACAGGTGGCCTTCCTGGACGCGCGGGGCGATCGCGACCGCGTCTTTCCGCCCACCCACGACTTCGCTTGGACGCGGACGACCCGCGAGGACCACGTCCTTGGCCGTCACCCGCACGTGTCCATCGAGGGCGAGGTCTTCGTCGAGACGCTCGGGGGGACGCTGACGGTCAAGGCCGAGGACAACACCGAGACGGGCGAGGGCATTTACACGGAGCCGGTCGACGAGCCGCTGCAGTCCCTCGCAGACGCCGGCATCGCGTACGCGCGCGTGGGCGCCCTGATCCTGCTGCGCATCCTCCCTTACAAGGAGGATGCCGACCGCTACCTGGTCTTCAACACCCTGACCAGGGAGGTCGCCCGCCTCGACGGCATCGGCAGGGCCTGCCGCCGGCTGCCCGAGGACCAGGGCATCGTTTTCCCCGGCGGCTACTGCCTGGCCTCCGGCACGCACAGGACGTACGAACTCGACACCACGGGCCTGGAGTTCGAGCGCGAGGTGCGCTCTCCGAACGGCGAGGACCTGCTGTACGCCTTCCACGCGCGGGTGGAAGGCCGCAGCCTGCTGCTCCCGTACAACGTGATCCGCAAGGAGGTCGCCACCCCGCTGTCCTGTCACGGCTGGGCGCTCTTCGACGACGGTGCGCTCGTCGTCCTGCGCGCCGACAGCGACGAGCCGCAGCGCGTGCACCCGGTCCAGCTGTGGACGTCCCCGTACGTCTCGGACACCCACGCCGCCGCCCTCCCCGTCGGCACCGGCCCGCTGGCCCGCGTCGGCAACTCCGACCTCGTGCGCGGTATCTCCGACTGCCTGTCCATCACGCGCGCGGTCACCGGGACGAACCCGACGAGCGAGGTGTACGAGGCACTGGCCGCCGCGTGCGTCCGCGCCGCCGACTCCTACCACTGGCTGGGCGAACCCGAACTCGGCGATCTGGCCGAGCCTCTCGCGCAGGTGCGGGCCGCCGCCGAGCAGGTGCTGTCCGAGTTCGAGACCGTCCAGGACCTCACCCGCCAGGCCGCCGACGCGCTCACCGAGGCTGCCACCCGGGTCGCCACGGTCGTACGACGTCTGCGGGGCGAAGCTCCCCGCAGTGCCGCCGCCTGGGTCACCGGCCTGACCGAACTCCGGCACGCCCAGGGCCATCTGCTCACCCTCAAGGACCTTCCTTACGCGGACATCGCCCGTATCGACGCACTCGCCGCCGACACCGGGACCGACCTCGCCGCCTTCGGGCAGCGGGCCGTCACCCACCTCGCCCGCGAGGACGCCTTCGCCGATCACCAGGCCGACGTCGAGACGCTGGTCTCCGACGCCGAGGTGATCGCCACCGTCGCCGAGGCCGGGCCCGTCGCCGCCCGCCTCGACGAACTCGCCGACCAGCTGCGCACGGTGACCGAGGTCGTCGCCGGCCTCGACATCGGCGACGCCACCGTCCGTACGGCCGTCCTGGAGCGGATCGCCGAGGTCTTCGCCGGCGTCAACCGCGCTCGGGCCACCCTCGACGGCCGCCGCCGCGACCTTCAGAACCGCGAGGGACGCGCGGAGTTCGCCGCCGAGTTCGCGCTGCTCGGCCAAGCCGTCACCGGCGCACTCGCGGACGCCGAAAGACCGGACGCCTGTGACGAGCAACTAGCCCGCATACTCGTGCAGTTGGAGAGCCTGGAGTCGAGATTCGCCGAGTCCGACGACCTCCTCAGCGCGCTGGCCGACAAGCGCGACGAGGTCCACGAGGCGTTCTCCGCCCGCAAGCAGACCCTCGCCGACACCCGAGCCCGCCGCGCCGAACGCCTCGCCGACTCCGCATCCCGCGTTCTGCAGACCGTGAACCGCAGGGCGGCCACGCTCACCGACGCGGACGCCGTCGCCACGTACTTCACCTCCGACCCGATGCCCGCCAAGGTCCGCCGCATCGCCGACGAACTGCGCGAACTCGGCGACCAGGTCAGGGCGGAGGAAGTGGACGGCCGCCTGAAGTCCGCCGGCCAGGAGGCGCTGCGCGCCCTGCGAGACCGCACCGACCTGTACTCCGACGACGGCCGCACCCTCCGCCTCGGCACCCACCGCTTCGCCGTCAACACCCAGCCCCTCGACCTCACCCTGGTCCCGCACGGCGAGACCCTCGCCTTCGCGCTCACCGGCACGGACTACCGCTCCCCGGTGACCGACCCGGACTTCGCCGCCACCCGCCCGTACTGGGACCGCCCCCTGCCCTCGGAGTCTCCGGACGTCTACCGCGCCGAACACCTCGCCGCCCGGCTGCTGGACGAGCACGGCCCGGAGGCGCTGGCAGCGGCCGATCTGCCCGCCCTGGTCCGGCAGGCGGCGGAGGCGGCGTACGACGAGGGGTACGAACGCGGCGTCCACGACCACGACGCGACCCTGATCCTCACCGCACTCCTGCGCCTGCACGAGAGCGCGGGGCCGCTGCGCCACGAGCCCGCCGCCCGCGCCGCCGCCCAGCTGTTCTGGGCTCACGGCACCACGGCCGAGGAGCGCGACAGCTGGACCCGGCGAGCGGTTTCCATGGCCCGGGCCCGCGACACCTTCGGGCTCGCGCCCGCGGTCAACGACCTACGGGCCGAGCTGGCTCAGACGGTCGGCACACAAGCCGCGGCCGCCTACCTCTTCGAGGAATTGACCAGCGGCCCCGACGGCTTCGTCATCAGCGCCGGCACCCGCACGCTGCTCGACAAGTTCCGCCGCACGGTGGGCACTTCGGCCTACGACGACGACCTCGCCGCCCTTGGCGACCCGGCCGCCCGGCGCCAACTGGTCGAGGCGTGGCTGACGTCGTACGCGGCCGCCACCGGCACGGAGCTCACCCACGGCGACCTGGCGGAGGCTGTGGCCGCCGAGCTCTGCCCCGACCTGCCCCGCTACGAGTCCGACGCGCCGCTGACCGAGACTGTCGAGGGCCTGCTCGGCGCCCACCCGCGCATCACCGGCCGTCGGCTCACCCTCCGCGTCGACGAACTCCTGGCCCGTACCGGTGAGTTCCGTGCCCGCGAGGTCCCCGCCCACCGCGCCTACCAGCGCCGCCGTACGGTGCTGGTAGCCGCCGAACGCACCCGGATCCGGCTGGACGAGCACCGGCCGCGGGTGATGTCGGCCTTCGTCCGCAGCCGCCTCATCGACGAGGTGTATCTCCCACTGATCGGCGACAGCCTCGCCAAGCAGCTCGGCACCACCGGCCGGTCGAAACGCACCGACACCGGCGGCCTGCTCCTGCTCATCTCCCCGCCCGGCTACGGCAAGACGACCCTCATGGAGTACGTAGCCGACCGGCTAGGCCTGGTCCTCGTGAAGGTCAACGGCCCGGCGCTGGGCCAGTCGGTGACCTCCCTCGACCCGGCGCAGGCACCGAACGCGACGGCCCGCCAGGAGATCGAGAGGATCAATTTCGCGCTGGAGGCGGGCAACAACACCCTGCTCTACCTGGACGACATCCAGCACCTCTCGCCCGAACTGCTCCAGAAGTTCATCCCGCTGTGCGACGCCACCCGCCGTATCGAGGGCGTACGGAACGGCGAACCACGCACCTACGACCTGCGCGGCAAGCGATTCGCCATCTGCATGGCCGGCAACCCCTACACCGAGTCCGGCACCCGCTTCCGCGTCCCCGACATGCTCGCCAACCGCGCCGACGTGTGGAACCTCGGCGACGTCCTGACCGGCAAGGAGGACGCCTTCGCCCTCAGCTTCATCGAGAACGCGCTGACCGCCAACCCGGTCCTCGCCCCGCTCGCCGGCCGCGAGCGCACCGACGTGGAGCTGCTGCTGCGTCTGGCCGAGGGCGATTCGACGGCCCGTGCCGACCGGCCGGCACATCCGTACACCCCCGCCGAACTGGAGCGGATCCTGGCCGTCCTGGGCCACTTGCTGACGGCCCGCGACACCGTCCTGGCGGTGAACGCCGCCTACATCGCCTCCGCGGCCATGTCCGACGCCACCCGCACCGAGCCGCCGTTCCAGCTCCAGGGCTCCTACCGCACCATGAACAGACTCGCCCAGCGCATCCAGCCGGTCATGAACGACGCCGAACTGGCGGCCGTGATCGACGACCACTACAGGGCCGAGGCCCAGACCCTGACCACCGGCGCCGAGGCCAACCTGCTCAAGCTGGCGGAACTGCGCGGCACGCTGACCGACGAACAGGCCCTGCGCTGGGCCGAGGTGAAGGCGGCGTACGCCCGCACACAGACCCTCGGCGGCCCGGACCACGACCCTCACCCAACCTTCGGCCGGGGGGACCCCCATCTCGCTGCGCTCGCCCGCGCGGTGGCCACGCTCGGCCTGCTCGCCGACCGGATCGCCGCCGTCGAGACCGCGATCATTCGAGCCACGGACCCACGCCACCTCATCGCCAACCCGACGGCCCGCCACGCGACTCGCCCCACCCTTGGTCACGAGGAGCACTGAGAGGCCACACGCAATCCCGGACCCTGGTGGCCGTACCTCTGGGGACCCTCCGGGCTTCCGGTCTTGACCAGTCATGAGGGGGCGGGGACGGTCACGCGGAGGCTGACGGCCCGGCGGCCCCGAGCAGCTCATGAAGCAGGTGGGAGGCGGTGATGACACCGAGCAGATGCGTCCCGGCCTTGTCCTTGGACGCGACCGCGACCAGGGGGCTGCGTACCCGCGCCATCAGCGCGGCCACCTCCAGCGCGGTGTCGTCGGGGTCGGCGATCGGCGGTGGCTCGGCCTTGCTGGACAGGCAGTCCCCGACGCGACGGCCGGCCAGCGCCCGGCACAGCTTGTCGGCGTGCTGCTCGTCGACGACCGCGGCGAGGGTCGGGTCCTCGATCACGTAGGCGGGCACCAGCACCTTGACCATCTGGGAGGCGGGCAGGATCGCCTTCGGCTCGCCGTGCTCGTCCAGCACCAGCAGGCCCGGCAGCCGGTGCTCGGCCATCAGCCGTGCCGCGTCCAGGGCCTCGCTGTCGACGCTCACCGTCTCGTATCCGACCGCCAGGTCCCGTGCGCGCACGGCGGGCTCCTCATCTGCTGAAAGCGTCCCTGTGACCAGGGTCGTACACCAGGTGCGCGAGGGCGAGGACATTGACGCGGAACATACGCGGCGGACGCCGTCGGGGGCACACTTGAAGAGTGCTCCCGGCGTGTGCGAGGGGGTGTCCGCCGATGGCTGGGTCACGGTGTGCACGGGTACGACTGTGGCGGTGGCGGCGCAATCCGCTCAAGCGGCCCAGCGATGTCATCGAGGCGTGGGTCGTGCTCGCCGGATGGGTGCTCATCCTGGTGGGGAGCCTGATCGCCGGGCTGGTGGCGGCCGCCGCGGTCGAGCGGTCCGCCGAGCGGCAGCGAGCGGAGAGCCGCGAGGTCCCGGCCGTGCTCGTCGAGGACGCGGAGGACCGGCTGCCCTCGCGGGTCGGCACCGATCACCGGGTGTGGGCGACGGTGCGCTGGACCTCGACGGACGGCTCGACGCACACGGACGAGGCCCGGGTGACGCCCCGGAGCCGCGCGGGGACCACGGTCACCGTGTGGACGGACGGGAACGGGCAGATCACTGCCGCGCCACTGACCGAGGGGGAGACCCAGCTGCACGCAACCTGGGGCGGCGTACTGGCGGGAGCGGGCACGGGCGGCCTGGTGTGGGGCGCGGTGTGGATGGTGCGTCTGGGGCTGGAGCGACACCGTATGGCGCTGTGGGCCGCGGAGTGGGAGCGGATCAGCACCCGATGGGGGCGGAAGACGGGCTGAGTCGCCCGGTGGAACCCGCCCCGCACATCGTCAGCCCGCACTGCGCGGGGAAAGCGAGAGACGTATGGTCCTCGGCAGCCCGCCCGGCCCACCGCGGTCATGTCGCTCGTCGCCTCCCCCTCACGCCAAGGCGAAGTAGCGCAGCCACACGTACAGCGCCGACAAGGCCACGGTGACGGCTGTGACGACGAGGCCGTACTTGGTGAACTGCCAGAAGGTGATGGGCTGTCGGTTGCGTTCCGCGATGCCGAGAACGACGACATTCGCGCTCGCGCCGATCGCGGTGGCGTTGCCGCCCAGGTCCGCGCCGATGGCCAGCGCCCACCACATGACGTGGTCGGGGTCGCCGCCCATGTTCTGTACCAGATCCGCGGTGATCGGGGCCATGGTGGCGACGTAGGGGATGTTGTCGACGATGCCGGACAGTACGGCCGAGGCGCCGAGCAGCAGCATGGAGCCGCCGAGTTCGTTGTCGCCGATGGCATCCGCCAGGGCTTTGGAGATCTCGCCGATGACCCCGGTCTCGATCAGGCCGCCGATCATGATGAACAGCCCCGCGAAGAAGGCCAGGGTGGGCCACTCGACCTCGCCCAGCACCTCACCGGTCTCCACACGGGAGATCGCGATCAGCAGTCCGGCACCGAGCAGGGCGACGACGCTGGGCTCGTAGTGCAGCACCGGATGCAGCACGAATCCGGCGACGACCAGGACGAGGACCACCAGCCCCTGGATCAGCAGCCGGGGGTCCCTGATCGCCTCGCGCTCCTCCAGCGCCATGACCTCCAGAGCGCGCGACTCGTCGTAGACGAAGGTCTTGCGGAACAGGAAGCGGCACAGGGCGACGAGCACCACGGTCAGGAAGGCGCTCAGCGGGGCGAGATGGACCAGGAAGTCGTTGAAGGTCAGGCCGGCGCGGCTGGCGATGATGATGTTGGGAGGGTCACCGACCAGGGTCGCTGTGCCGCCGATGTTGGAGGCGAACACCTCGGCGATGAGGAACGGGGCGGCGGGCAGCGCGAGCCGCTCGCACACCAGCAGGGTGACCGGGGCGATCAGCAGGACGGTGGTGACGTTGTCGAGGAGCGCCGAGGCCGCGGCGGTGATGACGACGAGCATGACCATCACGCGGAAGGGGCGTGCCTGGGCCCGCTTCACCGACCAGATGGCCAGGTACTCGAACATGCCCGTCCGCTTGAGCACGCCGACGATCATCATCATGCCCAGGAGCAGGAAGATGACGTTCCAGTCGATGCCCGACTGCTCGGAGAAGAACGCCGACTCGTCGTCGGTCGCCCCGATCGCGAGCATCAGCGCGGCACCTCCGAGTGCCGCGCCGACGCGGTGGATCTTCTCGCTGATGATCAGGCTGTACGTGGCCACGAAGACCACGAGCGCCGCCCAGCTCTGCCAGCTGTTCACGGTCCTCCGACGAGTCGTTCCATCAGGCGGGCTGCCCTCACGGCATCTGCCGGCCGGGCGTGGTCACTGCTGCCGTCGCGTTCGACGACGGCGAACGGTGGGGCGTGGGTGCGGTCCATGAGCGCCGCGCTGTACATGACGCTCGCCTCCGGGCCGACGGTCGGCGGCCGGAACCAAGGTCACCGAACAGCCGCGGCGTCAGCAGCGCGCCGAACACCAACAGCGCCGCGAACTTCGCGAGTTCGGCCAGCGCCTCGCCGAGCGGCGCGAACGACTCCTTCGCCTCCAGCGAGCGCGCGGTGAGCACCGCGCCCGCCGAGAACGCGGCGAGGTACGGGTTGGCGTGCGTGAGGTGACAGATCGCGTACAGGATCACGCCGATCGCCAGCGGCAGCAGAGGCTGGAGCTTCGGCTCGGCGCCCAGCAGCCGGAACCGTACGAGCTCGACTACGGTAAAGGGGAGTACGACGCCGAAGACCAGCCCGAGGACCAGCTCCAGCGCGATCTTCCCGAGGTCGGCCTCGGCGTGGCCGGAGCTCGGGCCGGCCGCGGCGATCAGGATGAGGACGACCGGCAGGGCGAGCCCGTCGTTGATACCGCTCTCCACATTCAGCAACTGCCGTAGCTTCACCGGGACTTCCTTACGCCCGACGATCGCCGAGGCGAAAACCGGGTCGGTGGGTGCGAGGACGGCACCGACCAGGAAGGACGTCGTCCAGTCCAGGCCCACGAGGAAGTGCGTGATCAGAGCCATGCCGACGAACGCGAACGGCATGCCGAGGGCGAGCGCGCGAGCCGGGTTCTTCCAGTTCTGCCGCAGCTTCGGGAACGAGACGTGCATACCGTCGGTGAACAACACCGCGAACAGGGCCAGATCGGCCGTGACGGACACGATCTCGCTGTCCGGTGTGATGTGGATCAGCCCGAGGAAGCCGTCGCTGACGAGGGCGCCGCCGACAAGGAAGAGGAGAGAGGTGGACAGAACGGTCCGGGCGGCCAGCCCGGACAGCAGCACCGCGATCAGCAGCGCCACCCCGAAGACCACGACGAGCACCATGCCTCAGCTCCCGATCGACGAAGAGAGTTCTCCTCAACCGCCGACCAGGCTTCCCGGCACACCGCCGGGAACCCTACACGTTCTTTACGCTGCGTTGACAGGTTCTTGGCGCGCAGTCAGGCAGCACCGACATTGCCGGATCTCGGCAGGGAGCACCCTGTGGAGGCGTGGATATCCGGCGGTGCGGTCCCCCTGCGACAGGGCGCGGGGAGAGCCCGATCTGGTGCAGGACGGACCGTGCCTGCTCGTTGGCATGCGTGACGACCAGCAGGATTCCGTGAGCCCGTGCGGCGCGAAGGGCGGCGTTGCGCAGAGCGCCCGCCGTGTGCCTCCGGCCTGGTGGCTTCCGGGACTGCGCGGGAGGCGTCTGCCTGGAGGCCCTTCCGGGTGAGGCTGCCTTCTGCCGCCGCCGCACCACGGCACGGAGTGCTCGTCGACGACCCGGCGTTGCTCCGTGGAAGGCCCTCTTGTTGTTGTCAGTACACGGCTTACTCTTGACTGCCATGTACTTTGCATCGCAAAGTTAACTCTCGGCGGGCGGCCATCTGGCGATCCGCTCACGAGCGCTGCCAGAGCGCCGACTACAAGGGGGACAGATGGGGACATCGGCACCGAGCAGCGCGGGATCAGAACCGAGGGCGGCCGCGGCCGTCCTGTTGGCTGCGACGGAAGGCCTTCGAGCGAGGACCCGCACGCAGACCAACGGAGCCTGGACTCCCCTCCTTGGCTTCGGGCTCCTTGCACTGGCGGCCATTCCGGTCGCCCGGTACGCCTTCAACTTCGGAGCCCATGGGCGCTACATCGGGTCCTATCCGGCCTTTGCCTACGCCGAGCTGACCGGCCTGTGCGTCGTCCACGAACCGGGAACACCCTGCCTGAAGGGCGAGTTCGACGGAGCCGTCCTGCGCTTCGCGGCATGGGGCGTGTGGTTCGCGCTCCTCCCCCTCGCATGGTTCGTCTTCGCCCGCTGGTACCGCCTGCGCGGCGAGGCCCGGGGCGTCGTCCCGCGGCGTGGCATGTGGGTCCGCGTGACTGCCGCAGCGACCACTGTGATCACGGCAGCTCTGGTGGCGTTGCTGTTCGGCAAGGATCAGCCGTGGGAGGCCGTGCTGCTGGAGAACAGCTACGCCTCCCCGTGGTATCTGGTCGGCATCGGACTTCTCGCCCTCGGCATTGCCGAACGCAGTTGGATCGCCGCGGCGGCCGGCATCGCTCACGCCCTGCTGCTCACGGGGTACCTAGGAGCCTCCTGGGGTAGTGGATGGCTTCCCTGGCAGCACCCCACCCACCCCGGCTGGGCCGACGGACCGCAGGTCAAGGCCTTTCTGCTCGCTGCCGTACTGCTTCTCGGCGGTCTGTGCGAGTGGACAGCGGTCCGCCGCCGCGGCGCGCCCGGTGTCGGAGCTGCGGGTACGGTCGCCTCATGAGCGTCGAAGACTCGACCGCTACGCAGCACGACCAAGAGGAACTGCATCCCACCCAGGCGCTGGACGACACCGTCCACCAGCGCGTGCGGCTCGGTGTCCTCACTGTTGCCCGCGAAGCTGACCGGGTCGAGTTCAGCTTCCTGAAGAAGCAATTGGCCGTCACCGACGGAAATCTCTCCCGGCACCTGAAGGTGCTGGAGGAGTCCGGAATGATCACGGTGGAGAAGGGCTATGCCGGTCGACGCCCCCGAACATGGGTATCCCTCACCCGTGAAGGTGCGCAGGCCCTGGACGCCGAACTCAGGGCCCTACGTGCACTCGTGCTACGCCTTGATGCTCCCGGTCCCGTGCCCGGCACACCCGACGCGTGATCACCGCTTTAGGAGCGAGGTTGGGCGACCACGCGTGTGATCTGCGGATTCTCTGCCTTGGACGGAGTCTGGCCGTGCGCACCCCTGCCCACCCTGATTCCCCGTGAGTTCCCGTCTGTTCTGGCACGAGAGTGGCACGGCTGGGCGGAGCTATGGCGTACGAGGTGGCTGCACCCAAATATGTGCGGCTGGCGCAGATGCTCCAGGGCCGCATCGAGGACGGTACGTACCCAGCACTACAGCAGCAGCCGCGCGCACCACAGGGAGAAGCCCACGGCAGCGGCAGCGCCCTTATGGTGCGGTTGTGGTGCGCGCCCCGCCCACTGGTCCAGACAACAAAGAACCCCCGGGTCGTCGACCTGGGGGTCTCATATGGAGCGGGTGACGAGAATCGAACTCGCACTCTCAGTTTGGGAAGCCACCACGCTTGGGTGCTGGCATGGCCGCTGACCTGCGCAAATTCCTTATGTCACGGCAGGTGTGGGTGTCTGGTGAAACCGCTGCGAATATGTCGCTCACGGCGTCACCTGCTGGGTTCGTGCCTGCTCCCCCCTGCCATTGCCTCACCGCACCGGGACGGCCGCACGTCGTGCGCGGTTCACCCGTCGGGCGCACACTGGTCGCGCATTCGGCATCGCACGGATCTTCTGGTGTCCATGGCCCACACAGGCGACGAGCCGCTCTCGAACCGGGAGCGCAGCGAACTGGATGAACTGCGGCACCGCGTAGGTGCCCTGGAGAGCGCTGCTCGCCCGGAGGCGGCGCGGCATCACCGACTACGGTTCACGGGCTCGGTCCTGCTGATCCTCTTCGCGGCCCTGCTGTCGTTGCTGTCCGTGGTCGCGGTGTGGGCGAACAGCATTGTGCGGGACACCGACCGCTACGTCGCCACGGTGGGGCCGCTGGCGTCCGATCCGGATGTGCAGAAGGCGGTCACCAACCGGGTCACCAACGTGGTGCTGGCACAGATCGACGTGGACGCGCTGGTCAAGCAGCTGCAGGACACCGTGTCGGAGAAGGGCGTGCCGCCGAGGGCGGCCCAGCTGGTCGACAGCCTGAACGGGCCGATCACGAGCGGTCTGAAGCAGCTGGTCAGCGGCACCGTGGAGCGGGTGGTGAGCACGAGTGCCTTCGAGACGGTCTGGGTGGAGGGCAACCGCAAGGTGCACTCGGCCGTCGACAAGGCGCTGACGGGCGAGGGCGGCGGTGCGGTCTCGCTGAAGAACGACCAGGTGGCCATCGACGTGGCACCGCTGGTGGCCCAGGTCAAGGAGCGGCTGGTCAGTGCCGGCCTGGGAGTGGCTGCGAAGATCCCCGATGTCCACACGGACTTCGTGGTGGTCCAGTCGAAGGACATCGGCAAGATCAAGACCTATATGAGGGTCCTGGAGATCATGGGCAGCTGGCTGCCCGTCATCGCCCTGCTGGTGGCCGCGGCTGGGGTGTACACGGCGTTCAACCGCCGGTACGCGCTGATCGGGGCTGCGTTGGCGGTGTTCGCGGCCATGCTGTTCCTGGGGATCACACTCACCGTCTTCCGTGACGTCTACCTCGACCATCTACCCTCCGGCGCGTCCCCGGCCGCCGCCGGAGCGGTGTACGACGCGCTGGTCAGGTTCCTGCGCGCCGGTGTGCGTGCGCTGGGTGCCGTCGCCCTCATCACCGCGCTCGGCGCCTTTCTCAGCGGGCCGTCGCGGGTCGCCGTGTTCGTCCGCAAGGGCTGCCGCGGGAGCATCGGCGCGCTGCGCGACGTGGCGGAGTCGGGAGGGCTTCGCCTGGGTGCGCTCGGGCGGTTCGTGCACCGCTTCAAGCGGTGGATCGGGGCCGCGATCCTGGTGGTCGCCGCGATCGTCCTGTTCACCTGGAGTTACCCGACCACGATGGTCGTGGTGTGGATCACGGTGATCGTGCTGGTGGGCTTCGCGATCCGCGAATTCCTGGACACCGGCTCCGCCCCGCCCCCTGACTCGGCGGCCGGCGCGGCTGCTCGCTGAGGTATCGCCACGCGCCGTCGCGACGGCCGGCACCTACAGGGCTGGTCGGCCGCCGCTTCACATCCTGATCGCTGTGTGCTCATGCGGGCCCGTGCGGATACGAGGTCCTGGGCGGCTGGCGCTCCTCGTACCTTGGCCCTTCCTCGGACAGGTCGAAGAGGTTGTCGCGCTGGACCGTGCACAGCGCCCAGATGATGAAGCCCGAGATCGTGATCATCACGACCGACCACACCGGGTAGTACGGCAGGGAGAGGAAGTTGGCGATGATGACGAGTGCGGCGACGGCCACGCCGACAACGCGCGCCCAGGTCGCGGTCCGGAGCAGCCCGATGCTGACGATCACGGCGAGCGCGCCCAGCGCGAGGTGCATCCAGCCCCAGCCGGTCAGGTCCCACTGGAACACGTAATTGCGCGTCGTCACGAAGACGTCGTCCTCGGCGATGCCCATGATGCCCCGGAAGATGTCGAGCAGGCCGACGAGGAAGAGCATCACGGCCGCGAAGGCGGTCAGGCCGGTTGCCCATTCCTGCTTCGCCGTGTTTGCCGGCTGGGTGTATGTCGCGGTCATCTTGTGCCTCGATTCGTGGTGTCCATGTGCTCAGCGACTGGGCGTGCCGTAGTCGGTCAGGACCAGTTCCTTGGCCCTGCGGAACTCCTCGTCCGTGATGTCGCCGCGGGCACGGATGTCGGACAGCTTGGCGAGCTCGTCGATGCTGCTGGGCCTCTCCTGGGCGCCTGCCGCTTCCCTGATGTGGGCGTCGAAGGCTTCCTGCTGTGCTCGCGCCTGGGATATTTCCCGGCGGCCCATGTTCTTGCCGCGTGCGATCACGTAGACGAAGATGCCCAGGAACGGCAGCAGGATGGTGAACGCCAGCCAGCCGGCCTTCGCCCAGCCGCTCATGTCGTCGTCACGGAAGATGTCGACAATGACGCGGAAGAGCAGGACGAACCACATGATCCACAGGAAGAACAAGAGCATGCTCCAGAAGACGCTCAGCAGGGGATAGTCATACGCGAGGTACGTCTGCGCACTCATGTCTCTCCTCCGTTCCGGGCGCTCGCCCGGCCGCCGTTGCGTGCAGTCTCAGCGTGGGCGCGGCCGGGGCCGGCCGGCCTCACCCGACGCGGGTGATCCTGCGGGCGGCCCCGGCACTCGAGGGACGCGCTCCAGCGGCAGGATCAGGGTTCGGCCCGCGTACGGCGGGGTGCGGCGGCTGTCCGGTACCAGTCGGAGGAGGCGACGTACTCGCCGAAAGCGAGGCCCGAGACCGCCACCAGGAACACGGCGATCAACCAGGACAGGAAAGTGAAGACCGGCCCCAGCGGTCCGAACTCCTGGAGGCTGCGCTCCATGGCCGTAGGCACGAAAAGACCGGCGGCCCAGCTCAGTACGACCGTGCCCACGCCCGCCAGCAGCGCTCCCGGGAGCAGGTTCCGCCAGCCGATCCTGCCGCCCAGCAGCAGATGCTGGGTCCACCACCACAGCAGCGTCGAGGACAGGAGTGCCAGCACCCGTCCGGTCACCGCGCCGACTCCCGGTCCGTCGCGCAGCGGCGCCTGGACCAGGAGGACGCCCAGCCAGACGAGCAGCCAGAGCAGCCAGCGCCAGACCGCGGCCCGCACCGGTGAGCGGGGCAGGTGCCAGCACCGCTCGCAGACCGCCTGAAGCGCCCGGCTGAACGCCGTGGCGGACACCAGTGTCACCACTACGCCCACGGTTCCGGCGGCGTCTCGTGGTGTGCCGGTGGCCGAGAAGGTACGGCGTACCTCGTCGAGCGTGTCGCCCCGCACCCCCAGAACGGCACGGACGGAGTCGGCCAGCAGCTCCTGCACCCCTTCGGGGGCGAACGCCGCGACGGTCATCAGCAGCGGGAGCGCGGTGAGGAAGGCTTGCGCGGCCAGCCGCACAGAGCCCTCCACGACGTTGAGCGCCGACAGGCGGGTAAGCAGCCGGGCCACCGGACCGGACCGCAGGCCCGCCAGGGCCCGCTCCACCACCCTGTGTCTGAGGGGCGCGGGGGCGGGGTTGGGTGTCCTGGCCATGGCTCACGGGACCGAGTCCAGACAGACCCTTCGGACCATGAACAGCACGACGTCGGCCGGGTTCATGAATGCTCCTTTCCGTGGGTGGACCGCCCCGGCTGCGCCGGTCGCCGCCCGGGTCGGCCGGGTCGGCCGGGTCGGCCGGGTACGGAGGCGGCCGCACGGTCCGGTGCGCCCGTCGGAGTGGCGGTGCGGTGTCAGACTCTCCCGACGGGGGCGTCCGGCCCCGTGGGGCGCGTCCTTCGCAGCGCGGCCCGCCACGCGAGGGCGACCGCCGCCTCGGCCAGACCGAGCAGGACGAGCCACAGGCCGAGCAGCCGGGCCAGGGCGCGGGCCGACTCCGCCGGCAGGGCGAGCACCACGATTCCCGCGACGATGCCGAGCACCGCGGCGCCCAGGACGACACCGCGGTGCGGCAGGTCCTTGGCGGCGATGGCCGTGTAGAGGGTGAGGATGCCGGAAACGAGCCAGACGACGCCGACGATCAGCGAGAGTGAGGCGATGGTCTGCAGCGGGTTCCGCAGGCACAGGACCCCGGCCAGGACGTACAGCACGGCCAGGAGCAGCCCCGGGAGCCGTTCACCGTGCTCCTCCCGGCCGAAGACGGCCACGAACCGGAACACCCCGGTCGCCAGCAGGTACAGCCCGATGAGGACTGCCAGGACGTGCAGGGTTTCGTCCGGCCAGACCAGCGCCAGGACGCCCGGCACCACCGTCGCGACCGCCGAGCCCAGGATCCAGGTCCACGACCGGCCCAGTTGCGCCAGCACGTCCGAAGGATCACTCACCGGGCGGGGGGCCGCCCCGGCGGCAGGGGGTTCTGGTCCGGTGGACGGCGCCCGATCACGCGACGTGGTCATGGCTCCTCCTCGCGTGATCGAGTGGGTCGCTCCCGAACCGCCGACAGGGCGGCGTCTGGGGGAACGGTGTGCCTGACCGCTCCAGGGTCACGCCGGTCACCGGGTGCCGGGCTCACCTACTACGGGTGATCCGCCGGCGCCGCCGTGGCGGTGAGGCGGGAATCTCCGGGCGCCTGTCCCACGGCCTTGCGATGAACCGGCGCTGTTCCTGGCGCTCTTCGACCCGGCACCCACACCGCCCGGTCCTCTTACTCCGGCAGCTGCCTCATCTCCACGACACGCAGTCCCAGGGACTGGCAGCGTGTCAGGAGCCCGTACAGGTGCGCTTCGTCCACGACAGGACCGAACAGGACGGTCTGTCCGGACATCACCACGTGGCCCAGCTCCGGGAACGCTTTGGCCAGCGTTTCCGACAGGTGTCCCTCGACTCGGATCTCGTAGCGCACGAGCTGTCCTCCCATGGACCGCCTGGGACAGGCGGACGGCGCTCTTCCCTGCGATCGTGCGCCTCCGTGCTCCTTCGGGCCTCACCCGGTACAGGTGACCGTCCGCCGGCCACGAACGGGACGGATGAGCCCCCTACTCAATGCGTCAGAACGATCTTGAAGGAGATGATCAGCAGGCCCAGCAGCAGGTTGACCGATGCAGTGGTGGCCAGAAGCCGCCGCGAAGCACCGGCGCGGCGCGCCGCGGCCACGGACCAGCCCACCTGTCCGGCCACGGCGACGGAGACAGCCAGCCAGACGGCACCTCGCACGTCGAGGCCCAGGAGCGGGCTGACGGCCACCGCGACGGCCGGCGGGACGGCGGCCTTGACGATCGGCCACTCGTCACGGCAGACGTCCAGTACGACCCGGCGGTCCAGAGCCTGTTGCGCCAGGCGGGCCCCGAACAGCTGGGCGTGCACGTGCGCGATCCAGAACACCAGGCCGGTGAGCAACAGGAGCAGCACCAGCTCGGTGCGCGGGAAGGAGCCCAGGGAACCGGCGCCGATCACCACGGAGGCCGCGAGCATGGATCCGTAGACACCGCCCGTGTAGTTCGCGTGGGTGCGGCGCTCGGCACGGCGCTCCCCGCGGGCCGTGGCCGGGCCGGTCCTGGTTCTGGACAACGGTGACTCCCTCCGGACTCGGCGCGGCGGCGCATGCCTCGCCGCTCCTCCCATCGCATCCGAAGCACGTCCCCCGTGCCTCACCCGTCACGGGGGAAGGGCGGCACGAAAGGAGAGAGAGCCGATCATCTGTCCCGATTACGGAGATTTACGGTAGATACGATCTGTGCCGCACCGGGAGAATCCGGAAACCGCGGGTTCCCGCAAGGAGCCCTCCCCTGAACGGTCGCTGCTGGCGTCGGCCGTCACCGATCCGGGGCGCCCTCCCCGAACTCCTCGCCGACTTCGCCGTCCGCCGTATCGGTCCGGCCGTGCCCGAAGCGGTCGCCTCGCTTCGGCGGAACCACCCCACCGCCACTGAGGCCGAGCTCCGGGTCCGGGTGATCGTTCGCGGCCGTCGGGCCGTCGGGCCGTCGGACCGTCGTATCGGAGGGATCTTTCGTGGGGCGGCCCGTTCCTCGTCCTCGTTCCCGTCGCGTTCTGCACGGCGCGCATCGCCGGGAGCCGCCGGCCGGTCCTCGGCATCACACTGGCCACGGCGTCCGCCGCGGTCGGCGCACTCTGGTACCGGCGCCGTCACCGGCGCCTGTGACGTGTGTCCTTGTGCGAGCCGGAGCGCGGGCGCCTGAGCAACCCCCTGCTCTCACCGACGCGCGTTCACAGCAGCCGGAGGTCGCGCGCGCGGCGCACCGCGTCGCCTCGCCGGTTCACCGCCAGCTTCCGGTAGACGCTCTTGAGGTGGGTCTTCACCGTGTTCACCGACACGTAGAGGTCGGCTGCGACCTCCTCCGTCGACATCATCCGGGCCAGCCGCTCCAGGACGTCGCGCTCGCGTCCGCTCAGCTCCACCGCGACGAGCGGCGGGGGCAGCGCCTCCGGCCGGGGTCGCCCACCGTGTCGCGGCGTGCCGGGCGTGAGCCAGCCCGCCGCCAGCTCGTGGAGCGGAGCCGTGGCCAGGAGAGGCCGCAGCCACGCTCCCGCATCGAGGAACGGACGCCGCAGCCGCTCCCGCCGAGCGTCGAGGAGCGCGTGTGCCACCAGCCTGCGGGCCGTGGCGGTGTCTCCCGCCCCCTCCGCGACCTGAGCCCTCACCAGCGCTGCCCGCACGGTCACCGCCGGCCCGGCGCGGACCCCGCCGTGGATGTTGTCGAGCAGGTCGATGGCCGCCCCGGTACGGCCCGCGGCGAGCTGGATCGCCGCGGCCTCCACGGCACACGCCGGCTGGTCGGCGGACACACCCTGGAGCACCTCGGCCGCTGTCTCCGGCCGCCCTTCGGCCAGGTGGGCGGCGGAGGCGACGAGGGCTTCATGGCTGGTCGCCCAGGGTGAGGCCACGGCGGCGGAGACGTCCGGGTCAGCCGCCTCCACGGCGGCTCGTGGCTTGCCGCCGGCCAACAGCAGGCGAGCTGTGGCCAGGGCCCGTCCCGCCGCCGACACCGGGTCATGTGTCCCTGGCGGCAGCTGGGCCGCCTCGTCGAGGAGGGCTTGGGCCCGGCCCAGCTCATGGCGGTCGACGGCCACGGCGGCGAGGACCATCCGTCCGATGCCGGAGCCGGACGGCTGGGGAAGGCCGACCCGCTCCATCTCGGACCCCGCCGCCAGGGCCTTGCGCTCCGCTCGGCCCGGCCAGCCGTTCAGATAGTCGAGCAGGGCCAGGTGCTCCATGGAGTCCTCTCGGGGCAGCACGGTGGAGGCTCCGCCGGGAGCGGCGGCCGCCGCGGTCAGGGCATCGCGCGCGTCCTCGAAACGCCCGGCCCACAGGCGGGCCGAGCCCAGATGGGTCAGCAGGAGAGCGGTGAGTTCAGGATGCTTCTCCAGGAGGTGCGCCGGGACCTCCTGCCGTAGGTCGTCGGCCGCTTCGGCGGCCCTTTCGGCCTGTGGGGGACAGCCGGTCAGCCGGGCGGCCAGTGCCTCCAGCAGAGCACAGCTCAATTGGGCGGCTGCCAGGTCGGGCGCGTCCTCGGCCAGACGCTCCTCGGCGAGGCGCAGACGTGCCAGACCATGATCGAGGTCGTGCCGGGACAGGTCACGGGCGGCGCGTACGACGTCCGTCGCGGGGCTTCGGGCGTCGGACCCCATGTGGGAGAACAACCCGGTCAGGTCGTCCGAGCGCAGGCCGGTGAAGAGCTGCCCGATCGCCAGGTCGTCGATGAGGGCACCGGCGGCGAAATCCCAGTCGCCCGCGGCGGCGCCGTGGGCGAGTGTCTCCGGCAGGAATCCGTAACGACCCAGCCACCGCGCGGCCCGCCGGTGGAGTTCGGGCTCCAGGCCGGGCAGACGCACGCGCAGATGGGCCCGGAGTATCTCCCGGAACAGCGGGTGGAGCTGGTACGAGGAGTGCCCGAGATGCTCGACGAACGCGTTGTCGCGGTGCAGCCCGGCGAGAATGGGCTCGGCATCGGTCCGCAGGGTCAGCGCGTTGACCAGATCGGGAGAGAAACGCTCCAGGACGCTGACCCGCAGCAGGAGGCCCTGCGTCTCCTCCGGCTGTTGCCTGAGGACCTCGGCCAGCAGGAAGTCCGCGACCGTACTGCGGTCCGCCTCGAACTCCTTCAGGTAGAGCTCCGGGTCGGCGCTGTCCAGAGCGGCCAGGGCGGACAGGCGCAAACCGGCGGCCCAGCCCCGGGTGCGGTCCACCAGGGCGCCCGCGGCGGGAACCGGAAGGCTCAGACCGTGCAGCTCCAGCAGTGTGACGGCCTCCTCGGGGGTGAACGCCAGTTCGGCGGCGCGGATCTCCGTCAGCTCGCCGGCCGCCCGGTAACGGTGCAGCGGCAGCAGCGGTTCGGTGCGGGTGACGAGGACGAGGCGCAGGCCACGCCCGGCGTGGTGCAGGACGAACTCCAGCTGCTCGGTGACCTCCGGATCCGTCACGCGGTCGTACTCGTCGAGCACGAGGACCACGGGCCGGTCGCGATCGTTCAGCTCGGCGGCGAGTGCTGCCAGCAGCTTGCGGTCCACTCCGGACGCGTCCGCGGGGACCCCGACCGCGTCGGATGCCGACGCACCGCCGGCGCGCAGTGCCTGAAGGACGTACGCCCAGAACACCCCGGGACGCCGGTCCCCCGCTTCGACGGTGAGCCAGGCGACAGGCTGCCGCAGTCCGGCGGCCCAGTCGGCGGCCAGCAGGGTTTTGCCGGCTCCGGCCGGGCCGTTGACCAGGGCCAACGGCGTCCCGAGAGCCTGGTCGAGGTGCTGGACGAGCCGCTGCCGCCGCAGGAACGTGGCGGGCCGCGCGGGGAGGGCGAACCGGGTGCGCAGGAAGGGGTCTCCCTGGGGATCCGCCCACGGCACGGCCGGAATGATCGGAACGGTCGTTCCTTGGGCGTTCTCGTAGGTCTCGGCCACGGCGCTCACTACCCCTGTCCGTCAGGGTCACGACCCCTGTCCGCCAGGGTCACGTCACGGGCATGTGTCAGGCTGTCGGCAGCTCCTCCGCGGGTAGCCGGCCCGCGCGCACCGCGTCGACCAGGGCTTGGTGGTCACGCTCGTTCTGGTCGGCGTATGCCTCCGCGAAGGTGGCGAGTGCGCGGTCGAACGAGTCGCCGCTGCCCAGGTATGCGGCGATCGCGATGCGGTCGCCGGACCGCGCGTGCGCACGAGCCAGCGTGAGTCCGCACAGTTCGCCGAACGTCTGCATGTCCTTCGGCTGCATCCTCTCCGGCATGGCGATGCCCTTCCAGTCGCGCAACTGGCGGACGTAGAAGTCGCGTTGCCTGCCGTCGATTCCGTCCACCCGTTCCCAGCCGAGGAAGATGTCGCTCGTGGCCTGCATCAGCCGCTGGCCCGAGACCACCCGCTCGCCCTGGTTGGGGTAGCGGCTGGCGCCGACGTGTGCGGCGAGTACGGAGGTGTCGGCCTCCTTGGCCTGGAGGAAGAGCGGGTCCTGGCCGTCCCGGCCGAGCAGCAGGAAGATCCAGCATCGGGTGCCCACGCTGCCGACGCCGACCACCTTGCGGGCCACGTCCGCCAGTCGGTAGTCCGTCAGGAGCGTACGGCGGTCGGAAGCCAACGTGCCGCCGTACCGTTCGAGCAGGCCGCGGAACCGGCGCTCCAGGGCGCTGCGCTCGACGTCCGGCAGCAGGTCGCCGGCAGGCGTGAGCAGTGGGGGATCCGCCGCGATCCTGGGCCGGCCGTCGACCGTCTCCGTGAGCCTGTCGAAAGCCTGCAGACTGTCGCGGGTGCGGGCCTTCGCCATGGCACGGGTCAGCCTCTTGCGACCGCTCTTCGTTCCGTGGAGTCGGCCTGCGGCCAGGGACTCAAGGCGGTCCGCGTCGATCTTCGCGTACCAGACGTCGAGGTTGCTCATGCCCGCGAAGCGGATCATCGCCTCGCGGTACGAACGGACCGTGGAGCTCACGATGCGGGCGCGCTCCGCGTCGTCGAACCCGTTCGCCCGGCCCGCGATGACAAGACTCGCCGTGAGCCGCTTGACGTCCCACTCCCAGGGGCCCGGCAGTGTCTCGTCGAAGTCGTTGATGTCGAACACCAACTGCCGTTCCGGCGAGGCGAGCAGACGGAAGTTCAACATGTGTGCGTCCCCGCACAGTTGGGCCGTGATCCCCGAGGTCGGGCTGCCGGCCAGATCGTACGCCATGATCGCGGCGGCGCCTCGGTAGAAGCGGAACGGGGCCTCCATCATCCGGCCGTAGCGGATCGGGACGAGTTCGGGCACCCGTGCCGCGGACTGCGCCTCCAGGATCGCCAGCGGGTCCGGCCGGTCGGGAGGCGGCCGGTACTGGGCGTGGCCCGAGCGTGGTGAGCGGCGCCGCGCCTCCTTGCCGAGAGCCATGCGTTCCCCGGGCGTGGTGTGGGGTGCCGCGCGCATCGCCGTGGTCGCGTTCTGGGTCATCACAGACCCTCCTGTCTGAGCCGTGCGAGGGACCGCTGCCGATGTGACTTTCCCCGCCCGCTGTCTGCACTGTCTGCTGACGCGTCACGCCGGTTCTGGGACGAAGGGATGCAACTCGTCGGCTCCGGCCTGTACGACGCCGTAGCTGCTCTCGGGCACCTCGTTCCAGGCACCCGGCAGATCACCGAGGGGCTCGGACACGATGAGGCGGGTCTCGTCGGACACCCCCGGCAGGAACGCCATGTCGGGATGCAGCTCGCGGCGCATGGAGTGGAAGCCGGCGATGGCACCGTTGTGCATACACATCCAGCGGCCGCGCCGGAACGGGTGGCAGTTCGTCTGTCGCACCGCCGTGCCGGTCGACGCCCTTTTCGCCATTCGTCGTCTCGACTCCCAGTCTTGAGTGGAGGCTCTGATCGATCAGCGAGTGGGCCGGTTTGTAGAGGATGGTGTCGAGCAGCAGGGGTGTTCCCGAGCAAGCGAGCCATCGGCACATGAGCGATCACCTGTGTTCCTACCTGCACCCGCGGGAAACGATCCCACCATCCCATTTTCGCCTCCCTCGCCGCGCATCGCATGCGGGCACGGATCGGACGGCCAGGACAGCTCACGTGGGTTCGTGCGACAGAGAAGGAGTGCTGCTCGAAACCAGGCTCCGGGGGAGGAACACCGCGGTGGCGAGGCCGACGAGACCGAGGACCGCCAGTGTGATCATCGCGGCTCCGTAGGCATGGGAGGTGAGGCCGGCGACGAGGATGGTGCCGGCGACCGCGGTGCCCAGTGAGGAACCGAGGTTGGAGACGCTGCGTGACAGCCCGGAGATCTCGCCCTGCTGCTCGTCGGGGAAGCTCGACTGCACCACGTTGACCGATGGGGTCAGACTCAGGCCGAGGCCCAGGCCGATCAGCAGCAGTCCGGGCGCGAAGGCCCAGGCACTCGGAGAGCCGCTTGCCAGGGCCAGCAGGACGCCGACTCCGGCTATCGCCACGACGAAGCCCGTCACGATGAGGGTGCGCTGTGCCCACCGCCTCGCCAGGCGTGCGGCGGCCAGTGACGACACGAGCAGGCCGAGCGTGGCGGCCGTGAAGATCACGCCGGTCTGGATCGCGTCGTATCCGCGGACGACCTGGAGATAGGTCGCGACGACGAACGACGTCCCCATCAGCAGGAGCCACTGGATGTTCTGCGTGACGAGACCGAGATTGGAGGTGCGGTTGCGGAACAGGCTCGTCGACAGGAGTGGCTCTCCGCCGGTCCGCTCCTTGGCGCGTACCGACCGGAAGAACCAGAGCAGCACGAGTGCACCGAGGGCGATCAGGCCGGTCATCAGCCAGATGTTGTTGTCGGCCGCCAGGATCCCCGTGACGACGAGGATGAGACCGACGGCCGAGAGGATCGCTCCGGCGGTGTCGAAGGGTCGTGCGGGATCCGGTGGCAGGGGGTCCTTGATCCGGCGGCTCAGGATGATGATCAATGCGATCACCAGGGCCTGGAACACGAAGGCTGCCCGCCAGTTGATGGCGGACGTGATGAGTCCCCCGATCAGCGGCCCTGCGGCGGCGCCGATGCCTCCCAGCGCCATGACGGCCCCGAACGCGCGGGCACGGGAGGTCACTTCCGTGAAGAGGAGCGTCGTGAGGATGTAGACGGGCGGGATGAGCAGCGCCGTGCCGACGCCTTCGAGGATCGAGTTGCCGAGGATGAGGACGCCCAGGCCCGGGGCGGCGGCGCTCAGCAAGGCGCCGACGCCGTACACGGCGAGACCGGCCAGGAAGCACCGCTTGCGGCCGTAGCGGTCGGTCAGCTTGCCGCCGGGAATCATCAGCGCCGCCATGACCAGGAGAAAGATCGTGATCGCGACCTGCACTCCTTGCACGGTCGTGTCCAGGTCCTCGCTGATGTCGTTGATCATCACGTTCATGTTCGAACCGGCGAAGCTGCAGATGAACTGGGCCAGGGCGAGTGGGGCCAGCACGGCGCGCATAGCACCCGGCGGGTATGCGGAGGTATCGGCTTCAGCCACCGGCGCCGTTCCCTTCTGCCTTGTCGAGCTGCTCGTCGAGGGCGATGGCCGCGGCGAGCAACGCGAGGTGCGTGAACGCCTGGGGGAAGTTGCCCAGTTGTTCACCCGACGGGCCGATCTCCTCGGCGAACAGGCCGACGTGGTTGGCGTAGGTCAGCATCTTGTCGAAGGCGTATCTCGCCTCCTGCAGCCTGCCGGCGCGGGCCAGTGCCTCGATGTAGAGGAAGCTGCACAGGTTGAAGGTTCCCTCGGAGCCGCGCAGCCCGTCCGGGGAGGCTTCGGGGTTGTAGCGGTAGACCAGGCTGTCGCTGACCAGTTCCTGGTCCATCGCTTCGAGGGTGCTGAGCCAGGACGGGTCGGTCGGGGAGAGGAAGCCGACCTTGGGAATGAGCAGGAGCGAGGCGTCCAGGACGTCGGTCGCGTAGTGCTGGACGAACGCCTGCCGCTTCGCACTCCAGCCGCGTTCGACGACCTGTTTGAAGACCGTGTCGCGGACCTCCGTCCAGCGGCCGACGTCGGCCGGGCGGGAGAAGGCAGTGGCCAGACGGATGCCCCGGTCGAAGGCGACCCACGTCATGAGACGGCTGTAGGTGAACTCCTGCTGGCCTCCACGGGTCTCCCAGATGCCTTCGTCGGGCCGGTCCCAGTGGTCGGCGAGCCAGTCCAGGACGTCGGCGAACGCCTTCCAGCCCCTGATGTCGCCCATGTCCCGCGTCTGGGCCAGGGCGTCCGCCATCTCACCGTAGATGTCGAGCTGGATCTGGTCGGCCGCCGCGTTGCCCGCTCGCACGGGCGCGGATCCTGCGTAGCCCTCAAGGTGGTCCAGGAGCTCCTCGGTCAGGTAGGGATCGCCGTCGATCCGGTACATGATCTGCAGCGGCTCGCCCGAGGCGGTGCCGCCGGCGGCGACGCGTTCGCGCAGCCAGCGGCGGAAGGCAGCGGCCTCGTCGACGAACCCGAGGTCCGTCATGGCCCTGACCGAAAGGGAGGCGTCGCGTATCCATGTGAACCGGTAGTCCCAGTTGCGCTCACCGCCGATCTGCTCCGGCAGCCCCATGGTCAGTGCGGCGATCGGCGCGCCCGTGGGTGCGTAGGTGAGCAGCTTGAGGGTGATCGCCGAACGGTTGACGATGTCGCGCCAGCGGCCTCGGTAGGAGCTGGTGCGGAGCCATGTGTGCCAGAAGGTGCGACAGGACTCCAGTTCTTCGGTGATCTCGTCCAACGACGGCAGGGGCGGAAGCGGCCCGTCGTTCGCGTTGGTCAACACCACGGCGGCGATGTCTCCGGCGGCGAGGGTGCAGCGGGCGGTGATGTCTTCGGCGTCGGGCTGGATGACGAAGGGGCCCATGGTCTGCAGATACAGCTTCGTGTCCGGACCATGGAAGGTCACCGACTTGTCGTCGACCCGCTCAAGGGTGTGCGGAGCGCGCCCGTAGTCGAACCGCGGGCGGCAGACCAGGTCGAAGTCGAGGCTGCCCCGCACCACACGCACCACCCTCACCAGGCGATGCCGGTCAGTCGATGTGGTGTCCAGGGGGGACATGAAGTCGGCGACCTCACCGACGCCCTCGGGCCCCATGAACCGGGTGACCAGGACGGCCGTGTCCGTCAGGTAGAGCTGACGTACCGCGGCCCCGTCCTTCGGAGCGAGATCTGCGGAAAGCCGGCAGTAGCCCCCTCGCTCACTGTCGAGGAGGGACGCGAACACGCTGGGCGAGTCGAACCGAGGCGTACACCACCAGTCGATCGTCCCCTCGGACGAGACCAGCGCGGCAGTCTGAAGGTCGCCGACCATCCCGTGATCGGCTATGGGCGGGTAAGCGTTCATGGAAGGCTCCCTCGCGCGATGAGGGCCAGCTCGTTCAGCGGCTTGCCGACCCCTGTTCCGGTCTTCGCCCGCAACAGCCCATGAGTGCCTGGGTGCCCGCGGGTTCCCGGCTGCCACTGTGGTCCCTCTGTCTCAAGCGTGCGCCGCAGCTGAGCTCACCGCACTCCGAGCAGGCAGGCCGTTGGAGAAGCGTCGGGCAGCACACTTCCGAGCAGCGACAGGCAGCCGACGACACCGGCTCCTCGACTTCCGGCTCCGGCTCCGGCTCCAGCTCCGGCTCCGGCCCCAGGTCCGGCTCCGGCTCGGCCGAGGCCACGGTCCGCCGCTCCAGCAACAGCTCGAAAGCATCGGGCGCAGACATCGTGATGTCGGGCACGGCACACATGAATTGGCCTGGAAAACAACAACCCCCAGGCCGCTGACCTGGGGGCAAACTCTGGAGCGGGTGACGAGAATCGAACTCGCACTCTCAGCTTGGGAAGCGATGGCGCTCCGTCGCCGAATGCCGCGCCGACCTGCGGTAACGCGGTGCCAGGTGCCGCGGTCGGGTCGGGATTGCACCTTTGATGACCGCTGTTGCCCGCCTGAAGGGCACGGGTGGGGCACGCGGTGGAAACGAGATGGGTGCAGGCGCCTTCAGGGACGTCGACTGTCGATCCACTGAGGGCAAGTTGAGTGGTGGTGTCCTGCTTGGCTTGGGCGATGTCTCAGGCAGGCATGTCGACCGTCAGTCCAGCTGCTTGGGCGGCATCGGCCAGTCGTTTGTCGTACGTGACGAAGGAGGTGATCTGGGAGCGAATGCGAAGAGCCGTAGCCAGGTGGATGGCGTCCAGGCTTCGCACGGTCGCTGGTTTTACGGTCTGGGCCAAGATGCGAACTCCGGAGTCCAGCTCCACCAACTCGATCAGGTCGAGGACCGGGTGGAGCCGGGCGACGGCTTCCGGGGCGTAGCGAGCGAGGGCCCGCGATGACTCGATCTCCACCAGCACCGAACTCGTCCATCCGGTCTCCACCCGTTCGTCGAGCCAGTTGCGCAATGCCTGCGACTCGGACTCGGCGTGGACAAGTTTCACGACGGCGGCCGAGTCGAGATAGATCATCAGCGCTCGTCCTCGCGGCCGCGGGCGATCTCCGCAGCGATGTCGATGCCGTCCGGTTCGCCAAGTGGCATCCGCAGGACGGCGCGACGCATCGCGGAAGCCCGCTCTTTGCGCAGGGCGGCTTCGAGCACAGCTCGGCGGATGGCCGCCGAGCGTGAGCTGCCGTCATTGGTGAGAACGTCCAGAGCGTGCTCGGTGTCCGAGTCGCTGCGAATCGTGATGGTGTCAGCCATGCAACCACTGTAAGACGATGCGTCTTACGTGGCAAGTCGGGGCCTGTCGTCCCCTCTGTAGCGCGGGGCAGTGCCATTCGACCCGTCGGGGGACGGCAGGCTGAGGGCTTTCAACGGCGACCGCCGCGATGTGCGCAACGAAACAGCAGGTCAGCGGCGCACTTCTGCAACGGAAGTGGCGAGTGCGTGGTACTCGGCGAGACCTCGTGCCCTCCGTGTGCCCGATCTCGGGGTGCCTTGTGCGCCGGAAAGCGCGAGAAAGGGCGCGTCACGCAAAAGCCCCAGGCCACTCACCTGGGGCTTCAAAAAGAGCGGGTGGCGAGAATCGAACTCGCACTCTCAGCTTGGGAAGCGACGGCGCCTGCCGAGCTGGATAGCTTCTGACCTCGGCATATGTGCTCTGATGCGGCGCCCAGGAGCGCGGGATCGCACCTCTGTCGACCGTGGTTCACCGGTCTGAAGGGCACGCTATGGGCACGCCGTCGTCTCGGAGGCGTGACGGGCCACTCTGGGTGGCCGGCGAGCGGCCGAGCCCTGGAAGCGGGCGCCGGCCGGAAGGGCGCCATTGCACAAGCACACGGTGGAGGGTTTGGCGACGGCCGGGCAAACTCTGGGCGGAGGTGGCCTGGAAGGACTCCCGTCGGCGGATTAACTCGTCGGGGATGCCACGCGCCAATTGGCTGTAACGCAGGCTGTAACGCAGGCGGTGACGGCAATGGCTCCGGCGCGAACACGCCGGAGCCACCCTTCCGGGCGGTTGCACGTGAGAGTGAACCAACCCGCAGACAATAATACTGCGGATAGCACAGCTCGGGGATATTCCGAGCGATGCGTCGACCGCGTACTTTCCTTCGGTCCGCCAGGCACGGAATATCGGATGCGGCGACTCGTCCGTGCCGGGTGGGTCACGCGCGGCCGGTCTTTCGCGATCAGGCCCTCGTGCATCAGATAAGTGCAGGCGGTGGCCGGATCCTCGCACAGGTCCACAAGATCACGAAGTGGACCGGACTCCACCGACACCCACCGAAACGGCTGCCTTCTGTGGGGGCATGAGTGATCTTCTCGCAGTGGCCTTCCGTCTCGCCGACCATGCCGGGCGGTCGCACCTGGCGAGGATTATGGATTTACAACCACGCGGCCCATTAAGCTTTTCTATGCATTTTTCAGTACTCCTCGCGGAAAGAATCCGTCGGCACACTCCTGAGTAATATGCCAGCGTCAGAAACGGGCGATTCTGTGCGACCGGGAACCGCCAAGACCATCCGCTTTAAAGGAGTTGGCCCCTCGATGACGCTGAATATCCCTGAAGCGCCCCTACGGCGCACCATGTCGGTGTGGCTCGCGGCGGTAACGGCCGTGGTGATCGCCGCTGTCGTCCTCGCGATGACGCCGACAAGCGCAAGCGCCGTTGCCACACCTGTGCCGCTGGGTACGGCGACCAGCTTTGCCGTACTGGCCGGTTCCCAGGTCACCAACACCGGGCCCTCGTCGATCACCGGTGATCTCGGAGTGTCGCCGGGTACGGCCATCACCGGATTCCCGCCCGGCACGGTGAACGGTGCCCAGCACTCCGCGGACGCGGTGGCGCTCCAGGCCAAGAGCGACCTGGTCACGGGGTACAACAACGCCGCCGGACAAGCGCCGGACGTCACCTACCCCACCGCTCCCGACCCCGTGGAGCTCGGCGGCAGGACGCTGGATCCGGGCGTCTACAAGGCACCCATCTCCGCGGGTATCACCGGCACGCTCACCCTCGACGCACACGGCGATCCCAATGCCGTATGGGTCTTCCAGATCGGTTCGACCCTGACGACGGCGTCCGGCAGCAACGTGTCGCTCGTCAACGGCGCCTCACCGTGCAACGTGTACTGGCAGATCGGCAGTTCGGCCACGCTCGGCACCAACTCCACGTTCGTGGGCACCATCATGGCCCAGGAGTCGATCACCGTCACGACGGGAACAACCATCGCCGGCCGGGCGCTGGCCCGTACCGGCGCGGTGACGCTGGACAACAACACGATCAACCGCGGTACGTGTGCCGCCGGCGGAACCACCGGTGGTCTGATCACGGGTGGTGTGGTGGCCGGTGCCACGTCGGGCGGCGCCACGGCGGGCACGACGGGGAGCACCACGGTCGGCGTCATCGGCGGTGTGCCGACGGGTGGCGGAACGGGCGGTCTTCTTGGCGGTGTCCTGACGTCGGGTGGAACCACCGGCGGCGTGCTGGGTGGTGTCATCGCGGGCGCTACCACAAGCGGTACGACGGGCGGTACGAGCGGCACCACGGGCGGTACGAGCGGCACCACGGGTGGTACGAACGGTGGTGCGACAGGCGGCTCGACCGGTGGAAACGGCCATCACGATCACGGCCACAAGCCCGGCGGCCACGGCCACGGCGGGAAGCCCGGCGACCACGATCACGGCGGGAAGCCCGATGAGCACGGCGGTTATGGCGGCAATGGCGGGCATCAAGGCAAGCCCGACAAGCCCCACAAACCCGAGGGCTACGGCAACGATCACGAAGGCCACTCCAAGAAAGCTGCCTAGCTCCCCTTGAGCCGGCAGGACGAGCGGCGCGCGACGGATCGTTGTCGATTCCGTCGCGCGCCGTTGGCGAAATCTCAGGAGAAACAGTGAGAGAAGCCAGAATGGAAAGCCCAGACGGGGACGTGCTCGGCGGCATCGAAACGGCGGACGTCGACGAACCGGACCAGAGCCGGGATCGGGGTGACGACCGGGGTGACGACCGGAGAGGGGGCCGGACAACCCATCCGCGCCAAGGGCTTTCGAAGCCTCCGCCCATTCTCCTGAAGGTGGGAACGAGCGCAGCTGTGGCCCTGTGCCTGGCGACAGCCCTGGTCCACGTTCTCCTGGTGTTTCTGCACGTGGCACCCCCGAACCCCCTCTCCCGGCAGTACAGCCGGCAGGTCAACGCCTGGGTCTTCCCCCTGTTCGAACAGAACTGGCGGCTCTTCGCCCCGGATCCGGAGTCGGTCAACCGGCAGATCTCGGCCAGGACTATGCACACCACTCCGGACGGCCGGGTGCGGGTGAGCGGCTGGTTCGATCTGAGCGGCGTCGACAACGCGGCGGTGAGGCACGACGTCTTCCCGAGTCACACCGCGCAGAACATGCTGCGGCGGGCCTGGAGTTCGTACCTCGAAACCCATGGTGGTGACGACCGGCCTCGCTCGGAGCGGGCGCTGATGATGCAGAAGTACCTGACCGACATCGCGGCGGACCGCATCACCGACCGTCGCGGCGGCACTTTCGAGTCCGTCCAGCTGCGGGTGATCACCGTGCCCATCGCCGCGCCGGCCGAGGGGCCCGGCCCCGGCTCGTCCGCAGCCGCGCCGAAAGCTGTCGAAACCCGGTATCTGCCCTGGTGGAAGGTGACCTCCCGTGGAAACTGAGCAGACACTCGCTCCGCGCCGCGTACCGGAGAAGATCGATGCGTTTCTCACCGTCCTGACCGAGCGCCCGATCTCCCTGTACGCCGCGGCCGTTCTGCGCATCGGCTACGGACTCCTCTACCTCGTCTTCCTCCTGCGGGAGTTCCCGCACCGCGACGAGATCTGGGGGCCCGGGTCACCGTGGACGCCCGAGCTGGCCAGGCAGCTGTTCGACCAGACCGGGTGGTTGAGCATCCTCACCCTGTCCGACAGCCGGCCCTACTTCGAGACCTGCTACGCGCTGGCCCTCGTCACGTCCGCACTGTTCATGCTGGGCTGGCGGACGAGAGCGGTGTCCGTGCTGTTCGCGGTCGTGGTGGCGTCGTTCCACGCCAGGGCGATCTTCATGACCGACGGAGGAGACAACCTCATCCTCCTGATGGCCGTCTACCTCGTCCTCACCGCGTGCGGCCGGCGCTGGTCCCTGGACGCGCGCAGAACCCGGCTCCAGGGCTCCATGGGGAAGGCGGCAAGCAGTTCATCGGCCCCCGATGTCGACGGACTCCGGCACCAACTCGGCTCGTCCCGCCGGACCTTGACGGCCGTGCTGCACAACTGCGGCATGTTCGTCATCGCGGCCCAGGTCTGTTTCCTCTACGGGTCCGCGGGCCTCTACAAGGTGCAGGGCGGCTCCTGGGGCAACGGAACCGCCCTGCACTACGTCCTGAACCTCGACCTGTTCCGCCCATGGCCCGAGCTCTCCCTCATGGCGGACGGGCACGACATGCTGATCGCCGTCGCCTGCTACCTGACAGTGCTGTTGCAGGTCGCGTTCCCGTTCGTCCTGTTCGGACGGCTCAAGTACCCGGTCCTGACCATGCTGCTGGGCATGCACCTGGGCATCGCCGTCCTCATGGGGCTGCCGCTCTTCTCCGGCGCGATGATCATCGCGGACGCCGTGTTCCTGCCGGACCGTTTCTACCGGTCACTGGGACGACTTTGGCAGCGCGTCGGCCGATGGACACACGCCAGAGAGACCGGGGCTCCGTCTCGCGGGGAAAAGGCGCTCGTGCCCCCACAGTCCGCACCGGCAAGCCAGGGCTCCTCGGCGGGGTGATCCGGCAATTCAGGACTACTTCCGTGGCGTGCACGCACATCGGGCTGGACAACAAACAACCCCCGGGTCCATGACCTGGGGGTTCACATTGGAGCGGGTGACGAGAATCGAACTCGCACTCTCAGCTTGGGAAGCTGATGTTCTACCACTAAACTACACCCGCGTAAGACGCCGGTTCGGGCCGGTGTCGAATGCCCGCTCACTCTACCTCATGCCTGGCCCCCGGCGCTGAAGCCGTGGGGCCAGGGTGCGTCTCGGGGGAGGGGATGCGGCTGCGGGGGGCCGGAGTTGGGGCGTACGGTGGGGGCGCGGAAGAGGGTCTGTGCGTGACCGGAGTGCCGCATGGAGGGTCATCCCTTACGTCCCGTAATGTGGGCTTTCGGCGTCAGTCAGACGCGGCTCTTGGGGAAGGGACTCTGAGGACTTGATGGAGCGCACCGTCGTCCGTTGTGCCGAGGGGCACGTGTTCAGTACCGCTTCGTTCCCGATGCAGCAGGCCGAGCGGCTCGGTCCTGGTCGGCTCATCCGGTGTCCGCGCTGTGCGCGGCTCCGGAACGTCGTACCGGTCACGCTCGAGAAGCGGTAGGGAACGGCAGGCCTTGTGTGAGGGCGCGGGGGACTGTGCGCAATTGCAGACAGTCCCCGCGTATCCTCGGGGCGTGCTTCTCTCTGACAAGGACATCCGGGCCGAGATCGATGCCGGACGGGTGCGGATCGATCCGTACGACGAATCCATGGTGCAGCCGTCGAGCGTCGACGTGCGGCTCGACCGCTATTTCCGGGTGTTCGAGAATCACCGCTATCCACACATTGATCCGTCCGTCGAGCAGGCGGATCTGACCCGGCTCGTCGAGCCCGAGGGTGACGAGCCGTTCATCCTGCATCCCGGGGAGTTCGTCCTCGCCAGTACGTACGAGGTCATCTCGTTGCCCGATGATCTCGCTTCGCGGCTCGAGGGCAAGAGCTCGCTCGGGCGGCTCGGGCTCGTGACGCACTCCACCGCGGGGTTCATCGACCCCGGGTTCTCCGGGCACGTCACCCTCGAACTGTCGAACCTCGCGACCCTGCCCATCAAGCTCTGGCCGGGGATGAAGATCGGGCAGCTGTGCTTGTTCCGCCTCAGCTCGCCGGCCGAGTTCCCGTACGGCAGTGAGCGTTACGGGTCGCGCTACCAGGGACAGCGTGGACCGACCGCGTCCCGCTCCTTCCTCAACTTCCATCGGACCCAGGTGTGAGCGACAACAGCATGAGCGGCGTGCGCGAGAACCTCACCTACGAGCGCTTCGGCACCGCCGTCCGCGAGCTCGCCCAGACCATCGCCGACGACGGGTTCGAGCCCGACATCGTGCTGTCCATCGCCCGCGGGGGCGTCTTCGTCGCGGGCGGGCTCGCCTACGCCCTCGACTGCAAGAACATCCACCTCGTGAACGTGGAGTTCTACACGGGCGTCGGAACCACCCTGGAAATGCCCGTCATGCTCGCCCCCGTCCCCAACACCATCGACTTCTCCGACAAAAAGGTCCTGATCACCGACGACGTCGCCGACACCGGCAGGACGCTCAAACTGGTCCACGACTTCTGCGTCGACGCCGTCGCCGAGGTCCGCAGCGCCGTCATCTACGAAAAGCCCCACTCACTGGTGAAGTGCGAGTACGTGTGGAAGCGGACCGAGGAGTGGATCAACTTTCCGTGGAGTGTGCTGCCTCCGGTACTTAGGTCGGGCGAGGCGCCCAAGGAGAACACGGAAGCGCTCTGACGTGGGCTCAGAGCAGGGTCCCGAGGGAGCGCGCTCGTCCGAGGGTGCTTGGTCCAAGCTGGCCACGGCGAACAGCCTGATCACTTTCATCGTGTGTGCGGCATTCGGCGCGTGGGTGATCTTCATCCTCATCGGACTGTTCGTGTTCGCAGGTGGCTGACTGCCTGGAGTGTGTCGCCCCCTGGCACGCAAGTTCGGGGAGCCGAGCACGCCGTCCGAGAAGGCCCTCTGACCTGGGCTGAGCGGTATGCGTGCTGCCGCAGGGCAGTCCGAGAGTTTCTACAGTCCCTCCTACCGCTGCCGTCGACGGACCCGACGGCGACAACACCCCACCGCCCCTCCGGGCGACCGCCGAACTACTGACGGACGACATCAGCGCCGCCACTGCCCACGACCACGTGGGCGGCCTCGTCATCGACGGCCGCACCTACACCTTCACCCTCTGCCGCCCGAGAACCCTCACGTCTACTGGCTCCGTCCCGTAGGAATGGCTGGCACACCTGCGGCTCCTGTCATGGCGAGGGGGGTGATGAGGCCCGCCACTACAGCCTGGACGATGACATCGTTGGCTGCTCGCTCGCTTCCCATGGCGGCAACGTATAGCCGGGTGGGAACGATCAGGAGGATGACCCACCAAGGTGATTGCATCCAACTCAGCGCGGCCGTCAGACCCAGGAGCGCGTAGGCGACGTTCTTGCGGAACTCTGCCTCACCCACCGCTCGGTCGTACTCGTTGAACAAGTCGTAGTTGGCGATCAGCAGTTTGGTCCGGAGCTGACGTGTCTCACCGAGGATGTCTCGTACCGCCAGGTTCACCACGAGGCGCCGGCCCTCCTCGCGCTCCAGCCTCCCCGCGGCGGGAACCTCCGGCTCCGGTGCGGGCACCCGTTCGTGGTCCTGCAGGAAGCTGACCAGGTCGTCGTACGCAAGCTGCGACACGCGAGGCGTGAGGTCCGTCCTGGCGCCCCAGAACCTCGCGGCCTTCGGCGCTTCCCTCGCGTTCACGGTGACTACTCGGACGGCGAGCATGGCGCCGATGAGATAGGCGAGGAAGGCGACGGACGCGAGCACGCCGGCGGGACCTATCAAGCCGCCAAGGCGATACAGGGACGCCCAGACACCCTGAGCCTGCTGTGGCGTCGGGACACGGTCCTCCAGGATCATCCAGAGTGTCAGGAGCCAGATGCATCCCGTCGAGAGCGGCGCTCGGACATCACGAAGGCCCGGCAGCACATTCGCCAGCAAGTTCTCCCCCTGATCCAAGTTGCCGACCCGATGGACAGCAAGCCTTTGGAGCGTTCCGCGTAGCTGAGACGTGAACCCGTCCGATTATCACGATCAGTTGCTGGCATGGGGCCTCTTTGGCCGATGTGCTGGTGGACCGCAGATCCTTGGCCCTGTCTCGAACGCCCGTCATAGGCTCAACGACGCCTGGAGTGTCGAACCGCCCGTGGTGAAGAGGGACGGGCAGGTCCTTGACGCCTGACGATGCCTGACCCGCCTGCGGACGCCCGACCTCGTCTGCATATGAAGAAGGCCCTCGGCAGCGTGCAAACGCCGGGGGCCTTCTCCTACGTAGAAGAGGTACTGGACGTACTAGAACGTGCCCAGCTTGATGATCGACAGGATGGCGATCAGCTGGATTGCCGAGGCGGCGAGCGCCTTCGGCCAGGGGAGGTCGTGGGACTTGCTGACCATGAGGGTCAGGAGGGCGCCCGCGGCCACCCAGGTCGCCCAGCCCAGGAGCTGCACGAAGGAGGCGTCGCCGCCGAAGAACATGGCGACGACCAGGCGCGGGGCGTCCGTGAGGGACATGATCAGCATGGAGAGGCCGACCGTGGGCTGCCAGGCGCCGTCGCCGCCGAGCTGGCGGGCCAGCGTGTGGGTGACCACGCCGAGGACGAACGTGCTGAGCACGATCGCGACGGCCGTCGTCAGGACGATCGGGATCGCGTTCGACAGGGTGGCGTTTATCGCGTCCTCGCGGGCTCCGTCGAAGCCGAAGACGGCGAGCAGGCCGTAGAGGAAGGTGACGATGAGGGCCGGGGCCCACATCGTGTAGTCGCGCATCTGGAGGAAGGTCTGGTTGGGGCGGGCGATGATGCCCTTCAGCAGGTCCTTCCAGTGCAGGCGCGGGCCCACCGGCGGGGCCGGGGCCTGGCCGGCGCGGTACGTGTCGCCCTGGACGTACGGGTCCTCGCCGACCGAGAAGGCCTGGGTGTGTCCGGGCTGGTTCGCCGCGTACGGGTCCGGGCCCTGCTGCGGGTGCCCGTCACCGAAGTACTCCGGCTCGCCGTAGCCCATGCCGCCACTACCGCTACTACCGCCACCGACGTTGGGCTGGGGCCAGCCGCCCTGCTGCCCGCCGTACGGTTGCTGCCCGCCGCCGTACTGCTGCGGCGGCGCGGGTGGGTAGCCGTACGGCGGCCGGCCTCCCTGGGGAGGCTGCGGGGCCTGCTGCCCGTACGGCGGTTGCTGCTGTTGCGGTCGCCCTTGCGGGGCGCGGTTGTCCCGGCCGCGTCCGATCCTGAATCCAGCCACGTTATCGAACGTACCTGGTCCCGGAGAGTGATGTGCCGGGCCCGGCCTTCCCGGCCCGGCTTTGCGGCTGAGCTGTGACATCCCCTAAGGGACACCGAAGGGACACCGAGGGGATCGCCGAGGGGATCGCCGAGGGATCAGGGGGTAGGGAAACGCGAGCGCCCCTGCCGCCAAGTGGGGGAAGGGGCGGAAGTCCACCCGGGGAATCAGGAGTCCGTCTGCAGGAATTCCGACGTGGAGAAAGTGACCGTCGGCTTCTTCGCCACCAGGCCCGCCTTCGCGCCCGGGTACAGCGCGACCGTGTCCTTCGTCTCTCCCGGGTACGTCCGTACCACCAGGTCCGCCAGCCCGTCCCCGGTGAAGTCGGCGACGGTGAGGACGCGGGTGGTGCCCTGGGCGGGCGGCTGGACGGTGACCATGCCCGCCGTGGACGGTCCGGTCGTACGGCCTCGGAGCAGCCGTAGTTCCGAGCCGCTGGCGACGAGTTCGCTCAGGCCGTCCGCGTCGAAGTCGCCGGCGTCGAGCACCGAGCCCGCGGTGGTGAGGCTGGAGCGGGCGGTGCCGGGCAGGTCGTAGCGCAGCGAGGTGCCGCCCATCGCACCGACCGCCGCGTCCAGGGCCTTGCCCTTGCCGAAGTTGCCGAGGGCGACGTCGATGCCGGTGGGCAGGGTGGCGCCGGTGCGGGTGGGGCCCGCCGGGCCGCCGAGGACGATCGCGGACTCGGCAGTGCCTTCCGCCGTACGGACGAGGAGGTCGTCGTAGCCGTCGTCGTTCACGTCGGCGGCGGGACCGGTGGGCACGTTGCCCGGGGAGGCGAGCGGAGCGCCCGCCGCGCGTGGCGCGCCCTTGCGGGTGAACGGGCCGCGCAGATAGCTGAGTTGACCGTTCGAGGCGTGCACGACGAGGTCCGTCGCGCCGTCTCCGTCGAAGTCGCCGGGGACCGGCTGGTCCGGCCAGTCGTTGCCGAAGCGTGCCTGCGCGGGGATGGCGAGCTTCACGGCCTTGCCCGTCAGGCCCGACGGGGAGCCGAAGAGGATCTGGAGGGGTACGGGGGGCATGCCCTGTCCGTTGTACGGCGGGTCCGTGGAGACGACGAGGTCGGTGAAGCCGTCCCCGTCCAGGTCGCCGCTCGCCTCCGCGTCGAAGACGGCGGGGAGCCGGCCGTCGGTGGGGGCGGCCTGGCGGCTGGGGCTGAGGAGTTGACGCGCGCCGGGAGTGAGGCCGCGTGCCGATCCGTACACGATGCCGATGCCCGCGTCGTCGCCGTGGGTGTCGTCCGGGCCCTTGACGAGGTCGTTCAGTACGAGGTCGGGGTGGCCGTCGCCGTTGAAGTCGTCGGCCGCCTCGCTGCCCTTGCCGGACGGGACGGGGAGCTGGGCGGGGGCGTTGGCGACGGCGATGGGGTCGTGGGTGGCGGGCGCGGAGTCGTCGGCGCTTCCCCCCGCGCATCCCGTCAGGAGCAGGGCACATCCGAGCCCCGTGACGGCAGCCGCCGTACGAATCCCGCTCCCGTTTCCTCGCACGTGCACCATCCATCTCGAACACACCGGCGACAACGACCGTCACATGATGGCCCTGTTGCGGCGGGGAGTTAAGGGGCGCGACATGCGGGGTGGGTCACGTCGGGTTCATCTGTGGACTTGGGCTCACCAGGGGATCGGGCCGTGGATGTCGCAGTAGCCCCGGTGGGTCCCTCCCGACCTGGGCCGTGCGGACGATGATCTCGGTGCCCTGTCCGACGGTCTGCGTGCCGGCGTGGCCGTTCAGGTCGGTCGCGGTGGCGAACCGGTTCTGGCTCCCCTTCCGTGAAGCGCACACGGTGAGTGACGGCTGGCGCGCGCAGTCCCCAGCCTCCACACCCTCGCCGCAGGCATCGACCGTGACCGCGACGCCGTCATCGCCGGCCTCACCTTGCCCTGGAGCTCCGGCGTCGTTGAAGGACACGTCAACCGAATCAAGGTGCTCAAGCGCCAGATGTTCGGCCGGGCCGGCTTTGCTCTCCTGCGGAAGAGGGTGGTCCTCCTGGTCAGTTGACTACAGTCACCCATAGGTTGACGGGGACGAGAGAAGATACACCGTGGATCCCCGCATACCCCGCCTGCGTCGCAAGCTGGCAGCGACTCCGTTCCAACCACTTCGCAGCCACTCCTTCGGGGAAGAGCAGCACCAGTTCTGCCTCGGTCCGAAGCTGGCGGAAGCACGCGTCACTGAGTTTGAAGCCGAGCACGACATCGCCCTGCCCGACGCCTATCGGCAGTTCCTCACACACATCGGAGGCTCAGGCGCGTCGCCGTTCTACGGCCTCCTGCCGCTGGAGCGGTGTTCCCTGCTGGTCATGAATCCGCGCGGAGAACCAGGGTCACCCCGCGGCTTCGAAGGCGCAGGACCCGGGGACCACGAAGGCGATCTCTTCCTCCACGTCATTGAGATGGGCTGCACCGACGTATGCCTCATCGCAGTGACCGGTCCCCTCACCGGCCGCGTCCTGACTGGCAACAGCGACGGGTTTTGGGGCCCCAACGTCTCCTCCGCCATCGACTTCCTCGACTGGTATGAACGTTGGCTCAACCACATGAGCGCCGGACGTGACAATCGGGCCCTCGAACTCACTTCACCTCGACTCCGTGCCCATCCAGACCGTTATCGCATGGCCCCGAAGGTCTGACTCGCCGTGACTACTTCACGGAAAAAGCGCCATAACCGCCGAACCGACGGCGCTTATGGGGGCGTTGGGGACGCGCAGGCGCTGAGTACGCCCCCAGGGACTCCCGTGGGGAGGCACAGGAAACGCTGCAGGGGCCGAGGAATCCCGGCCCCTGCAGCGTCAACCCACGTGCCTGTCTACTGCGTCACTTCACCGGCTCCGGCTCCGGCACGCTCTCCGCTTCCGCCGAGCCCGCCGGGTCGGCCGGGGTCCTGACGGAGTCGAGGAGCAGCTGGGCGACGTCGACGACCTGGACGGACTCCTTGGCCTGGCCATCGTTCTTCTTGCCGTTGACCGAGTCGGTCAGCATGACGAGGCAGAACGGGCAGGCCGTCGACACGATGTCCGGGTTCAGCGAAAGGGCCTCGTCCACACGCTCGTTGTTGATGCGCTTGCCGATGCGCTCCTCCATCCACATGCGCGCCCCGCCGGCGCCGCAGCAGAAGCCGCGTTCCTTGTGGCGGTGCATCTCCTGTTGGCGCAGGCCGGGGACGGCGGACATGATCTCGCGCGGGGGCGTGTAGATCTTGTTGTGGCGGCCCAGGTAGCACGGGTCGTGGTAGGTGATCAGGCCTTCCACCGGGGTGACCGGGACGAGTTTGCCCTCGTCGATGAGGTGCTGGAGCAGCTGGGTGTGGTGGATGACCTCGTAGTCGCCGCCGAGCTGCGGGTACTCGTTGCCGAGGGTGTTGAGGCAGTGCGGGCAGGTCGCGACGATCCTCTTCGCGGACTTCGGCTTCTTCGTCGCCGGGTCCTCGTCATCCTCGCCGTACGCCATGTTCAGCGCGGCCACGTTCTCCATGCCGAGTTCCTGGAACAGCGGCTCGTTGCCCAGACGGCGGGCCGAGTCACCGGTGCACTTCTCGTCGCCGCCCATGATGGCGAAGGAGACGCCCGCCATGTGCAGGAGTTCCGCGAAGGCCTTGGTGGTCTTCTTGGCTCGGTCCTCCAGTGCGCCGGCGCAGCCGACCCAGTACAGGTAGTCGACCTCGGACAGGTCCTCGATGTCGCGGCCGACGACCGGGATCTCGAAGTCGACCTCCTTGGTCCACTCCAGGCGCTGCTTCTTGGCCAGCCCCCAGGGGTTGCCCTTCTTCTCCAGGTTCTTGAGCATCGTGCCCGCCTCGGACGGGAACGCGGACTCGATCATCACCTGGTAGCGGCGCATGTCGACGATGTGGTCGATGTGCTCGATGTCGACCGGGCACTGCTCGACGCAGGCACCGCAGGTGGTGCAGGACCACAGGACGTCCGGGTCGATGACGCCGTTCTCTTCGAGGGTGCCGATGAGGGGGCGTTCGGCCTCCGCGAGGGCGGCGGCGGGTACGTCCGCGAGCTGCTCCTCGGTGGCCTTCTCCGTGCCCTCGGCGTCCTTGCCACCGCCGGCCAGCAGGTAGGGGGCCTTGGCGTGGGCGTGGTCCCGCAGCGACATGATCAGCAGCTTCGGGGAGAGCGGCTTGCCGGTGTTCCAGGCCGGGCACTGCGACTGGCAGCGCCCGCACTCGGTGCAGGTGGAGAAGTCCAGCAGGCCCTTCCAGGAGAACTGCTCCACCTGGGACACACCGAACACGTCGTCCTCACCGGGATCGGTGAAGTCGATGTCCTTGCCGCCCGACGTCATCGGCAGCAGCCCGCCGAGCGCGACCGAACCCTTGGCGTTGCGCTTGAACCAGATGTTGGGGAAGGCCAGGAAACGGTGCCAGGCCACGCCCATGTCGGTCTTCAGCGAGACCACGATCATCCAGATGAACGAGGTCCCGATCTTGATCATCGCGGTGAGATAGATCAGGTTCTGGAGCGTGCCGACGTCCGTCCCCCTGAAGGCGGCGACGATCGGGTACGAGGCGAAGTACGCGGCCTCGTAGCCGTGCACGTCGGCGAGGGCGCCCTCCAGGCCGCGCAGGGTCATGATCGCGAGCCCGATGATCAGGATGACCGACTCGACGAAGTAGGCCTGGCCGGTGTTGGACCCGGCGAAGCGGGACTTGCGGCCCGGCCTGTCCGCCTTGGAGAGCTGACGGATGACGATCAGCGTGAGGATGCCGAGGGTCGTCATCAGGCCGATGAACTCGACGAAGATCTCGTACGGCAGCCAGTGGCCGATGACCGGCAGCACCCAGTCGGCCTGGAAGAGCTGCCCGAAGGCGTTGACCAGGGTCGCGACCAGTGAGAAGAAGCCGACGGCGACGAACCAGTGCGCGACGCCGACCACGCCCCAGCGGTTCATCCGGGTGTGGCCGAGGAACTCCCTGACCACCGTGACGGTGCGCGCGGCCCAGCCGTCGGTGCGGGTGCCCGCGGGGACGTCCTGGCCGAGCCGTACGAACCGGTAGATCTGCGCGATGGCCCTGCTGAACAGGGCCGCGCCGACCACGGCGAGTACCAGCGACACAATGATCGCGGCGAGTTGCATTTGGGGGCTCCTCGGGCCTGCGAGGTGTTGCTCCGAGAGGTACTTCGGAGGTGATTGCGGTGATTGCGAACGATTACTAAGCGGTAACTTATGTAGTCGGTCTGAGAGTACCCATATCTTCTGCCGCACTGTAGCCAGGGGCGCGGTGATCTGTGTCGCTGAGGGTTGCCTGAGCGGGGGTGCCCCACACAACGGCCGTACGAGACGCCCATGTGGCGGCCGTACGAGACATCCGTGTGGCGGCTGTACGAGGTGCTCATGTGGCTGCCGTGCGAGGTGCTCGTGTGGCGGCCGTACGGACACCCATGCGGCGGCCGTCCGAGACGCCCATGTGGCTGCCGTGCGTCGCCGCGTAAACCCGATCGTGTTATTCGCACAGTATTGTGACATTTACGCCTAAATTGGCGAGGTGTTGTACGGAATCGTCGCCGCCCTCGCCGCCCTGCTCCTCGCCGCCGTCCTCGCCGCCCTGCTGCGGATGTTCGCCCTGCGCTTCGGGGTGGTCCAGCGACGGCCGCGGCGCTCGCGCGCGGTTCCCTTGTTGGGCGGGGTGGCGGTGCTCGGCGGGACGGTGCTGGTGGCCGGCGTGGGGGAGTGGACGGAGGTCGCTCCGCTGGGGGCGGACGCCGGGCGGCTGCTGGTGGTCGGGGCCGGGGTAGGACTGCTCGGGCTGGTCGCCGACCTGCGGGCCGTGCCGCTCGGGGTCCAGGTGACAGGCGTGGGACTGGCCGCCGTGCTGACCGTTCCCTACGGTCAACTCGGCGTGCTCGGCGCGGTGTTGGGCATCGTCTGGACCGTCCTGGTCACCTTCGCCTTCGTCTCGCTCGATCACGCCGACGGAGTGATGGGGACCGTCGGGGTCGTCACCGCCTTCGCGCTGAGCGGGTGTGCGGCGGCCGAGGTCATGGACGGTACGACGGTGCTGCTGAGCGTGCTGGCCGCGGCGCTCGCCGGGTTCCTGATGCAGGGCAGGCCCCCGGCGCGGATCGTGCCGGGGCGGTGCGGGGCGCTCTTCGCCGGGTTCGTGCTCGCCTCGGCGGCGGTGCTGGTGCACGGGGGGCGGGAGACGGGGTCCGGGGTCGCGGCGCTGTTCTCGCTGACCGCGGTCGGGCTCGCCGATCTCGCTCTCGCGGCGCGGGGGCCGGGCGGGCATCTCGCTCAGCGGCTTCGGCGGGTCGGGCTGACGTCGCGG
Organism: Streptomyces sp. NPDC005808; assembly: GCF_042871385.1. NCBI lineage: Bacteria > Bacillati > Actinomycetota > Actinomycetes > Kitasatosporales > Streptomycetaceae > Streptomyces > Streptomyces sp. NPDC005808. Next base: position 376,453 of record NZ_JBIAIK010000004.1, on the reverse strand, counting down.
GGTGCCGTGGTGGTGATCGGTACGGCGGCGTTCGGCGCGGCACTGGTCGGTTTGCTCATCGATCTGGGGTGGGTCGGTGCGGGGGCGGCGTGGTGGGTGGCGGGGGGCGTCGCGGTGGTGGTGCTCGTGGCAGGCGCGGGCCCCGTTTCCCGCCCCCGTCGCCCCTACCCGTTCCCGTCCCCTGGGGCCCGCGGCGGAGCCGCTGATGGACGCAGGGCCCCCAGACCTCCGGTCGCCCGGAGGGGCCGTCATCCGCAAGTGCAGGCCGGGCTGAAGACTCAAGCGCCGGACCGACTGAAAACCCCCAGGTCAGACGCAAGATGCGTCTAAGAAACAGATAAGAGTTGAGCCTCCTCGACTCAGCTCCGTTGACGATGTGGCGGGAGTCGTGCACACTTGAGTCCGTTCCACTCAAGTCATTGCTGGAGGAATTGAAATGGCACGTGCGGTCGGCATCGACCTGGGCACGACTAACTCCGTCGTCAGCGTTCTGGAGGGCGGCGAGCCCACCGTCATCACCAACGCCGAGGGTGCCAGGACCACGCCGTCCGTCGTCGCCTTCGCGAAGAACGGTGAGGTTCTCGTCGGCGAGGTCGCCAAGCGCCAGGCGGTCACGAACGTGGACCGGACCATTCGGTCCGTGAAGCGTCACATGGGCACGGACTGGAAGATCGAGCTCGACGGCAAGAGCTTCAATCCGCAGCAGATGAGCGCCTTCATCCTGCAGAAGCTGAAGCGTGACGCCGAGGCTTACCTGGGCGAGAAGGTGGCCGACGCGGTCATCACCGTCCCGGCGTACTTCAACGATTCCGAGCGTCAGGCGACGAAGGAGGCAGGCGAGATCGCGGGCCTGAACGTCCTTCGTATCGTCAACGAGCCGACGGCCGCCGCCCTTGCGTACGGCCTCGACAAGGACGACCAGACGATCCTCGTCTTCGACCTCGGTGGCGGCACCTTCGACGTCTCGCTGCTCGAGATCGGCGACGGCGTCGTCGAGGTGAAGGCCACGAACGGCGACAACCACCTCGGTGGTGACGACTGGGACCAGCGTGTCGTCGACTACCTGGTGCAGCAGTTCCGCTCCGGCCACGGCGTGGACCTGGGCAAGGACAAGATGGCCCTCCAGCGCCTCCGCGAGGCCGCCGAGAAGGCCAAGATCGAGCTGTCCTCGTCCACCGAGACCTCGATCAACCTGCCCTACATCACGGCTTCCGCCGAGGGCCCGCTGCACCTGGACGAGAAGCTCACGCGCGCCCAGTTCCAGCAGCTCACCGCTGACCTTCTGGAGCGCTGCAAGACGCCGTTCCACAACGTCATCAAGGACGCCGGGATCAACCTCTCCGAGATCGACCACGTCGTTCTCGTCGGTGGCTCCACCCGTATGCCCGCCGTCGCCGAGCTCGTCAAGGAGCTGACCGGTGGCAACGAGGCCAACAAGGGTGTGAACCCGGACGAGGTCGTCGCCATCGGCGCCGCCCTCCAGGCCGGTGTCCTCAAGGGTGAGGTCAAGGACGTCCTGCTCCTCGACGTGACCCCGCTGTCCCTGGGTATCGAGACCAAGGGCGGCATCATGACCAAGCTCATCGAGCGGAACACGACGATCCCGACCAAGCGGTCCGAGATCTTCACCACCGCCGAGGACAACCAGCCCTCCGTGCAGATCCAGGTCTACCAGGGCGAGCGCGAGATCGCGGCGTACAACAAGAAGCTCGGGATGTTCGAGCTGACCGGTCTGCCGCCGGCCCCGCGTGGTGTCCCGCAGATCGAGGTCGCCTTCGACATCGACGCCAACGGCATCATGCACGTCACGGCCAAGGACCTCGGCACCGGCAAGGAACAGAAGATGACCGTCACCGGTGGCTCCTCGCTGCCGAAGGACGAGGTCAACCGGATGCGCGAAGAGGCCGAGAAGTACGCGGAGGAGGACCACGCCCGCCGCGAGGCCGCCGAGTCCCGCAACCAGGGCGAGCAGCTCGTCTACCAGACGGAGAAGTTCCTCAAGGACAACGAGGACAAGGTCCCCGGCGAGGTCAAGACCGAGGTCGAGGCTTCCATCGAGGAGCTGAAGGCCGCGCTCAAGGGCGAGGACACCGCCGAGATCCGCACCGCCACCGAGAAGGTCGCCGCGGTCTCGCAGAAGCTCGGCCAGGCCATGTACGCCGATGCCAACGCCGCCCAGGCCGCGGGTGACGCTCCCGGCGCCGAGGCGCCGAGGGCCGACGACGACGTGGTCGACGCGGAGATCGTCGACGAGGACCGTGACCGCAAGGACGGTGCCGCGTGACGGAGGAGACCCCGGGCTTCGAAGAGAAGCCTGACGTCCCTTCCGGCGCCACCCCTGACGACGCCGAGCCGACAGCCGCCCCCGAGGGGGCGGCTGCGGCCGGGGACGAATCAGCAGCAGCACAGGCACAGGCCCAACTGGCCGGTCTGACAGCACAGCTGGACCAGGTGCGCACGGCGCTCGGTGAGCGCACGGCGGACCTCCAGCGGCTGCAGGCCGAGTACCAGAACTACCGCCGCCGGGTCGAGCGCGACCGGATCGCGGTCAAGGAGGTCGCCATCGCGAACCTCCTGACCGAGCTCCTGCCCGTGCTCGACGACATCGGCCGCGCGCGGGACCACGGTGAACTGGTCGGCGGCTTCAAGTCGGTGGGTGAGTCGCTGGAGACCGTGGCGGCGAAGCTGGGTCTGCAGACCTTCGGCAAGGAGGGCGAGCCCTTCGACCCGATGATCCACGAGGCCCTGATGCACTCGTACGCGCCGGATGTCACCGAGACGACGTGCGTGGCGATTCTGCAGCCGGGGTATCGCTTCGGCGAGCGCACCATCCGCCCCGCGCGGGTGGCCGTCGCCGAGCCCCAGCCCGGTGCGCAGGCCGTCAAGTCCGAGGACGCGACGGCCGAGGCGGCGGACGACAAGGAGAGCGGTGGCCCGGACGAGGGCTGACGTTGAACGCGTGAGAGAGGAGGGACGTCGAGGATGAGCACCAAGGACTTCATCGAGAAGGACTACTACAAGGTCCTCGGCGTCCCCAAGGACGCCACCGAGGCCGAGATCAAGAAGGCGTACCGGAAGCTCGCCCGCGAGTTCCACCCGGACGCCAACAAGGGCAACGCCAAGGCGGAGGACCGCTTCAAGGAGATCTCCGAGGCGAACGACATCCTCGGGGACCCCAAGAAGCGCAAGGAGTACGACGAGGCACGCGCCCTCTTCGGCAACGGCGGCTTCCGTCCGGGCCCCGGCGCCGGAGGCGGCAACTTCAACTTCGACCTGGGCGACCTCTTCGGAGGCGGCCCCCAGGGCGGCGGAGCACAGGGCGGCGGCTTCGGCGGCGGGATCGGTGACGTGTTCGGCGGGCTGTTCAACCGCGGCGGCACGACCACCGGTACCCGTACGCAGCCCCGGCGCGGCCAGGACATCGACACCGAGGTGACGCTCAGCTTCACCGAGGCGGTGGACGGCGCGACGGTTCCGCTGCGGATGACCTCCCAGGCGCCCTGCAAGGCCTGTTCGGGCACCGGCGACGCGAACGGCACACCCCGTGTGTGCCCGACGTGCGTCGGCACCGGCCAGGTCGCCCGCGGCTCCGGCGGCGGGTTCTCCCTCACCGACCCCTGCCCCGACTGCAAGGGCCGCGGCCTGATCGCGGAGACCCCGTGCGAGGTCTGCAGCGGCAGTGGCCGCGCCAAGTCCTCGCGCACGATGCAGGTCCGTATCCCGGCCGGCGTCAGCGACAACCAGCGCATCCGGCTGCGCGGCAAGGGCGCCCCGGGTGAACGGGGCGGCCCGGCGGGCGACTTGTACGTCACCGTTCACGTCGACACCCACCCGGTCTTCGGCCGCAAGGGCGACAACCTCACCGTCACCGTCCCCGTCACCTTCGCGGAGGCGGCCCTCGGCGGCGAGGTCAAGGTGCCCACGCTGAGCGGGCCGGCGGTGACCCTGAAGCTGCCGCCGGGCACGCCGAACGGCCGCACCATGCGTGCCCGCGGCAAGGGCGCGGTCCGCAAGGACGGCACCCGCGGCGACCTGCTGGTCACCGTCGAGGTGGCGGTCCCCACGGAGATGTCGGGCAAGGCTCGTGACGCGCTGGAGGCGTATCGCGAGGCGACCGCGGGTGAGGACCCGCGGGCGGAGCTGTTCCAGGCCGCGAAGGGAGCATGAGGACGCCATGGACGTACCCGGCCGTCGACGCAACCCGTACGAACTGACCGAGGAGACGCCGGTCTACGTCATCTCGGTGGCGGCCCAGCTCTCCGGCCTGCACCCGCAGACCCTGCGTCAGTACGACCGCCTCGGCCTCGTCTCCCCCGACCGCACCGCCGGCCGGGGCCGGCGCTACTCGGCCCGCGACATCGAACTGCTGCGTACCGTCCAGCAGTTGTCCCAGGACGAGGGCATCAACCTCGCCGGCATCAAGCGCATCATCGAGCTGGAGAACCAGGTCGCCGCACTCCAGCAGCGCGCCGCCGAACTCCAGGCGGCGGTGGACGGCGCGGCAGCGGCGATGCAGCAGCGGGAGGCGGCGGTGCATGCGTCGTACCGCCGTGATCTCGTGCCGTACCAGGAGGTACAGCAGACGAGTGCGTTGGTGGTGTGGCGGCCGAAGCGGCCGACGGACTAGTTCCAGGACGCCTTGAACGCGTCGGAACCTTGAACGCGTCGGAACCTTGAACGAGTCGGAAGGGGCCGGGAGACGATCCGTCTCCCGGCCCCTTTTGACGTCTGCCGGATGCCTGCGGTCACTACGCCGGCTCGGTGACCGTCCAGTCGCCCGCGGGCAGCGTCTCGGTGCCGTCGGCGGCCACGCCGGTCACCCAGTAGTACGACGTGGTGCCGCGCTTCGCGCCGGTGTCGAAGTACATGAAGGCACCGACACCGAGGTCGGCGATCTTCTCGTACGCCCCGATGGCGGGGTTCCAACGGTAGACGCGGTATCCGGCGGCGGCCTCCGGCGCCGGGTTGTCCTCGCCGCCCAGCCCGTACCACTGGAGCAGGTTCCCCTCGTCGCCCTCAGCCCCGCTCGCGCTGAGGCTCAGCGGCGAGCCCTCGGGCGTCTGCACGCTCGGCGTCATGTCGAGCTCGGTCGCGGCGACGGCCTCGGCCGTCCGGGTCGACCTGAAGGAAGAGTTCCCGGACGCGTCGATGGCGTCGATGAAGAAGCAGACGCGGTCGCCGTCCGGCAGAGTGGTGTACGAGTACGAGGTGGTGTCGGCCCCCAGATACTCCGTCAGGGTTCCGTAGCAGACCTGCTGATCGCCCTCGTCGCCCAGGATCTCACCCCAGTAGACGGTGTACCTCGCGAGGTCGGCGGCCGGATTCGCGTCCCACTCCAGCTCGAAGCCGTACTCGGTCGGAGTGACCGTCAGCCCGGTGACTGCGGGCGGAGCGGTGAGGTCCTCGCGCTCGCCCGCGGCGGCGCCCGAACGCGCGGACTCGTTGCCCGCCGCGTCGAGAACGGTCACGCGGTAGTAGTACGTGACGCTTTCGGCGGCCGAGGTGTCCAGGTACGAGAGCCGATCTGTACTGCCCACCCGGGTGTACGTACCGTTCTCGCTCGCCGCCCGGTAGACGCGGTAGGACGCCGCCCCCGTGACCCCGTTCCAGTCGAGCTGCAGCCCGGTCCGCATGGAGGTGGCGATCAGCCCGGCGGGTGCGCCAGGTGCCGTCCGGTCGACGGTGGTCACGCCCTGGTCCGCGGTACCGGCGGACTCGTTGCCCGCCTTGTCGTTGGCGCGGACCTCGTAGTAGTACGTCTCCCCGGTCGCCGGAGGCGAGTCGGTGTACGAGGGGGCGGTCGACGTGGCGAGTTTCGTCCAGGTGGTGCTGCCCTGGAGCCGGCGGTAGGCGCGGTAGCCCGCGAGGTCCAGCTCCTGGTTCTTCGACCAGGTGAGCTTTGCCTTGCCGGTGGCTGGGTCGTACGAGACGGAGGTGCCCGTCGGGGTGAGGGGCTTGACCTTGTCGACGCTCGCTGAGGTGCGCGGTGTGTAGTCGAACTTGACGTTGGCCTTGCCGGTCCAGTTGGCGTAGTCGATGCGGAGGGTGTGTTTGCCCTTGGGGATCGTGATGTTGACGGTCTTTGTGACCGTTGTGGAGACGTTCTTCCAGATGTCGACCTTGCGGGTGCCGTCCACGTATACGCGGATGCCGTCCTGTGCGGCGACGGGGAGGGCGAAGGGTCCGCCGGAGCCGAAGTCGCGGGTGACGGTCCAGCGGACGCCGAAGTTGTCCTTGGGGAGTCCGGAGGTGGGGGCGGCGGTGCCCCAGTTCTCGCTGATGGTGGCGTCGCAGTTGGTCTTCTTCGGCGTACCGGAGAAGGTCGTGTTCGCGAAGAACTGCCGCTTGTAGACCGGAGAAGTGCAGCTCACGGCCGCCGACGCCGGGGTGGCGACGGCCGTGAGGAGGCCGCCGGCCGTGGCGAGCACGACGGCGGTCGCGGGGACGCCGGCGCGGCGCAGGGAGGTTCGCATCGGGTTCAGGCTCCACTCGGCAGAGAGACGCTGGAGTCCACGTTGCTGAACGTCTCCGAGCCGTCGGCCGCGACGACCGAGAGCACGTAGAAGACGGTCGTACCGGTGGGGATGGTGGTGTCGGTGTAGTTGGTGGCCGTTGGCGGGAGCGGCGTGTCCGTCACACGGGCGTAGGTGCTCGTCGTGGGGTCCCAGCGGTACACGTTGATGCCGGTGGCCTCTGTGGCCACCGAGTCGGCGCAGTCGATGTACATGCCGCCGTGGTGGCCGACGGCCGTATAGGTGTTCAGGGAGCAGGGAGCGGTGTCCTCGGGCACGGTCGCCGGGGTGAGGTCGAGCTCTGTGACGGAGACCTTGGAGAGCTCCTGGCTCCAGGGGGCGACGTCCGGGTCGTTCGAGCCCTCGTATGTGCGGGAGTTGCCGTAGATGTCGTAGGCGACGACGACGTAGTGGGTGGCCTCGCCGTCCGCCCGCTCGGGGCCGACGACGTACTCGGAGGTGCCGCCGTCCACGACGTCGACGTATTCGGGAGTGCTCCACTGCGTCTGCTGCTCGTAGACGAGGTACTTGGCCAGGTCCGCGGCCGTGCTGTCGTCCCAGTCCAGCTTGATGCCGTACTCCCGTGGCTCGGCGGTCAGGCCGGTCACGTTCGGCGGCGGGATCTCGTCGCCGGGCCGGGTGACGGTCAACTCCTGGGATCCGGTGGACCAGAGACCGGCGGTGTTCTTGCGGACCATCACGTAGTGGTACGTGCGGCCCTGGTCGCCGTCGTAGTCGGTGCAGCTGCGGATGGTGTTGCCGGCCGCGTCGGTGCGGATCTTCCGGCTGCGGCAGTCGATGGGGTACACGCCCGAGGTGCTCACCGGGGACGTCTCGGAGCGGTACACCTCGTAGTCGGCGGTGTCGCCGCCCGCGGGCTCCGTCCAGGTGAAGACCGCACCCCAACTGGGCGTGGTCGCCACCACGTTCGAGGGCGGGGTGATGGTGCGCGCGCTGCGTACGACGGTGGAGGCACCGGCGTTCCCGGCGGCGTCGACGGCGCTGACCTTGTAGTCGTACGCCTTGCCGTAGGACGCCGTTGTGTCGGCGTACGTGGTGGAAGTGGTGTCGGCGAGCGCGGTGTACGTGGTCGCGGTGTCCCGCTTGCGGAAGATCCGGTAGGTGACCGTGTCGGCCGACGAGCCGGTCCAGGAGAGATTGTTGGACGCCTCCGTGGCGGTGACGGTGAGGACCGGAGCGGCGGGTGCGGTGTCGTCGTACGTCTCGACCGGTCCCTGGTCCGCGGTGCCCGCCGACTCGTTGCCCGCCTTGTCGTAGGCACGGACCTCGTAGTAGTAGGTCTGGCCGGTGGTCGGCGGGGCGTTCGTGTAACTGCGCTTGGCGGTGGTGGCCACCTTCGTCCAGCTGCCGCTGTTCTTCACCCGCCGGTAGACGCGGTACCCGGCGAGGTCCATCTCCTTGTTCGCGGACCAGGTGAGCTCCACCAGGGGACGGTTCTCCGCATCCGTGAACTCGTCGAACCAGGCGTCGGTCGGGGTGAGGGGCTTGACCTTGTCGACGCTCGCTGAGGTGCGTGGTGTGTAGTCGAACTTGACGTTGGCCTTGCCGGTCCAGTTGGCGTAGTCGATGCGGAGGGTGTGTTTGCCCTTGGGGATCGTGATGTTGACGGTCTTTGTGACCGTTGTGGAGACGTTCTTCCAGATGTCGACCTTGCGGGTGCCGTCCACGTATACGCGGATGCCGTCCTGTGCGGCGACGGGGAGGGCGAAGGGTCCGCCGGAGCCGAAGTCGCGGGTGACGGTCCAGCGGACGCCGAAGTTGTCCTTGGGGAGTCCGGAGGTGGGGGCGGCGGTGCCCCAGTTCTCGCTGATGGCGGAGTCGCAGTTGGTCTTCTTCGGGGTACCGGAGAAGGTCGTGTTCGCGAAGAACTGGCGCTTGTAGACCGGAGAAGTGCAGGTCGTGGCGGCGGAGGCGGGTGCGGCGGTGAGCGTTCCGCCCGCGGCGGCGAGCACGACGGCGGTGGCTGCGGCCGTGGTCGCGCGTCTGGCTGGGTTCATTCCGTCCTTCAAGTCCTGATCGTCAACGGCAGGCAAAGCCGTTGACGATCAAGACCTGTGAGGACGCGGCTTGGTTGTACGGATCTTGGCGCGTCCTTGTCCGTCAGGCCGCGGGGGTCGCCGACACCTCAGGGACAGCGCTGACACCGCGCCACTGAGGAGCTACGGGTTTGTGCTCGGGGTGCCGGTCAGCCTGACGTGATGCAGGAGCCCTGCGAGTCCCTCCGGGGCGGTGGCCAGGACGATGTCCGGGGTGTCGCTCTCGCGGAGGCGGAGGGTTCCGTCGGGGGCGGTGGCTATGTAGAGGCACTCGCCTTGCGGGCCGCCGCTGAACGTCGACTTCTGCCAGGTCAGTTCAGCCATCCGGGCCTCCTCAAAGGGTATAGAGGACGTGCTGGATGAGGGCCAGCGAATCCTTCACCGAGTGTGCTTCCGGGGCCAACGATACGTCGATCGGCGGCAAGGCGTACTCGGTGAGACGCTCGAAGAGCATCCCGTACTGGTGCAGAGCGTCAGGCTCGCCCAAGTACCGGATGCCAGTGGGGTATTCGAGTACCGCAGTGCCCAGCCGCGGCACGCGGGGGACTACGTGCACAAAGTTTCCGCTGATGGCGGCGTGTGCCTGGGAGCTGAACGGATAGATCTGGACGGTCACCTGGGGGAGGCGGGCCAACTCGATCAGGTGGAGGAGCTGTTGGCGTACCACTTCTGTACCGCCGAACCGCATGTGCAGCGCGGACTCGTGGATCACGGCGCGTACGGACGGGGGGTCCTCGCGGGTCAGGATCCGTTGCCGTTCCAACCGGAACCTCAGGGTGTCCTCGATGTCCTCGTTCTCGAAATCCAGTTGTGGGGTGGTGAAGATGGCCCGGGCGTAGTCGGCCGTCTGGAAGAGGCCCGGAATGAAGAGTGACTGGTGCATCCGCAGCTCAACGGCATCCGCTTCCAGCTCCGCCATGTTCAAGGGCCCTTGTTCCATGGGCTTCTTGTAGGCGGTCCACCATCCCTTGCCCGTCGCCTCGGACATGGCGACCAGGGACTCGATGTAGGTCTCATCCGTGCATCCGTAGAGGCGGCACAGCTCATGGAGCCGCTCCGTCAGGATGGTCGTTTTCGCCGTCTCGATCTGGCTGAGCTGGGCCCTGCCCATGCCGATCCGCTCGGCGGCCTCACCTGCGCTGAACCCCGCCTGTTCGCGCAGTTGTTTGAGCTCATAGCCGAGCCGCCGCTGGCGTTCGCTGATGGTGGTGCGCAGTCCCACGATTCACTCCTCGCTGGTCGCCCAAAGTCTCCCTGGATCTAGGGACTTCGTCCACTGATCCGAGTGAATAGCTTGAACAATGTAAACCGATAGCCCTACGGTGGGTGTCGAGCCGATAACTCACCGGAATCAACCAACTCCCCCTGCCCGCAAGCCGACAGTGCACCCGTCCCTCCCTCCAGGAGCGCGCGGACAGAGCCATCGCAGGGCACGGCCCAGCTCACCTCCACCCCCACCCCCACCCACCCCCACGACGGAAGCCGACCCCCCATGGACCTAGACCGCCGTGCCGCCCACCGCCCTGCCCAACTCACGCACGAGTACAGCCTGTTCGCCCCGGCGGACGCCACCGCGCCCCGCGTGTGCCGGGACTTCGTACGCGCCGTCCTGTTCATTCACGACCGAGAACCCCTGGTCCTGCCCGCCACCCTGTGCACGTCGGAACTGGTCACGAACGTCCACCTGCACACGAAGGGCACCGCCATGGTCCGTATCCGCCTGACCCCTGCCCGCCTCCACGTGAGCGTCTTCGACGAGAGCCCCGATCCACCGGTGGTGGCACACCCCGTGGCGGGTGTCGTCGCATGCTGGGGGCGTGGGCTCGCTCTGGTGGAGGAGATGGCTGACCTGTGGGGTGTCGCGGGTGAGCGCGCGGGGCGGTACGCGAAGGGGGTGTGGTTCGAACTTGGGTTGGCGGGCTGAGTCGTTTCTGCTTCGCCAGTTCGAGTGAACCGAGGACGTTTTCGCAGGTGGGCCCATATGGCTGCCTACCGTGACGGCGTTGCTTGTGCCTCAACGACGCCAAGCCCACACTTGAGGAGGAGGTGCCGCACCATGACCGCTCTTGCGCACGAGAGGCCCGAGACCATGCCTGAGACCAGGACCGAGTCCGAGCCCACCCCGTCGCCCACCCCGTCCGTCCCCGAGTTGGACGAGGTCCTGTTGCAGGCATGGAAGGCCATGGAACTCCCCGAGGGCTACCGCGCTGAGATCATCGAGGGAGCCATCGAGGTGTCACCCACCGGCCGCTATTCGCACGGCCAGATCATCAATCTGCTCCGGGACGACCTGGTGCTTTTCCTGAAGGACGGTGACTTCGCCGCGCGGAGTGACTTCAACGTCATCCACAAGGGAAGCGCCTGGATTCCCGACCTCTTCGTCGTCCCCAGGGACACCGAGCGGTACGTCACAGCCGACGGCTTGGGGATCTCCGCCGCCGCCGTCCGTCTGGTCGTCGAGGTCGTCTCCCCCGGCAAGCGCAACCAGGACCGCGACCGTGTGAAGAAGCGCCGGGAGTACGCCCGCGCGAGCATCCCCGTCTACGTCATCATCGACGACTACGACGACCGGGGCACGGTAACCGTCCTCACCGAACCCCGCCCTGAAAAGGCCGACTGGGTGGGCGTGCACCGAGTGTCGTACGGCACCGAGGTCACCATCCCCGAGGGGCCCGCCAAGGGCTTCGCGATCACGGAAGCGATCACGGGGCCTGCGAGGCCGGGGAAGTAGCGAGCGAGGCCATCGGTCCCTGGGGTCGACTTCAAGACACCGGGTCCGGGGGCAGGGGTCGTACGCGCGGGCCGGGGAGCCTGTGAAATGAGTGAAGCGTGTGAATCAGTGGGGATTCCTGGAAGTGGAGGCGCGCCCTCTTCCCATCGTGTTCACTTGGGGAACACAGCATGCTGTTGCCATCTCGTTAAGTGGTTAGTCCTTGACGCTGAGGTCATCGCCGCGTTGGCTTTCAGCCACTTGGGTCGCAATGCTGCAACCTCGCCCGAAAGGCATCTGATGTGAACACTCGTAACACCCGTCGGCGTCGGGCCGTCATAGCCGTGAGTTCGTCCGCGATGGCCGCCTCCCTCGTCGGCTGCGGGGTCGTGGACGGGATCGGCGGCGGCGGCACCTCGGCCAGCCCCACGAAGGGCGACGACATCACCGTGGGTCTGCTCCTCCCGGAGACAGAGAACACGCGTTACGAGAAATTCGACTACCCCATCATCAAGTCCGAGGTGGCGAAGCTCACCAACAACAAGGGCACGGTGGACTACGCCAACGCCGGGTCGGACGCGAACAAGCAGGCCACCCAGCTCCAGAAGATGGTGGACGACAAGGTCGACGTGCTCCTCTTGGACGCCGTGGACTCCAAGGCCATCGCCCCCGGCGTGCAGAAGGCCAAGGACGCGGGTATCCCTGTCATCGCGTACGACAGGCTGGCCCAGGGACCGATCGACGCGTATGTCTCCTTCGACAACGAGCTCGTCGGCGAAGTGCAGGGCAAGGCTCTTGTCGGCGAGCTGGAGAGCAAGTCCGCCAGCAAGAAGATCATCATGATGAACGGTTCGTTGACCGACCCGAACGCGGCGCAGTTCAAGGCGGGCGCCATGCTCGAACTCCAGAACAAGGTGGACATCGTCAAGACGTACGACACCAAGGACTGGGACCCGGTCGAGGCCGGGAAGAACATGGAGAAGGCCGTCGCCGCCGTCGGCATCGACAACATCGCCGGCGTGTACGCCGCCAACGACGGCATCGCGGGCGCGGTCATCGACGTCATGAAGACCATGGGCGTCAGCACCGTTCCGCCGGTCACCGGGCAGGACGCGGAGCTCACCGCGGTGCAGCGCATCGTCAAGGGCGACCAGTTCATGAGCGTCTACAAGTCCTACCCCCAGGAGGCCAGCGTCGCCGCCGAGATGGCCGTGGCGAGGGTCCAGGGCCGCACGATCGAGTTCGACGCCCTGGCCAGCGACAAGGTCGACAGCCCCACGGACAAGAACATCCTGGCCGCGCTCGTCCCGGTGGTCGCCCTCACCAAGGACAACATCGAGGACACGGTCATCTCGGACGGCATCTACAAGGTCAAGGACATCTGCACGGCCGACTACAAGTCCGCGTGCGAGGCGATCGACCTCAAGTAGCCCGCGGGTCCTCTCGGTCCCCCTGGTCTCTTGATGTGACCCAGCAGAGCGGCGAGCCCCTCCGGGCCGGTGACGATCACCGTACGGGGCTCGTCGCTTTCGCGTAGGCGGGCCGTTCCGTCGGGGCGGCGGCGACGAAGAGGTGCTCGGCCTGCGGGCCGCGGCCCGTCACCACGATGATGGTCTGCGGCCTCGCCGACCCCGGATGAGGATCGAGACCGAGGTGTACGCCCGCCTCCGGAACCTCACGGGTACGCCCAGGTCTGCTCGGGTCGCCGCACCCGCTGAGTACGATCACCTACGTCGGTCTGAGTACGCGAGCGATTGTCCGCCGCGCGCGGCGCCGGAAGTGTGGATGCATGCGCCGACTACTGCTGCTCGCCCCGCTGTTGCTGTTCACCGCCGGATGCGGGGTGGTGCAGTCCTCCGAGGACGAGGCGACGGACGCCGCACGGGAGGCGGCCAGGAAAGTGGGCGAGCGGCTCTACAGCCAGCGTCCGCGCACGGCGGAAGAGGTCGGGCGCTCTGCCTCCGGTATCGACGGGGTGGAGGTACTGCGGGTGACGGGCACCTCGACACACGACGGAGACGGCATCGACCTGGTCGTCCGCACGTACGGCTCGGCGTACAACGAATGGCTCGACCCCGACGAGGTCGCCGTGCGGCGCTGTTTCGCGGTGCGGGTGTCGCCCGAGTCGGAGTGGCGCGAGGTTCCCCGTGACGTGGACTGCCCGGACGGCCGCCCGCTGACCTTCGCCCCGCCACCCGAACCGCCCCGGCTGCCGTACGAGGAGCTCGACGCGAAACTTCCCCGGGTGCCGGAGGGCGGCCGGGTGGACGAGGCCGAGGTGCGCCGTACGCTCGCCGACCTGGACCTCGATCCGGCGATCCGTACCGAGGTGAAGGCGGACGGCGGCCGGGTCGGCGTCCTCCTGACGGTGCAGGGCAACCACTTCGACCCGCAGGACTGCCTCCTTGCCCGCGTGGGCCCCGGCGCCACCGAGGTGTGGGTGCCGCCCCGGATACAGCGGATGCCCGGAGAGGGCGGCTGCACCGTCGGCTTCGCCCTGGACCCGCAACCGGCACCGCACTGAACGGGGCCTGGCTCTGGCGGAAAACCGCCCGCATCCTCCCCGCGCCTCCGCGATGCCGCCCATTGCCACGACCGTCCTGCGGCATGATCAGTTCATGACCGAGATCGTGTTGATGTCAGATCCGAAGATCGCCGCGATACCTGTTGTGGACTGTGGGGAGCCGCTGTTCGACGTGCGGTCGGGGGGAGGGGCGTTGACCGTCGACGCCCGCAGGTGGGATGAATCGGGGGCCTTCGCGCAGCTGCGGGAGGGAGTCCTGGCGCGGCTCGTGGCGGCCGGGGCACTCCTCCCGGACGGTGTACGGCTGTTGTTCGTCGAGGGTTACCGGCCGCCGGCCCTGCAGCGGGAGTACTTCCAGCAGTACGCCGACGAGCTGAGGGCCGGCAACCCCGGCTGGGATGCCGAGCGCCTCCGGAACGCGGCCAGCCGGTACGTGTCCCCTCCGGAGATCGCCCCGCACAGCGCGGGCGCCGCCGTGGACCTCACCCTCGTCGACGCCGACGGACATGAGCTCGACATGGGAACGCCGGTGAACGCGAACCCGGAGGAGAGCGACGGCGCCTGCTACACGGACGCGAGCGGCATCGGCCCGCGGGCACGCGCCAACCGCCGGCTGCTCGGCGACGCGCTGACCGCGGCCGGGCTGGTCAACTACCCCACGGAGTGGTGGCACTGGTCCTACGGCGACCGCTACTGGGCGCTCGTCACCGGAGCCGCCCACGCGATCTACGGGTCTCAGGAGCAGGGTGCCGACCTCCACCGATGAGGTCAGGCCACCCGTGTGAACTCCACCGTCACTTCGGGCGGACCTCCGGCGACGCCCCGGTACACCCCCTTGTGCGGCGTCACGTCGTCGTAGTCGCGTCCGCGGCCCACCACCACGTGGGACTCGGCGGCGCGGGTGCTGTTGGTGGGGTCGTAGCCGTTCCAGTCGCCCGCCCAGTACTCGATCCAGGCGTGGCTCTGGCCCGCGACGGGACGGTGCAACTCGGCGTCGCGCTCGGGGTGGAGATAGCCGGAGACATAGCGGGTGGGCAGTCCGAGGCCGCGCAGCAGAGCGGTCGTCAGGTGGGTGATGTCCTGGCAGACGCCCGCGCCCTGTTCCCAGGCCTCCATGGCGCTGGTGTTCACCCCCGTGGCGCCGGGGATGTACGAGACCTGCCCGGTGACCAGGGACGAGACGGCGACGGCGGTCTCGTGCGGGTCGAGGCCCGCGGCGACGGCGCGCGCCCGTTCCACCAGTTCGGGCGAGACGACCGTACGGCCGGTCGGTGCCGCGTACTCCAACAGGCGGGAGTTTGTGGTGAGTTCGGCGATCTCCGCCCAGGTGGGCGCGGTTGCCTGCGGGTCCGGCGGTGCCGTCTCCACCAGGCTCGACGCCGTGATGGTCAGGTTCGCGTGGGGTTCCGTGAGGTCGAAGCCGGTGACCTGGGTTCCCCAGTAGTCCCAGTACGACCAGGTGGCGGTGGCGGGGTTCACCGTCACCCGCGCGTCCAGGGTGGTCTGGCCGGGGAGCGTCAGCGGTGTCATCCGGACCTCGTTGTGCGAGGAGACCACGGCCTGCGCGTACGAGACATGGGTGATGTGCCGGATCCGGAGCCGACGGGTCGGCGCCTGCGTGTTCCCGGTCATGGTCACGCTCCTTCCTGAGCCCACTCGACGGGCCCCTGGTTCGGGAAGAACTTCTCCGCCACCGCTTCGGCGGACGCCATGCAGGCCTGCTGCAAGTCCTTCAGCAGCAGCGGGAGTTGCTCCTCAAGCGCGGACAGGTCCAGGTATTCCAGTCTGGTCCGCATACGTCCTATCGGTCGGCGCGCCGGGTCCTGCCGGGGCCGTCCCAGCGCCGCCAGGCACTCCTCCGCCGTGGTGAGCGCGTGCAGCGCCGAGCGCGGGAAGTCCCGGTCCATGAGGAGGAATTCAGCCACCCGCGGGGTGTCGCCGAACCCGCCGTAGACACGGGCATACGCCTCGTCGGCGCCGCTCGCACTGAGCAGTGTCGGCCAGTCGGGAGCATGGGCGGCGTCCAACACCCGTACGGACAGCAGCCGTACGGTCATGTCGACCCGCTCCAGGCTCCGGCCGAGGACCACGAACCGCCAGCTGTCGTCCCGGCTCATCGTCGAGTCGGCCAGCCCGAAGAAGAGGGCGGCCCGGCGGCGTACGAGCTCCAGATAGGCGTACGGGCCCGTGCGCCGCGAGGCCAGCCGTTGGTCGGCGAGCGCGTGCCAGGTGGAGTTGAGGCACTCCCACATCTCGGAGGAGACCGCCTCGCGGGCACTGCGAGCGTTCAGCCGGGCGGCGCCGATCGCGCCCTCGATGGCGCACGTCGAACGGGCGTCGAAGGCGAGCTGGTCCAACACCTGCTGCATGTCGACGCGTTCGTCGCCCGCGTCGACGCCGAGGATGGCGTACAGCGACCGGCAGGCGACGTCCTCGTCGCGCCAGGGGTCCTCCAGGAGCCGGTGCAGATAGGCGTCGAGGATGCGGCCGGTGGCGTCCGCCCGCTCCACGTACCGTCCGGTCCAGATCAGGGCTTCGGCTATCCGGGAGAGGATCACGTCGTTCACGGTCGTACCTCCTGTGCCTCGGGAACCAGCGAAGCGGTCACTGCTGCTGCGCCCCTTCCTGTACGGCGATGCGGTCGCCGTCGGGGCCGAGCTGGCGGGGGACGACGTCCGGCACGGAGCTGTTGATCTCAGGTGCGGGCCGGTCGGCGGGCCCTTCGGCCAGTACCCAGGTGTCTTTGGAGCCGCCGCCCTGGCTGGAGTTGACGATGAGGTTGCCCTCCTGGAGCGCGACCCGGGTGAGCCCGCCGGGCAGCACCCACACATCGCTGCCGTCGTTGACGGCGAACGGACGCAGGTCGATGTGGCGCGGTGCCATCCGGTCACCCGCCAGGGTGGGAGAGGTGGACAGGGCGACCGGCCGCTGGGCGATCCAGCCGCGCGGATCGGCGGCGACGGCCGCGCGCGTACGCTCCAGGGTCTCCCGGTCGGCCTTCGGCCCGATGACGATGCCCATGCCGCCGGCGCCGTCCACGGGCTTGATGACCAGCTGGTCGATCTGGTCGAGGACGGCTTCCAGCTGGCCCGGCTCGTCGGGCCGGAAGGACTCGACGTTGGGGAGAATCGGTTCTTCGGAGAGGTAGTAACGGATCAGGTCGGGGACGTACGTGTAGAGCAGCTTGTCGTCGGCGATGCCGTTGCCGACGGCGTTCGCGAGGGTCACCGTGCCCGCCTGCGCGGCGTTCATGATCCCCGGGCAGCCGATCACCGAGTCGGGCCGGAACTGCAGCGGATCGAGGAAGTCGTCGTCGAGCCGCCGGTATACGACATGGACGGGCATCTCGCCCCGCGTGGTCCGCATCCACACACGGTTGTTGCGGCAGACGAGGTCGTGCCCCTCGACCAGCTGTACGCCCATCAGGCGTGCCAGCAGGGCGTGTTCGAAGTAGGCGGCATTGCTGGGCCCGGGGGTGAGGACGACGACCCGGGGGTCGGCCACCCCGTCCGGAGCCGCCGCCCGCAGCGCGGCCAGCAGCTTCTGCGCGTAGCCGTCCACCGGCACCACATGCTGCTCGGCGAAGAGGGAGGGGAAGATCCTGGTCATCGCGCGCCGGTTCTCGATGACGTACGAGACGCCGGACGGTACGCGAACGTTGTCTTCGAGTACCCGGAACTCTCCCGCCTCGTCCCGCACGAGGTCGATCCCGGCGACGTGGATCCGTACCCCGCCCGGTGGCTCGATCCCGTGCGCGGCTCGGTGGAAATGCGGTGAATTGAGCAGGAGCCGCCAGGGTACGACCCCGTCCTCGAAGGCGTTGCAGGGCCCGTAGGCGTCGCTGAGATAGGCCTCGAGAGCCCTGACCCGCTGGGTCACTCCGCGCTGGATGAGGTCCCATTCGAGCGCGTCGAGGATGCGCGGCACCAGGTCGAGCGGCCAGGGCCGCTCCTCGCCCGCGAAGGCGTAGGTGACACCCCGGTCGGTGAACGCCCGCGCCATCTGGTCGGCTCTGAACCGCAGTTCAACCGGCTCGATGGGCTGCAACGCGGCCAGCACCGGCTCATAGGCGGTCCTGACCTCACCAGGCCGCTCGAACATCTCGTCCCATGCATCGGCCAACGCGTACGCGTCAAATATGTCCGCCATGGACTGACGTTAAGTGCGGTACGTAACACGCTGATCACTCGGTTATTTCCGGCAGTTCACGTGGTGTGCCGTTCGGCTTCGGGACGGGCGCCCGCCCCCGGCCGAATGGTGGGAATCCGGCCAGGGACACCAGAGGTGTCGGGGGCGTCGGGGACGTCGGGGGCGTCGAGGGTGCCCGGGTGTCTCGGAAGCGGATCCACGATGCGCCGGAAGGTTTGGGTGGGCCGCCACCGTCAGCTTGTTGCAATGGCCCGCCCCGGAGGTGGGGATTTTTGTGGACGTACGGGGGTAATTGGGGGCGGTGGGGAGGTGTCGCCGTGTTGCGATGGCGGACGGGGCCGCGCATAGTTGCGCTGCGGAAGCGCGGAGTACACAGCACGGAAGCGCAGGAGAGGGAAGCGCGTAGGACACAGGCGCGGAAGACGGAAAACGCTGGAGCCGACGGCGGGGAGATGGCCGGGCGGGAGTGGGGAGATGGCCGGGCAAGGCACGGACACGCATCCGCACGGCGCTGACCAGCTGTGCGCGGCAGGGGACCGGGTGTATTCCCGTGCCGTACGGCACGGACGTGTGCCCCGCGAGGACGCGGACACGGTGCCCTGCCTGGTGGAGCTTGCGCTGCTGCACCCCGACCCCGACGACATGGGGTGGCTGGTGCCGACCTCGCCGCAGGAGGTCATGACGCGGCTGCTGCGCGGGGTGTACGCGGAAGTCAGCGCGAGCCAGGCGCGGGTGGGCGAGGCGGTGTCCGCGTTCGAGTGGTACGCCGGGCTCGGCGGGCGCGTCCAGGCGCCGGCGGAAGGCGCCGCGATCCGCGTACTCGACGGACTGCCCCGCATCCGGGCCGCCATGGACGCGGCGACCGAGGCGTGTACGTCCGAGGTCCTCACCGTGCAGCCGGGCGGCATCCGCCGCGAGGACGAACTCTCCGAGGGCCTGCACCGGGCCCTGGGACTGCGCCGCCGCGGCGTCCGCATGCGCGACCTGTACACGCATGTGGCTCGGCACGGCCAAGGCCTCCTGAACTACATGGAGTTGATGGGTGGGGCGGCCGAGGCCCGCACGCTCGACGAGGTCGTGGAACGCCTCATCCTCTTCGACCGCACGGTCGCCTTCATCCCCGCGAACTCGGACCGCACGGTAGCGCTGGAGCTGCGCCACCCCGCCCTGGTCGACTACCTGGTGACGGTCTTCGAGCGCCTGTGGCGCCTGGCGATCCCGCTCGCCTCCACGCTGCCCTCGACAGGCATCGAGGGCATCACCCACCGCGAACGGTCCATCGCCGCGCTCCTCGCGGAGGGCCACCAGGACGCGGTGGTCGCGGAGCGCCTGGGAATCAGCGTGCGTACGTGCCGGGCGCACATCGCCCGCCTCTCGGAGACCCTGGGCGCGGCAAGCCGCACCCAGCTCGGCGTCCGCATCGCCCAGGCGGGCCTGCACGACCCTCCACGCTCCCCGGACCTCGAGGCGGTCACGGTCCCCGGCATGCCCGGCGTGCCCGGCGTGCCTAAGGTGCCCGGTCCTGCCGTTCCTCCTGGCTGAGGATCCCTGACTGCCCGATGAGGTAGCCGAGCTGTGCCCGGCTTTCGCTGCCGAGGGTGGCGGCGAGTTTGGCTATGTGGACGCGGGCGGTGCGGATGTTGAGGCCGAGACGTTCGGCGATCGTCGCGTCGGTGTGGCCTTCGACGAGCAGGGCGGCTATGGCCTGTTGGCGATGGGTGATGCCGTTGTGCGAGGGGCGCTGGACCGCTTCCGGGTGCATGGGGGTGGCCAGTCGCCAGAGGCGGTCGAAGGTGGTGAGGAAGTGCTCGAGCAGGGCGGGGTGACGCACTTCGAGGGCGAGGGTGTAGTCCTTGCTCGCCGGGATGAAGGCCACGCTGCGACCGACAACGATCAGCAGCTGAATGACCTCGTCCAGAGTGCGTGCCTCCACGTCCCCCCTCAGACGTTCGTAGCGGGCGAGCACCGTGGGGGCGTGGCGGAGCGTGTGCTGGTAGAGCGTGCGGATGCGCCCGCCGCGGTCCAGCAGTTCCTGGTCGCGGCTCAGGGCACCGACATGGTTCTCGGGAGGCGGACCGACATGGGAGACGTAAGGCTGGACGGCCAGGACCTCGGATGCGTCGACCATGGCCTCACTGATGGCCGCGTTGATCTGGTCCTTGCCGCTGAGCAGGCTGATCGCCGGTGCCTTCGCGTCTGCCGTACGGGCACCGTCGATCCGCAGGAGCGGCTCGAACATCGTGGCCAGCCGCTCCTCACGCCGACGCTCGTCCGCGATGCGCTCAGCGGCGGTGCGCAGGAGCCGGTGGAGGGCTACGGCGGGTGCTACGGGTTCCAGCCATTGCATGTCCTCGACATGCGGCTGGAGCAGTCCGAGGTCGACGAGGCAGGGCACGCTGCCGGCGGCCTCCCTGTGTACCCGGCCTTCGCGCAGGGCGCTGGTGTACAGCTCCGTTCCCGCCGGGCAGAGGTCCTCCAGTCCGTGATCCGGGTGTGCTGTGGTCACTCCGCCGTGCCCTCCTCCTGCTTCAGGATTCCTGACTCGGCGATGAGGTAGCCGAGTTGGGCCCGGCTTTCGCTGCCGAGGGTCGCGGCGAGTTTGGCGATGTGGACGCGGGCGGTGCGGATGTTCAGGCCGAGGCGATCGGCTATGGCGGCGTCGGTGTGGCCTTCGATGAGGAGGCTGGCGATGGCGTGCTGGCGGGGGGTTATGCCGTTCAGGATGGGCTGCTGGGCTGCCCGGGGGTACATCGGAGTGGCCAGGCGCCAGAGGCGGTCGAAGGTGGTGGCGAGGTAGGCGACGATGGCGGGATTGCGGACCTCGACTGCCATCGTGCGGTCGGTGTTGGCGGGGATGAAGGCCACGGCGCGGTCGAGGACTATGAGGCGGTCGGTGACCTCGTGGAGGGTGCGGACCTCTACGTCGCCCTTCAGCCGCGCGTAGTGGGCGAGAGCCGCGGGGTCGTGGCGAGAGGTGTGCTGGTAGAGGGTGCGCATGCGGCAGCCCCGCGAGAGCATCTCCTGCTCCTGCACAAACGCGGCTGCCAGGACCGGCGGGGGACGTTTTCCGCCAGGCTGGATCGCGAGTACCTCGCGTGACGAGTGGGCCATGGCTCTGGCGATGACGGTGTTGATCCGCTCGATGCCGATCAGAACAGTGTTTGCTGGTGCGTCCGTGGGGCTTGCCTGTCCTGCGTGCAGGGCGATGAGCGGTTCGAGGGCTTCCGCCAGGCGAGCTTCGCGCTGTCGTTGCTGGGCGATGTCCTCGGCGGTGGCACGCAGCAGCCGCGGAAGGGCTACGGCGGGGGCTACGGGGCGCAGCCGGCGCAGGTCTTTGAGGTCTGGCTGGAGCAGGCCGGAGTTGATCAGGCATGGGGCGGCGGTGTCCGCCTCCTCGTGGGGAACATGGCCTTCGCGCAGCGCACGGGCGTAAAGGTCCAGACCCCCCTCGCAGAGTTCGTCGGCTCTGTGCCCGTGTACCCCGGTGGTCACCTGCGGCTCTCTTCCCTCGAGATTCAGCGGTCCTGCTCCTGGTCCAGGATCCCCGACTGGGCTATGAGAAAGCCGAGCTGCGCCCGGCTGCCGCTGCCGAGAGCTGTGGCCAGCTTGGCTATGTGGGCACGGCAGGTGCGGACGTTCATGCCGAGTCGGCGGGCTATGGCCTCGTCGACGTGGCCCTCAATGAGCAGTTTCGCGATGGAGTGCTGGATGTCGGTGATGCCGTCGGGAGCGGTCTCGTAAGGGGCGCCCGCGTTCAGGGGGACCGCGCGGCCCCACATGAACTCGAAGACCTTGACCAGGTAGCGGACGAGGCCGGGGTGACGCAGTTCCAGGGCGACCTGCCGGTCATCGCGGGTGGGGATGAAGGCGACGGTCTCGTCGCAGATGATCAGCCGCTCGACCAGCTCGTCGATGGTGCGGTACTCCACCTTGCCGTTGGAGAACTGGTCTACGTAGGCCTGCGTCTCGGGGCTATACCGGGCCGTGTGCTGGTAGAGGGTCCGAATGCTCACGCCTCGTTCGGTCAAGGGCCTGTCGCGCTCCAGACCCTGGACGAGGGTGTGCTCCAGCCGACGGCCACCCGGCTGGACCGTCAGCATCTCGTTCTGGCACTGAGCCGTGGCCAGGTCGAGTGCTCCGTTGATTCGGTCGAAGCCCTCCAGCACTGTGATCGAGTGACTGCTCGCCGTTACCTGAGCGCTCAAGGTCATGAACGGTTCGAAGGCATCTGCCAGCTCGATCGACATCCGCCTGCGTTCCGTGATCTCGCTCTCTATGGGGTTGAGCCGCTGAGCGAGAGCGACCGACGGGGGGACCGGGCGCAGCCAGTTCGCATCGTCAGGATCTGGATGAAGGAGGGCGAACTCCATCAAGCAGGGAACGGACTCGACATCCGCGCGTGCGATGCGTCCCGAGCGGAGAGCGTCCGCATACAGGCGGCCACCTTCCTGGCATAGTTCGGTCACCGCATGGGGATGTGTCCCATTGGTTCTATTTGTTACCAAATCTCCACCCCCCAGGGTCCTGAACGTGCAGGAACATGATGCATCGAATGTGTGGCCACCACGTGCCCGAATGAGCCATCGTCGTACTCGACGGGGGAAGAGGAGACCTTCAAGTGAGGACGAAGCCGATTATGCGTAGGAAAATGCTTCGGTCGATGCTTGTCGCCGCCCTTTCCGCCGTAGTGGCCTTCGGGGCGCTGGATGGCCTTGCCGGTGCGAAGAGTAATGACCTGGCGGACAGTAGCTGGGGTCCGCTGGTGCCGGCGACCGCAGGCCAAAGTCCCGAAGCCCTGGGTTCGGGGTCGCCGGACGACGCGGATGACAGCAGTTGGGGCTGACCGATGACGACTCCTCCTGATGACCGCTCCTTCCGCAGAGAAATGGCCACCGCATACCGCTCCGGCTGGCACTTCATCGATCTGGTCACCGCCATCCCCCACAGTGGTGACTCCTTGATGGTGACGGTATTCGGAGAGCCGGTCGTCGTCACCCGGGACGACGACGAGGACCTGCGGGCGTACCGGTGTCTGCGACGTCCTCGGGGGGCGCCGCAGCCTGTGCGGTGTGCCATTCGGTACGGAATGATCTTTGTGAACCTGGACCAGCGTGACCACCAGCAGGTCGAACCGGAGACTGCTCCGGACGTGCAGACCATCTCAGCCACCCCCCGCAGTGCCTGACGCGATTCCCCCGTCGTAGTAAATCGCGCAGGTACTTCCCCCCGCAGCGGCGTCACCGTGACCTGAACACGGTGACGCCGCTGCAGTTTTACGTAAAATCTCCAGGTACGGGCCCATTCCAGAGAGGCTGAAATCAGCCCCGCCCCAGCGCAGAGGCCAGCTCGATCTCGATCACCACTCGGGACGGGTTGGGAGAGGGTGTCCGTCCGTACCGCTCCGTGTAACGCCGTTCCGCCTCCGTGATGCGCCCGGGGTCGGCGGACACCGTCGCACGCCCCTCCAGGGTCGCCCAGCGCCGCCCGTCGACCTGACAGGCGGCCACCCGTACCCCGTCGGGGCCCGCGGCCAGTACGTGCCCCACCTTCGCGCTGGACTTGTTCGCGATCACCCGAGCCAGACCTGCCTCGGGATCGTATGTAATCCCGACCGGCACCACATGGGGGCTGCCGTCGGGTCGAAGGGTCGTCAGCGTGCACAGGTGCCTCTCCCGCCAGAAGCTGAGGTAGGCGGCGTCCGGCCGTCGCGGGTCCACTGGGTACGAGGAAGCCATGAAGCCCGAATCTACTTCGCGGCCCGGGTTTCCGCTCCGGATTTCCGCTCGGTCCGGAGCTGCTTCCGGACCTGCTTCCGGAGCTGCTTCCGGACCTGCTTCCGGATCGGCTCCGAGTGGGCTTCCGGAGCAGTCTTGAGTGGAATAGACTCAACTTTGTGCTCGTTGGCACACTCAGTATCGAACGGCATCGAGATGAAGGCTGACCGGCCGAAGACCGAGCCGAAGCCCGGCCGGCCCAGGAACCCCAGGAGGAGAGCGCGACCGTGGACGCAGAGCTGACCAACAGGAGCCGGGACGCGATCAACGCGGCCGGCACCCGGGCCGTATCCGGGGGCCATCCGGACCTCACCCCCGCCCACCTGCTGCTGGCGCTGCTCGAAGGCCAGGACAACGAGAACATCCTCGACCTGCTGGCCGCCGTCGAGGCCGACCAGGCCTCCGTGCGGGCCGCTGCCGAGCGCGTGCTCGCCGGTCTGCCCAGCGTGACCGGATCCACCGTCGCGCCTCCGCAGCCAAACCGTGAGCTGCTCGCCGTCATCGCCGACGCGGCCGAACGGGCGAAGGAGCTCGGGGACGAGTTCATCTCCACCGAGCACCTGCTCATCGGCATCGCCGCGAAGGGCGGCCGGAGCGCCGACGTACTCTCCCAGCAGGGGGCGAACGCCAAGAAGCTCCTCGACGCGTTCCAGAAGAGCAGGGGAGGGCGCCGGGTGACCACCCCGGATCCCGAGGGCCAGTACAAGGCGCTCGAAAAGTTCGGCACCGACTTCACCGCCGCCGCCCGTGAGGGCAAGCTCGACCCCGTCATCGGCAGGGACCAGGAAATCCGTCGGGTGGTGCAGGTCCTGTCCCGGCGCACCAAGAACAACCCCGTCCTCATCGGTGAGCCAGGCGTCGGCAAGACCGCCGTCGTGGAGGGGCTCGCCCAGCGGATCGTGAAGGGTGACGTCCCGGAGTCGCTCAAGAACAAGCGGCTCGTCTCGCTGGACCTCGGCGCCATGGTCGCGGGAGCCAAGTACCGCGGTGAGTTCGAGGAGCGGCTGAAGACCGTCCTCGCCGAGATCAAGGACTCCGACGGGCAGGTCATCACCTTCATCGATGAACTGCACACGGTCGTGGGTGCCGGCGCCGGCGGGGATTCCTCCATGGACGCGGGCAACATGCTCAAGCCCATGCTCGCGCGCGGCGAACTGCGCATGGTGGGTGCGACGACGCTCGACGAGTACCGCGAGCGGATCGAGAAGGACCCGGCCCTGGAGCGCCGCTTCCAGCAGGTGCTGGTCGCCGAGCCGTCCGTCGAGGACACCATCGCGATCCTGCGCGGGCTCAAGGGGCGGTACGAGGCCCACCACAAGGTCGTGATCGCGGACAGTGCGCTGGTCGCCGCCGCCACGCTCTCCGACCGGTACATCACCTCCCGCTTCCTCCCCGACAAGGCCATCGACCTCGTCGACGAGGCCGCGTCCCGGCTCCGCATGGAGATCGACTCCTCGCCTCTCGAGATCGACGAGCTGCAGCGCCAGGTGGACCGGCTGCGGATGGAGGAGCTGGCGCTGGAGAAGGAGACCGATCCGGCATCCCGCGAGCGCCTCGAGAAGCTGCGCCGCGACCTCGCCGACCGGGAGGAGGAGCTGCGCGGTCTGACCGCCCGCTGGGAGAAGGAGAAGCAGTCCCTCAACCGCGTCGGTGAGCTGAAGGAGAAGCTCGACGAACTCCGCGGCCAGGCCGAACGCGCCCAGCGCGACGGCGACTTCGACACCGCCTCCAAGCTGCTGTACGGCGAGATCCCCACCCTGGAAAGGGACTTGGAGGAGGCCTCCGAGGCCGAGGTGGAGGTCTCCAAGGACACCATGGTGAAAGAGGAGGTCGGCCCCGACGAGATCGCCGACGTCGTCGGCGCCTGGACCGGCATCCCGGCCGGCCGGCTCCTCGAAGGCGAGACGCAGAAACTCCTGCGCATGGAGGAGGAGTTGGGGCGCCGGCTCATCGGACAGACGGAGGCCGTGCAGGCGGTGTCCGACGCCGTACGGCGCACCCGCGCCGGAATCGCCGACCCCGACCGGCCCACCGGATCCTTCCTCTTCCTCGGCCCCACCGGCGTCGGCAAGACCGAACTAGCCAAGGCCCTCGCGGACTTCCTCTTCGACGACGAGCGGGCCATGGTCCGCATCGACATGAGCGAGTACGGCGAGAAGCACAGTGTCTCCCGCCTGGTCGGCGCGCCGCCCGGATACGTCGGGTACGAGGAGGGCGGCCAGCTCACCGAAGCGGTGCGCAGGCGGCCGTACAGCGTCGTGCTCCTCGACGAGGTCGAGAAGGCGCACCCCGAGGTCTTCGACATCCTCCTCCAGGTCCTGGACGACGGCCGTCTGACGGACGGTCAGGGCCGGACGGTCGACTTCCGCAACACCATCCTGATCCTCACCTCGAATCTGGGCAGCCAGTTCCTCGTCGATCCGCTGTCCTCCGACGAGGAGAAGAAGCAGCAGGTCCTGGAGGTCGTACGGGCCTCTTTCAAGCCGGAGTTCCTGAACCGTCTTGACGACCTGGTGGTCTTCTCGGCCCTGAACAAGGAAGAGCTGGAGCGGATCGCCAGGCTCCAGATCGACCGGCTCGCGCAGCGCCTCGCCCAGCGGCGCCTCACCCTGGAGATCAGCGACGAGGCCCTGGCCTGGCTCGCCGAGGAGGGCAACGATCCCGCCTACGGTGCCCGCCCGCTGCGCCGCCTCATCCAGACCGCCATCGGCGACCGCCTCGCCAAGGAGATCCTCGCGGGCGAGGTCAAGGACGGCGACACGGTCCGGGTGGACGCCTTCGGGACGGGGCTGATCGTGGGTCCGGCGACGGGCAAGACGCTGTAGTTCGCCGGTCTCGCCGGTCTCGGCGGTCTCGCCTGGCCTCGGAGGTCCGGCGACGGGCAGGACGCTGTAGTTCGCCGGTCTCGGTGCCGGAGCTGCGGGCTCCTTGGGTTTCGATGGGTCTCTATGGGTTTCGATCCGGAGTTCCGCAGCTCACGGCGCTGGATCCGGCCCCTCCGCCGCGGCCGGCGGGCGAGGCTGTTGCAGGTTGGGGGCGAGGCGAGAGAGGGTGGGGTGCGAACGTCTGGTCTCAGCGATGGCCGGACGAGTCAGACGACTGCAGGAGTGTCACAGATGTCCATCGACCCGTCTTCGATTCCGAACTTCGGGGGCCAGCCCGAGCCGCAGCCCGGCGGACCGGCGGGCCCCGTCGTCCCGGATCAGGACCTTGTGAAGCAGCTCCTGGAACAGATGGAGCTGAAGTACGTCGTCGACGACGAGGGTGACCTCGCGGCGCCGTGGGAGCAGTTCCGTACGTACTTCATGTTCCGTGGTGAGGGTGACCAGCAGGTCTTCTCGGTGCGGACGTTCTACGACCGGCCGCACCAGATCGACGAGAAGCCCGCGATCCTTGAGTCCATCGACGACTGGAACCGCCGCACGCTGTGGCCGAAGGTCTACAGCCACACGCACGACGACGGCACCGTCCGCCTGATCGGCGAGGCGCAGATGCTGATCGGCACGGGCGTCAGCCTGGAGCACTTCGTGTCGTCGACGGTGAGCTGGGTGCGCGCCGCCATCGAGTTCGACAAGTGGCTCGTCGAGCAGCTCGGCCTGGAGCAGGAAGTCAACGAGGCGGAGAAGCCCGGCGACGACGAGGAGTAGTCTCCCCGACACTTGGCGTGAGGGGTGCGCGGCCGTGACCAGGCGCGCGCCGTACGCGAACGAGAGCCCGGCCCGGGCGCCGACCACCACGGTCGTGCGCCGGGGACCGGGCTCTTGCCGTACCACGGGCGACCGACCCGCCGACGCTGCCATGCCACGGGCGACCGACCCGCCGACGCTGCCATGCCACGGGCGACCGACCCGCCGACGCTGCCATGCCACCGGCGACCGACCCGCCGCCGCTCCCAGGCCACGGGCGGCCGCCGCTACCAGGCCGCCCCGAGCCGCTTGACCGCCTCTTCCAGGACCTCGGTGCGCTTGCAGAAGGCGAACCGTACGAAGGGGGCGCCGGCCTCTCGGTGGTCGTAGAAGACGGCGTTCGGGACGGCGACGACACCGGCGTGTTCGGGCAGGGCGCGGCAGAAGGCGAAGCCGTCGGACTCGCCGAGCGGCCGGATGTCGGTGGTGATGAAGTACGTGCCCGCGGGCCGGTAGACCTCGAAGCCGGCGTCCGCGAGTCCCGCCGCCAGCAGGTCCCGCTTGGCGGCCATGTCGGCCCGGAAGTCCTCGAAGTAGGAGTCCGGCAGCGCGAGCGCCTCGGCGACGGCGTACTGGAAGGGTCCGGACGACACGTACGTCAGGAACTGCTTCGCCGACCGTACGGCGGTGACGAGATCCGGGGTCGAGGTGACCCAGCCGACCTTCCAGCCCGTGAAGGAGAAGGTCTTCCCGGCGGAGCCGATCGTGACCGTCCGCTCGCGCATCCCCGGGAAGGACGCCAGCGGCAGGTGTTCGGCACCGTCGAAGACGAGATGCTCGTACACCTCGTCCGTCACCACGAGCAGATCCCGCTCCACGGCGAGCCGCGCGATCTCCGTGAGCTCCTCGCGGGTGAGCACGGTGCCGGTGGGGTTGTGCGGGGTGTTGATCAGCAGCAGCCGGGTGTTGTCGGTCACCGCGTCGCGCAGCTCGTCCAGGTCCAGGCGGAAGCGTCGATCTGCGACTCCGTCGCGGGTGCCGTCCTGCGGGCGCAGGGTGACCGGGACCCTGGTCGCGCCCGCCATCGCGATGCAGGCCGCATACGAGTCGTAGTAGGGCTCGAAGGCGATCACCTCGTCACCCGGTTCGAGCAGCGCGAGCAGAGCCGCGGCGATGGCCTCCGTGGCGCCCGCCGTGACGAGGACCTCGCGGTCGGGGTCGTACGACAGCCCGTACCGGTGCTTCTGGTGCGCGGCGATCGCCGTACGCAGCTCGGGCACGCCAGGACCCGGCGGGTACTGGTTGCCGCGCCCGTCGCGCAGCGCGCGCACCGCCGCCTCGCGGATCTCCTCGGGCCCGTCGGTGTCGGGGAAACCCTGGCCGAGGTTGATCGAGCCGGTACTGAGGGCCAGAGCCGACATCTCCGCGAAGATCGTCGTGCCGAACTCGGCGAGCCGGCGGTTGAGCAGGGGGCGGCGGGCGTGGATGGTCATGCCCGTCATCCTGCGCCCAAGCTCTGGAGTTCCTCAACTCTGCTTTGGCGCGTGAGCCGCGCGGGCATCCCCCTCTCACGCAAGATGCGAGGCGCCCACGGGGGGTCGCTTCGGGGGAACGAGAGGAGGGTGGCGCCATGATCACAGGCATCATCCTGGCGGTCTTCGGCAGCACGCTGGTCGCGGTTTTCGGCTTCGGCGGCCGGAAGAACAAGGCAGACAGGAAAGTCGCGCTGACGAAGACGTCGAAAGCGGCGAAGCCGGCCAGGCGGAGGCGCTTCCGCTCGCGCGGTGACTCCTCCGGTGGCTGGTGGGCCGGCGGGGCGGGTGGCATGACGTCCTGCGGGGGTTCGTCGTCCGACGGAGGTGGGTCCTCCTGTGGAGGTGGATCCTCCTGCGGCGGCGGGGGCGGATGCGGCGGAGGCAGCTGACACGGGGCAGCTGAGCTCCTCCGGGGGAAACGCATCCGAAGTACGAAGAAGTGTCCGTCGGCACCGGCTGCCGACGGGCACTTCCGTACGCCGGGCGTACGCCGTAGTTGAACAGTTGAGCTGTGGAGCCCTCGGGGGGATGGAAACCGCACGAAGTTGGGTAAAAACGCTGTGGTGGCACCACAGTCCATGATTCCCTCTAAATCACCAACGCAGCCCCAAGGCCCTGTCGTCTCCATGACGTCTGCCGGGCGACGCCTGGCACCGCCCTTCCGGCGGGCGACGCCAAGGTGACGACAGGGCCTCGGATCGCCCTTCCCGACCGGGCTGACCGGGCCGATACCCCGGTACTACCCACCGGGTGCGCCGGACCCCCACCTCCCTTTGCGTGCTAGCGGAGCCGACCCATGCTCACGACTCTCAACACCTCGTACACCGACACGCGCGCGGCCGACCTCGCCTGGACCCTGGGGCGCGAGCCGCTGCCCGCGCTCGCGACCCTCGACCTCGAACTCGGCGGGGCGAAAATGCAGTTGAGACTGCTCGGCGCGTCCCACCAGGTACTCCTGGAGGAGGCGCGGGGCAGCTGCTCGGAGACTGTCGCGTGCATCCCCGGCAGCAGTACGCCCCTTCCGCTCGGCGTGGCCAAGCGGGTCGGCGACTGGGAGTACGAGTTCGCGGCCCGCGTCGAGACTCTCTCCCACGGCTCCTTCGCGGGCCGCGCCCAGGAGTTACTGGCCCTGGTCTCCGACCACCCCAACGGCCTCGCCGGCGTCTTCCCGGGCAGCCCCCACGCCTTCACCGCGATGCTGGCCCAGCGACATGAGGGGCAGGTGCACTGGCGTACGTGGCACGCGTACCCGCAGGACGGGCAGTTGGTGGCGACCCGGACGAGGGTGGGGGTGCGGGTGGTGGCCGCGGCGGATCTCCTCAGCGCGTAGGGCGGACGTGGTCGTGCGTAGGGCGGATCTGCTCGGCTCGTAGGGCGGATCTGCTCGGCGCGTAGAGGGTGGACCCATCAACGCCCGTTACACCTGAGCGCAACAGTTCCACACGTGTGGGTGACGAGGCGTAGTACCGGTGTGACGTACCGTTCGCAGCGTGATCGATCCGCACGCGCCCGCACCGCCCGGCGCACCCCCTCCCTGGGGTGGCGTCCAGGGCCAGGCGCGGCTGCCCGTCCGCCAGGGCACCGGCCGGTTCCTCGTCCTCGCCGGTGTGTTCGTCTGTGCGGCCTGCGGACTCGTGTACGAACTCGAACTCGTCGCCCTCGCCTCGTACTTGATCGGCGACTCGGTCACCCAGGCCTCCGTGGTCCTCTCCGTCATGGTCTTCGCCATGGGCATCGGCTCCCTCGCCGCGAAGCGGCTGCGCCCCCGCGCCGCGGCCGGCTTCGGCGCGGTCGAAGCGGCGCTCGCCCTGGTCGGCGGCTACAGCGCCATAGCGCTGTACGCGGCGTTCGCGTGGACCGGCGACTGGGGCGGCGCGTGGAGCGACGGCTCCCGCTACCTGCTCGTCGCCTTCTCCCTCACCATCGGCCTGCTGATCGGCGCCGAAGTCCCCCTCCTCATGGAGCTGATCCAGCGCGTTCGCAGCCAGGACCCCGGCGGCGCGGTGGCGGACCTCTTCGCGGCGGACTACGTCGGCGCACTGGTCGGCGGCCTGGCCTTCCCCTTCCTCCTCCTGCCCTGGCTCGGCCAGCTCACCGGCGCGCTGCTCACCGGCGGGGTGAACGCACTGGTCGGCGGCGCCCTCGTACTCGGCCTGTTCCGCAAGGACCTGACCCGGCGTGCACGCTGGGCCCTGGTCGTCGCCAACCTCCTGGTCCTCGGCCTCCTCGCCTCGGCCGCGGTGCTGGTCGACGACTTCGAACGGGCGGCGCGGCACGCGGTGTACGGGGCGGAGGTGCGGGTCGCGCTCCAGACCGGGGTTCAGGAGGTCGTCCTCACCGGCGGCACCCACGGCCGCCCCCTCGCCCTCTTCCTCGACGGCCGCCTGCGCGTCAGCGGCCGCGACGAGCGCCGCTATCACGAAGCTCTCGTCCACCCCGCGATGAACGGGGCCCACGCGCGCGTGCTCATCCTCGGCGGCGGCGACGGCCTAGCCGCCCGCGAGGTGCTTCGCTACCCAGGCGTACGCCATGTCGACGAGGTCGAACTCGACGCCGGGGTGGTCCGGCTGGCCCGCCAGGACCCGGCGCTCTCCCGGCTCAACGGGCACGCGTACGACGACCCGCGCGTCCGCGTGGTGACCTCGGACGCCTTCCACTGGCTGCGCGGCGCCCCCTCGACGTACGACGTGGTGATCTCCGACCTGCCCGACCCCGGCATCACGGCGAGCACGAAGTTGTACTCCCAGGAGTTCTACGGTCTGGTGCGCCGCGTCCTGGCCCCCGGCGGCCGCCTCGCCGTCCACGCGGGCCCCGTGGCGAGCCGCCCCCGGATCTTCTGGACGATCGACACGACGATCCGGACCGCCGGACTGCCCACCGTGCCCTACCGCGTGGGCGGTCGCGACTCCGGTTTCGCGGCCGGCCCCGATCGCACGGCCGGCGCGTCCTTCGCCCCGCACGACTGGGGGTTCGTCCTGGCCTCCCGTACGGAACCCTCCGGTACGGGTCCGCCCCTGGGCCTGGACCCGGGCGGCCCGCGCCCGCACACCCTCACGCCCGCGGCGCTGGCCGCGGACGCGCGTGCGGCCTCCCGCACCCGGATTCCCGGCCTCCCGCCCTCCACGCTGGTGCATCCGCGGTACGCCGACTGAGCCGGAGGCGGGAATCCCACCGGAATCCCGTCATACGCGGGTACGGCCCGGGTCGTGCTGGGTAGGCTCGGCTGGCATGGAGCATGAGGTGTACGTTCCGGTTCCGGCCGAGCGGCTGCGGGAGGCGCTGGGCGATCCCGCGCTGGTGGCCCGGGCGGTTCCCGGCCTTCAGCAGGACGCGGGGACTGCGCCCGTCTCCGGGCGGCTGAAAGTCCGCTTCGGCAACCACACGATCACCTATCGCGGCACGCTGTCCGTGACCCCCCAGGAGGACGGTTCCTACGCCGTCGAGGGCGACGCG
Organism: Streptomyces sp. NPDC005808; assembly: GCF_042871385.1. Lineage (NCBI taxonomy): Bacteria > Bacillati > Actinomycetota > Actinomycetes > Kitasatosporales > Streptomycetaceae > Streptomyces > Streptomyces sp. NPDC005808. The sequence goes on along the minus strand of NZ_JBIAIK010000004.1, from coordinate 344,113 downwards.
AACGAAGCCCGCGGCAGTGGTTTCGTCAAACTCGCGCTCGCCGTGCGGCTGGCTCCCGCCGAAGGCGGTACGACGGTCACCGTCGGCGGTACGGCGTCCGCCGACGGGCGAGTGGCGGAGCTGGCGCCCGACGCGGTGTCCGCCGCCGTGGCGCGGCTCGTGGTGCGGTTCGTGGAAAACCTGGGAGCCGCGGCGTCCACGGCCGCTGCGGCAGCCCGGCCCGAGGAGGAGCCGGAGGAGGAGCCGGAGGCGGGGCCCGTATCCACCACCTCCGGCTTCGACGCCGACATTCCGGCACCGTCGGTCGAGGACGACCTCGTGGCCGAGGGGTTCGTCGGGGAGTTCGCGGACGAGGGGGAGGGCGAGGGGGAGGACGAGGACGAGCCGGGTGCGGAGGATGCACACGACTCCCCCGACTCCCCCGACTCGATCGAGTCCCTTGCGTCGATCGAGTCCATCGAGTCCATCGATTCGCTCGACTCGGTCGAGGAGGACTCCATCGCCGAGGCGGCCCACGCCCGGCGGACGATGATCGGCCGCAGCGCCGAGGAGGTCGACCACGCGCCGCCCCGCGGGCGGTACGCACCCGTCCCCGCGCCGGAGACCACCGCCGCCCGCGCCACCCTGCGGTGGGCCGCGCCGGCGGCGGCGCTGGCGCTTGCGTCGGCGATCGTGGTGACGCGGGTGCTGCGTAAGCGGCGCTGAGGACTGGGGGATGGGTTTGTTCACCCCCTCCGCCCCTACCCGTCCCCGTACCTGGGGGCTGCCGCCCCCAGACCCCCGCTTCGCGCTGAACGTGCTCGTCCTCGAACGCCGGACGGGCTGAAGAAGTTCAGCCCGTCCGGCGTTTGAGGAGCGGGGTCTGGGGCGGAGCCCCAGGGACAAGGGACGGGTAGGGGCGGAGGGGGCGAAATCACTTCGGCCCCCGCCCAGTAGGGTCAGCTCCGTGAGTAACGAGGACATCACGCTGACCGCGGGTGACGCGGAGGTGACCGTACTGCCGGGCAACGGCGGACGGGTCGGGAGTCTGCGGGTCGGCGGCGTCGAACTGCTGCGGCAGGGCGAGAAATACGGGTGCTTCCCGATGGTCCCGTGGTGCGGGCGGATCCGCGACGGCCGGTTCCTGGACGGCGCCACCGTCCGGCAGATGCCGCTCAACTCCCCACCGCACGCCATCCACGGCACCGCCCGCAACGCCGCCTGGCGCACCGCCCACACCACCGACAACGAGACCGTGATCACGTACGACCTCGTCGACCCGTGGCCCCACCCGGGCCGCGTCACCCAGGCGTTCGCCCTGACCGAGGACGCCCTCACGCTCACCATGTCCGTGGAGACGTACGACTCCTCCTTCCCCGCCCAGATCGGCTGGCACCCGTGGTTCAACCGGAACCTCGGGCAGGAGGACGTGCAGGTCGACTTCACGCCCTCCTGGCAGGAGGAGCGCGGCGAGGACCACCTCCCCACCGGACGGCGCATCGAGCCGCTCCCCGGCCCCTGGGACGACTGCTTCGGCATGCCCGACGGAGTCGACGTCACGCTCACCTGGCCGGGGCAGCTGGAGCTGAACATCGCCAGCCGTGAGGAGTGGGTCGTGGTGTACGACGAGCAGGAGGCAGCCGTGTGCGTCGAACCGCAGACCGGACCGCCCAACGGGCTCAACACCCTGCCCCGCCTGGTCACCCCCATCGAGCCCCTGGAGGCGGCCACCACCTGGACTTGGCGGCGCCTCTAAGCTGGCTGCCATGAGTGACGTACGCGACGCGCTGTTGCAGCAGATCAAGGACAAGGCCGTGGTGCACGGCAAGGTGACCCTCTCCTCGGGTCTCGAGGCGGACTACTACGTGGACCTGCGCCGCGTCACGCTGGACGGCGAGGCCGCGCCGCTGGTCGGACAGGTGCTGCTCGACCTCACCGACGGACTCGACTTCGACGCGGTCGGCGGGCTCACCATGGGCGCCGACCCGGTGGCCACGGCCATGCTGCACGCCGCCGCCGCGCGCGGAAAGCGACTGGACGCCTTCGTCGTACGCAAGGCCGCCAAGGAGCACGGGATGCAGCGGCGCGTGGAGGGTCCGGAGATCGTGGGCCGGCGTGTGCTCGTGGTCGAGGACACCTCCACCACCGGCGGCTCCCCCCTCACCGCCGTGGAGGCGGTGCGCGAGGCCGGCGCCGAGGTCGTCGGCGTCGCGACCATCGTCGACCGCGCGACGGGCGCCGCCGAGAAGATCGAGGCGGCGGCCGGGGTGCCCTACCTCTTCGCGTACTCGAAGGACGAACTGGGCCTCGACTGAGCAGCCCGCTTCAAGCCCTTGCGCACGGCCCGGACCGAGGGTTATCCACAGGGTGGACACGTTGTCTGGAGCATCTGGGCAAGTCTGGAAAGATGGGGACGACGATGACGTCACCCCCTAGGTCAGGGCCGTAAGCAGCAGAACGCCACCCGCATATACAAGGAGCGGACAGATGCCCATCGCAACCCCCGAGGTCTACGCCGAGATGCTCGACCGGGCGAAGGCAGGCAAGTTCGCCTACCCGGCCATCAACGTGACCTCGTCGCAGACCCTGCACGCTGCGCTGCGCGGCTTCGCGGAGGCGGAGAGCGACGGCATCATCCAGATGTCCACCGGTGGCGCCGAGTTCCTGGGCGGCCAGTACAACAAGGACATGGTGACCGGCGCCGTCGCGCTCGCCGAGTTCGCGCACATCGTCGCCGCCAAGTACGACATCACGGTCGCGCTGCACACGGACCACTGTCCCAAGGACAAGCTGGACGCCTACGTCCGTCCGCTGCTCGACATCTCCGCCGAGCGCGTCGCCAAGGGCGAGAACCCGCTGTTCCAGTCGCACATGTGGGACGGCTCCGCCGAGACCCTCGCCGACAACCTGGCGATCGGCCAGGAGCTGCTCGCGAAGGCCGCCGCCGCGAAGATCATCCTTGAGGTCGAGATCACCCCGACCGGTGGCGAGGAGGACGGCGTCTCGCACGAGATCAACGACTCCCTCTACACCACGGTCGACGACGCGCTGCGCACCGCCGAGGCCCTCGGCCTGGGCGAGAAGGGCCGCTACCTGCTCGCCGCGTCCTTCGGCAACGTCCACGGTGTCTACAAGCCGGGCAACGTCGTCCTGCGCCCCGAGCTCCTCAAGGACCTCCAGGAGGGTGTCGCCGCCAAGTACGGCAAGGCGAACCCGTTCGACTTCGTCTTCCACGGCGGCTCCGGCTCCACGGCCGAGGAGATCGCCACCGCCCTGGAGAACGGCGTCGTGAAGATGAACCTCGACACCGACACCCAGTACGCCTTCACGCGCCCCGTCGTGGACCACATGTTCCGCAACTACGACGCGGTCCTGAAGGTCGACGGCGAGGTCGGCACCAAGTCGAAGTACGACCCGCGCACCTGGGGCAAGGCCGCCGAGGCCGGCATGGCCGCGCGCGTGAGCGAGGCGTGTGCGGCGCTGCGTTCGGCGGGCACCAAGCTGAAGTAGACCGCGGAGGGAATTCGGGCTCGGCACCTGCTCGGTGCCGGGCCCTTCCGTATGCTCCGGTGTATGACTGCCACTCCGCAGGATCCGCAGTCTCGGAAGGATCCGCAGGCTTCGCAGGATCTGCAGGCTTCGCAGGATCTGCAGGCGTCGCAGGCTCCGCAGGATGCACAGGCTTCGCGGGAGAAACCGGCAGAACCGGGCGTCAGGATCGCCGGCCCCGCGGGCAAGTGGATCCTGCTGACCACCGTCCTCGGTTCCAGCATGGCCATGCTGGACTCGACGGTCGTCAACGTCGCGCTGCCGCGCATCGGCCGTGACCTGGACGCCGACCTCGCGGCCCTCCAGTGGACCGTGAACGCGTACACGCTCACCCTGGCGGGGCTCATCCTGCTGGGCGGCTCGCTGGGGGACCGCTTCGGGCGGCGGAAGGTGTTCGTCATCGGGGTGGTGTGGTTCGCCGTCGCCTCGCTGTTGTGCGGGCTGGCCCCCAACGGGGAAGTGCTGATCGCGGCCCGTGCGTTGCAGGGCATCGGCGGGGCGCTCCTCACGCCCGGTTCGCTGTCGCTGATCCAGGCCTCCTTCCATCCCGACGACCGGGCCAGGGCGGTCGGCCTGTGGTCGGGTTTCGGCGGGGTCGGCGCGGCGGTCGGGCCGTTCCTGGGCGGCTGGCTGGTGGACGGTCCCGGCTGGCGCTGGGTCTTCCTGCTGAACATCCCGGTGGCGCTGTTGTGCGTGCCGGTCGCCCTGCGGCATGTCCCCGAGTCCGCGGACGGACGTGTACACCGCGGCTTCGACGTGCTGGGCGCGGCTCTCGGCGCCCTGTCGCTGGCGCTGGTGACGTACGCCCTGATCGAGGCCCGCAGCGGGTCCGTGCTCGTGTGGGTGACGGCGGTCGCGGGTGTCGCCGCGGGAGTGGCCTTCGTGTACGTCGAGCGGAGCAGGTCCGATCCGATGATGCCGCTGGACATCTTCTCCTCGCGCCAGTTCACGGCGGTCAACGCCGTCACGCTGTGCGTGTACGCGGCCTTCAGCGGCTTCTTCTTCCTGGCCGCGCTCCAGCTCCAGGTCGTGGCCGGTTACTCGGCCCTCGGCGCCGGTACGGCGCTGCTGCCCACGACCGTCCTCATGCTGCTGTTCTCCGCCCGCTCGGGCGAACTCGCCCAGCGCATCGGGCCGCGGATTCCGCTCACGGTGGGGCCGCTGCTGTGTGCGGCGGGAATGCTGCTGATGCTGCGGGTCGGTGAGGGTGCCTCGTACGTCGCCGATGTGCTTCCCGCGCTGGCGGTCATGGGCCTGGGCATGGTGACGCTGGTCGCGCCGCTGACCGCCACGGTCCTGGCCTCCGTGGACACCGGGCGGGCCGGCCTCGCCAGCGGTATCAACAACGCGGCGGCCCGTGCGGCGGGGCTCATCGCCGTCGCCGCGCTCCCGCTGCTCGCCGGCATGGGATCGGAGGCGTACCGGTCGGCGGACGCTTTCGACTCCGCGTTCCGGCGTGCGATGCCGTTGTGCGCGGGGGTCCTGGTCCTCGGCGCGGTGGTCGCCTTCGCGACGGTCCGGCGTCCGGCCCCGGACTGCCGACGCCCCGAGTGCCGCACGCACGGGTGGGTCACGGCTCCGCCGTTGGAGGCGGGGCGGCGGGGGTGAGGGTGGTTTTTTCGCCCCCTCCGCCCCTGCCCGTTCCTTGTTTCTGGGGGCTGCCGGCCCCCAGACTTCCGCTGTCGCGCTGAACGCGCTCGTCCTCAAACGCCGGACGGGCTGGAGACAGCCCGTCCGGCGTTTGGACGGGCAGGGGCGGAGGGGCGAAAAGCCCCGACCCCGACCCCGCGCCGACGAATGCAGCAGACTGGAGCCCATGACCTTTCACGAGAACCTCCTCGGGGGACCGCCCCCGACCCACCTTCCCGATGACCCGGAGCCCCGCGAGCTCCTCGCGAACGGCACGGCCCCCGCGGACGTCGCCGCCAAGTACCCCACCTCCTCCCTCGCCTGGGCACAGCTCGCCGACGAGGCATACGAGCGCGGCAGCGTCGTCGAGTCGTACGCCTACGCCCGCACCGGTTACCACCGCGGCCTGGACTCCCTGCGCCGCAACGGCTGGAAGGGCCACGGCCCGGTCCCCTGGGAGCATGAGCAGAACCGTGGCTTCCTGCGCGCCCTGCACGGCCTCGCCCGCGCCGCACAGGCGATCGGCGAGCAGGAGGAATACGAGCGCTGCAGCCAGTTCCTGAAGGACTCCTCCCCGACGGCGGCGCACACGCTGGGCTAGTCGTCTGTCCTGTCGCGCGCCGCGTTTGTGCAGGTCCGCCTGGTGTGACCAGGCGGGCCTTGCGTTCTCGGGGGACGATTGCGGAGGATGCCGGTGGGGACCGGGGCCCCCGTGTCGGAATCGGCAGGGGCGGACCGCTACCCGGAGTACGCATCAGGAGACAGCGATGTCGTCCCAGCAGGCTCAGCCCGCAGAGGCTCCCCAGCCCGCAGAGGCCCATCTCACTGAGGCCCGTCTCACCGAGGCCCAGCTCGCAGAGGCCCGTCTCGCAGAGGCCCAACTCACCGAGGCCCAGCTCGCAGCGGCTCAGAAGCCAGAGACCCCGAATCTCGACTTCCACGGCACCACGCCGTACGAGGACTACGTACAGGCGGATGTCCTCACCCACCTCCAGCAGACCCGCTCCGACGACCCCGGAGAGATGGTCTTCCTGGTGACCACCCAGGTCATGGAGCTGTGGTTCACGGTCATCGTCCACGAGTGGGAGACCGCGGCGAAGGCGCTCCGCGAGGACCGGGTGCCGGTCGCGGTGGCCGCGCTGAAGCGGTCCGTACGGGAGCTGGAGGCGCTGAACGCGTCCTGGCGGCCCCTCGCGCAGCTCACGCCGGCCCAGTTCAACTCCTACCGCGGCGCCCTCGGCGAGGGCTCCGGCTTCCAGTCCGCGATGTACCGCCGGATGGAGTTCCTGCTCGGCGACAAGTCCGCGTCCATGCTGGTCCCGCACCGCGGCGCGCCGCGCGTCCACGCGGAGCTGGAGAAGGCGCTGCACGAACCCAGCCTGTACGACGAGGTGTTGGGGCTCCTTGCGCGGCGCGGGTACGCGATTCCGGCGGCGGTGCTCACGCGCGATGTGTCGTTGCGCTATGAGTCCTCGCCGGAGGTGGAAGAGGTGTGGACGTCGCTGTACGCGGGCGACGAGGACGCCGAACTCGCCCGTCTCGGCGAGGCGTTGACGGATGTCGCCGAGCTGGTGTGGCGCTGGCGCAACGACCATCTCGTCGCCACGCGCCGTGCGATGGGCGCGAAGACGGGCACGGGCGGCTCCGCCGGGGTCGCCTGGCTGGAGAAGCGGGCGCAGAAGAACGTGTTCCCGGAGCTGTGGACGGCGAGGTCCCATGTCTGAGCTGCGGTCTGATATGGGCGAGCGGGCCGAGGAGTCGGACTCGGCCGAGGAACTGGAGTCGGTCGAGGTACTGGAGTCGGTCGAGGAATTGGAGTCGGTCGAGGAATTGGACTCGGTCGAGGAACCGGACAGGCTGCGGAGCAGGCCTGAGGAGTTGGACTTCACCGGTGGGCCGGCCGGGCTGCGGAGCAGGGCCGAGCGGCTCGACTCCGCCGACGGGCTGGCCGGGCTGCGCGAGCGGTTCGTCCTCGACGACGTGGTGTACCTGGACGGGAACTCGCTCGGCGCGCTGCCCGTGAACGTACCGGGTCGGGTCGACGATGTCGTACGCCGCCAGTGGGGCGAGCTGCGGATCCGGTCCTGGGACGAGAGCGGCTGGTGGACGGCGCCGGAGCGGATCGGTGACCGGATCGGCCGGCTGGTCGGCGCGGCGCCCGGCCAGATCGTGGTCGGCGATTCCACAAGTGTCAACGTTTTCAAGGCTGTTGTGGGTGCCGTGCGGCTGGCCGGGGACGGCCGGGACGAGATCCTGGTCGACGCGACGACCTTCCCGACGGACGGGTACATCGCCCAGTCGGCGGCGCGTCTGACGGGCCGGACTGTGCGTCCGGTCGCGCCGGGCGAGGTGGTGGACGCGCTGGGCCCCCGTACGGCGGCGGTCCTGCTGAACCACGTCGACTACCGCACCGGCCGCCTGCACGACCTCCCGTTCCTGACCTCCGCGATCCACGCCGCGGGCGCCCTCGCGGTCTGGGACCTGTGCCACAGCGCGGGCGCCCTGCCGGTGGGCCTCGACGCCCACGGGGTCGACCTGGCGGTCGGCTGCACCTACAAGTACCTGAACGGAGGCCCCGGTTCACCGGCGTACCTGTACGTGCGCGAAGAGCTGCAGGACCGCTTCGACTCCCCTCTCCCGGGCTGGAACTCGCACGCCGACCCCTTCGGCATGGACCCGTCGTACGCCCCGGCGCCGGGCGCGCTGCGGGGCCGGGTCGGCACCCCGGACATCCTGTCCATGCTGGCTCTGGAGGCGGCCCTCGAGGTGTGGGAGGGCCTCTCCATCGACGCCGTCCGCGCCAAGTCCCTGGCTCTCACGGACTTCTTCCTGGAGTGCGTCGCGGCGTACGTCCCCGAGGGGCGGGTGGAGCCCCTGACTCCGTCCGCGCACGCGGAGCGCGGAAGCCAGGTGGCACTGCGGTGCGCGGACGCGGGCGAGGTCATGAAGGGCCTGATCGAGCGGGGGGTCGTCGGAGACTTCCGGCACCCGGACGTCCTGCGGTTCGGTTTCACTCCCTTGTACGTCGGCTTCGCGGAGGTGGAGCGGGCGGCGAGGGTGCTCGCGGGCGTCCTGGGATGACCCACCGGACCGGTCCGGACCCACCGGACCGGTCCGCCGGAACTTCACGGCGGCGTGGTGAGCGGTCTCCGCTCCCTGCCGGGGGTCACTGGTGATGACGTACGCTCCTGCCGGGGGTCACTGGTGATGACGTACGCCCCTGCCGGGGGTCACTTGGTGATGACGTACACCCCGGCCGCGGCCGCGGCGACGGCGGCCTCGGCCGCGCGGTCGGCGGCGGCCGTGTCCGGGGCCGTCCCCGTGGTGAGCAGGGTGTAGTAGAGGGGCGCCGACACCGCGCGCACGACCAGCGCGGGGTCGGTACCCGGCGGCAACTCCCCTCGGGCGACGCCCTGTTCGACACAGGGCGCCCACTCCGCGACCCGGACGTCGTAGAACCGTCGCAATGCCTCCGCCGTACGCCCGTCGCACGCGGCCGCGGCGATGACCGCCCGGAACAGCGCCCCCTGCCGGGGATCGGCGAGCGTCCGCCGTACCAGCGCGGCGTTGGCGCGGAGGTCACCCAGCACCGACCCGGTCTCCGTGCGGGGCAGCGACTGATCCGCCATGTCGCTCAGCAGATCGGCGACCAGCCCGGTCACGGACCCCCAGCGCCGGTACACCGTGGTCTTGCCGACCTCGGCCCGGCGTGCCACATCGGCGAGGTCGAGGTGTGCGAAACCCTGCTCGGCGAGTACGTCACCCGCCGTGCGCAGCACGGCCGCACGGACGCGGGCGGTGCGGCCCCCGGGGCGTACGGTGCCGGGTTCGGCGGGCCTGGCGGGCTCGGCGGCATCGAGGGCCCTGGCGGGCTCGGCGGCCTCGGGGGCTCTGGCGGGCTCGGCGGGCATGGCGGACTCCCTCGCGGACGTGGTCGCTGCCCGACAGCGTAACGAAACGGCAGAACCGTTTGACCTTAACCGACAGTGACATCCCCGTGTCGACGCACGTCACGGGCCTGATAGCGTCCCCGCACAACGGCCGGATTCTTCCCTGGTCCGCCAAATCCGTTTCACCGCTGAGAGGTTGGAGCATGCAGGACGACGTCGCAGCTCGGGACGGCGCCGGGCACGCGGGAGCAGGCGACGCCGCCGTGGCTCGCGACGAGGCCGAGGAGGCGTCCGCGTTCTCGCACCCGCCCGTCGACCCCGACGTCACCGTCGCGTACGGCGACCACCCCGACCAGGTGATCGACTTCTACGCCCCGCGCGACCCCGATCCCGCCGTCCTCACCCCCCTCGCCCCCCTCACCCCCCTCGTCCCCCTAGTGGTACTCCTGCACGGCGGCGCCTGGCGTGCCCCGTACGACCGCCGACACATCACCCCCTTCGCGGACTTCCTGGCCCGCCGCGGTTTCGCCGTGGCCAATGTCGAGTACCGGCGGGGTGGCGCGGGCGCGGCGCAGGGTGACGAAAACCTCGCGCAAGGTGACGCAAAGCCCGCGCAGGGTGACGGCGCTCCGGTCGCCGGTCGCTGGCCGGACACGTTCGACGACGTGGCCGCCGCGCTCGACGCCCTTCCCACGCTCGTACGGGAGAAGCTGCCGCAGGCCGACCCTCGCCGCATCGTGGTCACGGGCCACTCGGCGGGCGGCCATCTCGCCCTGTGGGCCGCCACCCGGCATCTCCTGCCGGCCGACGCCCCCTGGCACACCGACCGCCCGGCGCCCCTGCGCGGCGTCGTCGCCCTCGCCCCGATCGCTGACTTCCGGGTCGCTGAGAAACTCGACGTGTGCGGTGGGGCCGTACTCCAACTCCTCGGCGGGGAGGAAGAGTTCGCGCACCGCCTGCCGTACGCCGACCCCGCGCAACTCCTCCCCACCGGCATCGCCACGACCCTCGTACAGGGCCGTACCGACGTCGTCGTCCCACAGGCGGTCGCCGAGTCGTACGCCGATGCTGCCGCGAGGGCGGGCGAGGTGGTCGGCCTGACTCTCCTTGAGGACGTCGGGCACTTCCCACTGATCGATCCGGCGGCGGACGCGTGCGCGGTGGTGGCCGAGGAGATCGCCCAACTGGCCTGGTAGCCGGGGGAGTTGTCTACACTCCTCCGACTTCCCACCCCTCCGCCTCGCACCCTCCCGGCCTGCCCGCCCTCTCCACCCCGTCCACCCCCTCCACCCCCTCCACCCCCTCCTTCGGAGGAGCGCAGTGATACCCCGTAGTACCTGAGACGGATCCTGAAGGACCCTCCTCCCTGGTGACGACCGCGACCCCGGGGTCGGCCTACCTTTTCCACGTGACCGAGACGACCCAGACGCAGATGACGCCGCCGGGCGGGGCAAAGCCACGCAGCCCGGAGTTCCGGCTGGCCGCCGACGCCCTGCGCGGGCTGCGGCAGGACCTGTTCCATGACGCCTTCGCCTACCGTCCGCTGCCACGGATGCGGGTGGACGGCCCGCTCACCCGACGGCTGCCGGCGGGCATACGGAAGTACGCGGCCTGGACCCCGCACGCCCTGGTGACGGCGGCCGGACTGTTCGCGATGGCCATCGCGAACACCACCACCGGCAGCGCCAGCGGCAGCATCGTGACGCTGACGTGCGCTCTCCTCGCCCTGCTCCCGGTCCTTTTGACGCTGGTCCGGCCGGTCGGTGCCTTCTGGTTCTCCTTCGCGGCGACACCGATCGTGAGCGCCCTCAGCGACACCTGGACCGCCTGGCCGTGGGCGCCGGGCAGCTTCGCGGCCTACTTGGTGGTGCTGACGGTCGTGGCGCTCCGGACGAGGCCGCGTACCGCCGGGTGGATGTGGGCGCTGACCGCGGCGTACGGGATCGCCGCCGAGACCACCTTCCGCGGGGGGTACTACAGCACCAACACCGTGCCGCTGCTCTTCGTCGCCGCCCTGGCTCTCCTGGTCGTCACCGTCCTGCACATACGCCGGGACGCCGAGCAGGAGGTGACCGCCCACCAGTCGGAGACGGCGCACGAGCGTTCCAGGCGCACCCTTCTCGAAGAGCGCACGACGATCGCCCGCGAGCTGCACGACGTAGTCGCCCACCACATGTCGGTGGTCGCCATCCAGGCCGAGGCCGCCCCCTACCGGGTGCAGAACCCGCCGCCCGAGCTGGAGCAGGCGTTCGTCACGATCAGGGAGAACGCGGTGGCGGCCCTGACCGAGCTGCGCCGCGTCCTCGGTGTAGTCCGGGCGGAGGACTACGAGGCTCCGGATGCCCCCCAGCCCACCCTCGCCGACCTCGATGCGCTTCTCGCCAATGTGCGTGACGCGGGCCTGACCGTCGACAAGGTGGTCACCGGCGCGGTGCGCGGGCTTCCGCAGGGCGTCGAGCTGTCGGCGTACCGCATAGTCCAGGAGGCGCTCAGCAACGCCCTGCGGCACGCGCCGGGCGCGGCGGCCCGCGTCGAGATCGGCTACGTCCTCGGCGGGCTCGGCCTGCGCATCGTCAACGACCCCGCACCGGCGACGAGCCTGGCGAAGTCGACGCACGGCGCGGGGCACGGCATCACCGGCATGCGCGAGCGCGTCACGATGCTGGACGGAGAGATGACGGCGGGCGTAACGGACGACGGGGGATACGAGGTGGCGGTGTTCCTGCCGGTGCCCGCCGCAGAGGAGCCCTCATGACAGGCGGCGCTCCCATCCGCGTCCTGATCGCCGATGACCAGGTGATGGTCCGCGAGGGCTTCTCCGTGCTGCTCGGCGCCATGCCGGACATCGAGGTGGTGGGCGAGGCGGTCAACGGCCGGGAAGCGGTCGACCGGGTTCGCGAGCTCGCCCCGGACGTCGTGCTGATGGACATCCGGATGCCGCAGATGAACGGGATCGAGGCGACCCGGGAGATCGTCGCGGCGGACGGCGCCGCGAAGGTGCTGGTCCTGACGACGTTCGACCTCGACGAGTACGTGTACCAGGCGCTGCGGGCGGGAGCCTCCGGCTTCCTCCTCAAGGACGCCTCGGCGCGCCAACTCGCCGACGGGGTGCGGGTGGTGGCCGCCGGGGAGGCGCTGCTCGCCCCCTCCGTCACCAGACGGCTGATCACCGAGTTCGCCAAGCTCGCGGACGCGCCCGGACTCTCGGCGACAGCGCAGGCGGCGCACGGCGACCTCACCGACCGGGAGACGGAGGTGCTCGTCCTGATCGCGCAGGGTCTGTCGAACGCCGAGATCGCGACGCGGCTGTTCGTCGCCGAGTCCACGATCAAGACCCATGTGAGCCGGATCCTGGTGAAGCTGGGCCTGCGGGACCGTACGCAGGCGGCGGTGTTCGCGTACGAGGCACGGCTGGTCACGCCGAGGTGAGCAGAGGGTGCGCGCGGTGGTCCGACAGAGGCCGTCCGTGGAGACGCCCCTGGTCAGGGAGGGGCGGGTCGGGCTAGCGTCCGTTCATGGCAGCTTTGGAGACACCGCAGGCCTTCGACCCGTGGGACCCGGCGTTCTTGGCGGACCCGTACCCCGTGTACGAGGAGCTGCGTGCCCGTGGCCGGGTGCAGTACTTCGAGCCCACCAAGCAGTGGGTGGTCCCGCATCACGCGGACGTGTCGGCGCTGCTGCGGGACCGCCGCCTCGGCCGGACGTACCAACACCGTTTCACGCACGAGGATTTCGGACGCACCGCGCCGCGTCCCGAGGACGAGCCGTTCCACGTGCTCAACGACAACGGGATGCTCGACCTGGAGCCGCCGGACCACACGCGGATCCGGCGGCTGGTGTCGAAGGCGTTCACGCCGCGCACGGTGGAGCAGCTCAAGCCGTACGTGGACCAACTGGCCGGCGAGTTGGCCGGCAGGCTGGTCGCGGCGGGCGGCGGTGACCTGCTCACCGACGTCGCCGAGCCGCTGCCGGTCGCGGTGATCGCCGAGATGCTGGGGATCCCGGAGTCCGACCGGGCGCCGCTGCGGCCGTGGTCGGCGGACATCTGCGGGATGTACGAGATGAACCCGTCGCAGGAGACGGCGGCGAAGGCGGTCCGGGCGTCGGAGGAGTTCACGGAGTATCTGCTGGGGCTGATCGGGGCCCGTCGCAAGGAACCGGGCGAGGATCTGATCTCGGGCCTGATCGCCGCGTACGAGGACGGGGAGCGGCTGACGGAACAGGAGATGATCTCGACCTGCGTCCTGCTCCTGAACGCCGGTCACGAGGCGACCGTCAACGCCACGGTGAACGGCTGGTGGGCCCTCTTCCGCAACCCCGGTCAGCTGGCCGCCCTCCGCGCTGACCACTCGCTGGTGCCGACGGCCGTGGAGGAGCTGATGCGGTACGACACCCCGCTGCAGCTGTTCGAGCGCTGGGTGCTCGACGACATCGAGATCGACGGTACGACCATCCCCCGCGGCTCCGAGATCGCCATGCTCTTCGGCTCCGCCAACCACGACCCGGCTGTCTTCACCGCCCCGTCGGAGCTGGACCTCTCCCGGGCGGACAACCCGCACATCTCCTTCAGCGCGGGCATCCACTACTGCATCGGCGCACCGCTCGCCCGCCTGGAACTGACCGCGTCCCTGCGCGCGTTGCTGTCCCAGGCCCCGACGCTCAGCCTCGCCGCCGAGCCTGAGCGGAAGCCGGCCTTTGTGATCCGGGGACTTGAGGGGCTCAGCGTCGCGCTCTGAGTCGCCGGCCGAGGGCCCAGAGTCCGAGTGAGGCGGCCACCCCGCCCAGAACCATCAACGGCAGTCATCGGGGCGTGACGCTCTCGATCAGGGCACGCGCCTTGCGCAGCGCCTCTCGCAACTCGCCCGCGGTCGGGCAGTCCCTGCCGCGGACCCGGCAGTCACCGGTACACGTCCTCACGTGAACGAGCCAGGCGAGCCATTCCGGCTCCTCCGGCGCGTCCGACACTTCCACGCCGTCTCCGTCCTCACTCATGCGGTGACTCCCATCCACCCGGGCGCCATTCCTCGCCCATGGCTTCGCGCACGTACGCGCGGACCGGGTCGTCGTCGGCTTCCCACCCGCGTTGCCACGGCTCGGGCGGGAACCAAACTTCCTCGCGCGGGTTCGGCACGGGCCACACGTACGGGTCCGGGGTCCGTACTGGCTGGGCGGCGTCGTGCGGATCCGACATCGCGGGTCTGACCCGCCTGCGCGGCTGAAAGGGAAGTAACGCACCCAGTAGGGCGACCACGCACAGAATGGCGTTCTGCAATGCCGACAACTCCAGTCCGGTCGTTGACACAGCCACTCAACCGCTTCCTTCTGCGCAGGGCTTCTCCGTGATGCCGAACCGAGCCCACACGCATTTCGCGTACGGCCGCTGCGTGTGCCCCCACGCGTCGGCCAGCCGTCCTACGAGGGCCAGGCCGCGCCCGTCCTCTGCGTCCGGGTCGGAGTCGCGGGCCTGAGGAAGCCTCTGCCTGTCGGGGTCGGAGACTTCGAGGACCAGGTCAGGACCCCGCATGGAGAGGGTGACCTCGATCCGGGCGAACGCCACGCGGCAGTGGGTCACGGCGTTGGTGACCAGTTCGTTCGCCGACACGGTGACGTTGTCGGCGAGTTCGCCGGTGAGTCCCCAGTCGGCGAGGGTTCGGCGTACGTGCTGCCGCGCCGTCGGCACGTGTCGTCTGTGTTTGGGGAGGTGGAAAGTGGTTGTGGGCATGGCAAGCCTCCTCCTGACAGGGCGTCAAGGATGCGCCGGGTGTGGGCGCGTGACTTTGAGGCTAGAGGCGCAAGAGAAACAATCGCAACCTCTAAGGTCGCATACATGCTGTCGTACAAATGTGCTGTACTTGCCTTGCTTTACAGTGGGCTTGCGAAAGAGAGAGGTGTGCGATGCCCGCAGGGGGACGACCGACCGTGCGCAGCAGGCGACTTGGCGCAGCGCTCAGGAGGTACCGACTGGCCGTCAAGCTTGACCAGCCGCAGGCGGCCGAGGTGATCGCGGCACATCAGACCAGGGTCAGCCGCATCGAGACCGGACACGTCATCGCCCGCCCCATCGAGATCCGGGCGATGCTGAAGGCGTACGGCGTCGACGAGCCCGAAGTCCGCGAGAAACTGGAGGCGTTGGCCAAGCAGTCGAACCGGCGCGGCTGGTGGCTCCAACATGCCGAACACCTGCGGCCGGACTACCTCGACCACATCGCGTTGGAGGATGACGCGACGTACATCCGCGAGTGGCAGCCGGTTCTGGTCCCGGGGCTCCTACAAACTCCGGCCTACGCGGAGGCGATCATCACGGAGGGCCCCAACTACGTTGCTCCTGAACGGGTTGCCCAGCTGGTGAAGGTACGGGAAGGGCGACAGGCGAAGATCGAGGAAGGTGGGGCCGCGTACACCGCCATCCTCTGGGAAGCGGTCATCGCGCACCCGTTGGTGAGCGTCGAGATTCACCGGGAGCAGCTGTCCGCGATCCTTGAGGTCGGGAAGCGGAAGAACGTCACGGTTCAGGTGCTGCCGTTCAGCGCAGGCGCGGTGGCGGGTTCGACGTACGCTTTCTCCTCCTTCAGCTTCGAATCCGAGCCGACCGTCGAGGCCGTAACCATGGAGAACCTGCGGGGTACTTCGGTCCTTGAGGACCCCGAGGATCTTGCCGCTTACGCCAATGCGTACGACCAACTACGATCGGCAGCACTGGCGCCTGACGCCAGTGCGCGACTCATCCGGAGCGCACTGTGAAGTAGCAAGGAAGCCCCATCGTGACCGAGGTCATAAGCACCTTCCGCAAGTCCTCGTACTCCGGGCAGGAGGGCAACTGCGTCGAGGTCGCCGCCACAGCAACCGGCGGCCGAGCCGTACGCGACAGCAAGGCGCAGGACGGCCCGCTGCTCGCCTTCAACGGCGAGGGATGGCGGGCGTTCGTCACGGGGATGCAGACCGGAGAGTTCGGGCACTGATTGGCAGATCCGTCCCAGGCGTGTAGGCCGTGAACAGGCATTATCGCGGCTGACGTTGGTACATATCTGCCAATCCCCGACGTTGGGGGCCGGGCGCGGGACGCCGCCTCCCGGCGTGACGGCCTCGGACGTGTAGCCACGTCCGCCCGCCCGCTCGGGCCGCCCTCACCCACTCAAGTCCCGCCTCCGCAAAGCGCCCAGCCCCACCCCCACCAGCCCCACCCCAACCCCCGTCAGAATCAGAACCGGCGTCCAAGCCATCTCCCCACCCGGCAGCTTCGGAAGATGCCCGAAGGGCGAGAGGTTCATGACCGCCTGCGGGACGTTCAGGGCGGGGCCGATCCAGCCGAGGAGGAGGGCGAGGCCGGCTGCGGCCCAGGCGCCGGGGGCGAGTTGGGGGGAGAGTCCGTAGAGGAGGACGGCCAGGCCGCCCAGGGTCCAGACGGCCGGGATCTGGACGAGGCAGGCGCCGAGGAGGGGGCCGAGATAGGCGCCGTATCCCAGCGCGAGGCCGAGGCCGCCGAGCAGCATGATGAGGACCGCGCCGCCGAAGGCGATGACCAGGTGGCCACCGGCCCAGCGCAGTCGGCCGACGGCCCCGGCGAGGACGGGTTCGGCCCGCTGCGAGGTCTCCTCACCGTGCAGTCGCAGCACGGAGGAGACGACGTACAGCGCGGCGACCATGCCGAGCATCCCCACCATCGTGGCGAGGAACGCGTCCGTGATCCCGGTCTGGCCGCCCATCCGTTCGATGATCTCGCGGGTCTTGTCGTTGTCCCCGACGAGATCCGCCGCCCCCTTCGTCATCGCGCCGAAGGCGGCGCCGGCAGCCAGGTACCCGAGGCTCCAGCCCAGCACACTGCCCCGCTGGAGCCGCCATGCCAGCGCCCCGGCACTGCCGAGTCGTCCCGCGGCGGGCCCCGGCCGGGTGGGCAGGAAACTCATGCCGACGTCGCGCCGTCCGGCGAGTTCGTAGGCGACCGCGCCCTGCACCGCGCACGCCGTGACGAACAGGAGGAGCACCCACCAGCGTTCGTCCGCGAAGGCCCGCAGATTCTCCAGCCAGCCCACCGGCGAGATCCAGGTCAGGGCGGACGAGCCGTCGGTCGTCGCCGAGTCGCCGGCCGCCTTCAGGACGAAGGCCGCGCCGAGCAGTCCGCCGGTCAGCCCCTTCGCGAGCCGCGCGCTCTCGGTGAACTGCGCGACGATCGCCGCCATGGTCGCGAAGACCATGCCGACCCCCGCGACCGCGAGCCCCAACGCCACTGCTCCGGCGCCGCCCTGGCCCGCCAGGCCGGCCGCGATCAGCAGCGCGAGCGCGCCGTTGGCGACGAATGCCGCCAGCAGCGCCGCGGTCAGTGGGGCGCGCCGCCCCACCATCCCCGCGGAGAGCATCTCCTGCCGCCCGCTCTCCTCCTCGTCACGGGTGTGCCGTACGACGATGAGCAGGCTCATGATCCCGGCGAACACCCCGGCGTAGCCGCCGATGCGCCAGGCGGTGAGTCCGCCGAGCGAGTTGCTGAACACCGGTCCGTACGTGGCACGCAGGGAGCTGCTGGTGAGCATCTGCCGTGCGACGTCGGCGCGTTCGGCCGGCGTGCTGTAGACGGTTTCCAGGGAGTTCGGCATGGAGAGCACCAGCAGGGCGATCACCCCGACCCAGAGCGGGATCATCACCCGGTCACGGCGCAGCGCGAACCGCAACAGGGCTCCTGTGCCTGCCAGTTGGCGGGAACCCCCGGCTCGCACGGCGAAGGCCGAAGCGGTGGTGGCGGTGGTGGCGGTCATCGGGCCATCGCTCCTTCCGAAGCGTGTACGTCCTCCTGGTAGTGCCGCAGGAACAGCTCCTCCAGCGTCGGCGGGGTCGAGGTGAGCGACCGTACGCCCGAGTCGGTGAGGGAGCGCAGTACGGCGTCGAGCTTGTCGGTGTCGACCTGGAGCTTGACCCGCTTGCCGTCGACGTCGAGGTCGTGGACGCCGGGGAGTGTCGCCAACCCGCCCGGCGGTTCCGTGAGTTCGGCCGTGATGCTGGTACGGGTGAGGTGGCGCAGGTCGGCGAGGGAGCCGCTCTCGACGGTCTGCCCCTTGCGGATGATGCTGACGCGGTCGCAGAGTTCCTCGACCTCGCTGAGGATGTGCGAGGAGAGCAGGATCGTCCGGCCTCGGTCGCGTTCCTCCTCCACGCAGGCCTGGAAGACCTCCTCCATCAGCGGGTCGAGGCCGGAGGTCGGCTCGTCCAGGATCAGCAGGTCGACGTCCGAGGCGAAGGCGGCGACGAGGGCGACCTTCTGCCGGTTGCCCTTCGAGTACGTGCGCCCCTTCTTGGTCGGGTCGAGTTCGAACCGCTCGACGAGATCGGCCCGGCGCGCCGTGTCGAGGCCGCCGCGCAGCCGCCCGTACAGGTCGATGACCTCGCCGGCGGAGAGGTTGCGCCACAGGGTCACGTCACCGGGGACGTACGCGATCCGGCGGTGCAGTTCCACCGCGTCCGCCCAGGGGTCCCGGCCGAGCAGTTGCGCCGCGCCCGAGTCGGCGCGCAGCAGGCCGAGGAGGACTCGGATGGTGGTGGACTTCCCGGCGCCGTTCGGGCCGAGGAAGCCGTGCACCTCACCGGTCTCGACGTCCAGGTCGAGACCGTCGAGCGCGTGCGTCCTGCCGAACGACTTGTGCAGTCCGGAGACGGTGATTGCCTTCGTCATGATTCAGCCTTCGTCGTGGTTCAGCGTGCGTCGTCGTTCAGCCTTCGCCTTCGTCATGCTTCAGAACGTACGCTTCTTTCAGAAATTTGTGAAGTTAAGGAAGCGTATGAACGGCCGATACACTTGATGGTGGCACCTGAGCAGGGGAGATGATCCAGGGATGACCGAATCCAGCGGAGCCGGGCGGGACCGCGAGGCGGTCTCGAACCGAGCCGGACGGGACCCGGAAGCGGTCTCGAAGTTCGTCGAGGGCTTCGCGGCGCAGCTCGTCGAAGCCGGCATGACGCGCATGCCGGCCCGGGTTTTCGCGGCGCTGCTCGCCTCCGACGCCGCCACCCTGACCTCCGCCGAACTCGCCGAGCAGCTGCGGATCAGCCCGGCCGCGGTTTCCGGCGCGGTGCGCTACCTCGCGCAGGTGCACATGGTCTCGCGCGAGCGTGAACCCGGCTCACGGCGCGAGCGCTACCGCGTGCACAGCAACCAGTGGTACGAGGCGCTGACCAACCGCGAGGCGATTCTCAAGCGTTGGGCGTACGCGCTGCGCGAGGGCGTCGAGAATCTCGGCGTCGACACGCCCGCCGGCCGCCGACTCGCGGAGACCCAGGCCTTCTTCGAGTTCATCGACGGCGAGATCGCCCTGATGATGGACCGCTGGCGCGTCCACCGGGAACAGGTTTTCGGTGAGGGGCGCGGCGGCCCCGCTGAAGGGTGAGATTGCGTGAATAGGGGCCCTGTCGCTGCCCGCGCCCCGCCGCGGAGCCGCGTATGTCGCGGCCCCGCGTCCCTGAGGAGAGCTCCCGGCACCGGCCACAGCCGGAGGCGGTCACCGCTCCTTCGTCTCCTCCAGCACCGTCCGCCCCAGCAGCGCGTACCGCTCCGGAGCGCGTCGCTTCAGATAGGTCGCGTACCCGACGCCGCCCACCGCGATCAGCGCCACGATCCACGGGGTCGCCTTCAGGACCAGGGAGCCGGATTCCGCCCCCGCCGCCGCGCCCATGTTGGAGAGCAGCAGGACCACCACGCCGAGCATCGCGAGGCCGCCGATGAGGGGGGCGGTGAAGGTCTTGAACCAGTGCCTGCTCTCGGGGTGGTGGGTGCGGAAGTAGGCGAGGACCGCGAACGAGCAGACGGCCTGGACGACCAGGATGGCCATGGTGCCGAGGATGGCGAGCAGGACGTACGTACCGGTGTACGGGTCCTTGCCGGCGATCCAGAACGCGCCGATCAGGATCGCGCTGACGATCGTCTGGACGAGGCCGGCGATGTGCGGGGAGCCGTGCTTCGGGTGGGTCCGCCCGATCGTCCGCTGGAGCGAGGGCAGGACGCCCTCGCGGCCCAGGGCGTACATGTAGCGGGCGGCGCAGTTGTGGAAGGCCATGCCGCAGGCCAGTGAGCCGGTGATCATCAGCCACTGCATGACGTCGACGGCCCAGTGGCCGACGTACCGCTCGGTGGGGTTGAAGAAGAGGGCGAGGGGGTTCGAGGAGGAGGCGGCGGCGACCGCTTCGGTCTCGCCGTTGCCGATGATGGCCATCCAGGAGACGAAGACGTAGAAGACGCCGACGCCCAGGACGCTGATCATCGTCGCCTTGGGGATGATCTTCTTCGGGTCGCGCGACTCCTCGCCGTACATCGCCGTCGACTCGAAACCGACCCACGACCAGAAGGCGAAGAAGAGACCGAGCCCGGCGCTGGTGCCCTGGAAGGCGTTGACCGGGTTGATCGGACCGAAGGTGAAGCCGTGCGGGCCGCCGCCGTGCAGGGCGACCGAGATCGCCATCGCGGCCAGCACCGTCACCTCGGTGGCGAGCAGTACGACCAGCAGCTTCTCCGCGACCGAGACACCGAACCAGGTACCCGTGGCGTTGACCGCGAGCATCAGGATCGCGAAGGCCCACCACGGGATGTCCATCCCCGTCTGGTCGTTCAGCGTCGTCGTGGCGAAGGTCGAGAAGATGCCGATGAGCGCGGGCTCGAAGACGACGTACGCGAAGGTCGCGAGGAGCCCGGACGCCAGACCGACGGTGCGGCCGAGACCGTACGAGATGAATCCGTAGAAGGCGCCGGTGGAGGTGATGTGCTTCGCCATCGAGGTGAAACCGACCGCGAAGACGGCGAGTACGGCCATCGCGACGAGGTAGCTGGCGGGGGCGCCGATGCCGTTGCCGGCGGAGACCATGAAGGGCACGTTGCCCGTCATGGCGGTGATCGGGGCGGCGGTGGCGACGGCCATGAAGACCACGCCGAGCAGGCCGATCGCGTTCGGCTTCAGCCGGTGGACGGTGCCGTCGCCCGCCCCCGCGCTCGCGCCCTCCGCAGGGGCTACGCCCTCTTGAACCGCCATCGGGTGGCCCCTCTCCTCGATCGCCGAATGCTGATCTCTGCACACGGGCAATGGGCCGGAATCCTGCTGGCCGAATGATTCGCCCCGCAGGTCGAAGCGTTAAATGTTTGTCAACTAGACCTTTAGGCCGCCTGAGGATCGAACGTCTGCGTAAACTCTGCGGCCGGCCATGGACCCCGGGCCCCGGCCTTCGTACGGTCGCCGACATGACCACCTACAGCGCCACCCTGGGCGGCCGGAGCTACCGGTTCGACGGACTGGCCCGGCTGCTCGCCGCCGCGAGCCCCGAGCGGTCCGGCGACCGTCTCGCCGGTCTCGCCGCCGAATCCGCGCAGGCCAGGGTCGCGGCGCGGTGGGCCCTCGCGGATGTGCCGCTCGCACGGTTTCTCGCCGAGCCGGTGATCCCGTACGAGGACGACGACGTGACCCGGCTGATCGTGGACACGCACGAGGCTGCGGCCTTCGCGCCGGTGGCCGGGCTCACGGTCGGCGAGTTCCGCGAGTGGCTGCTGTCCGCGACGGCGGACGCGGCGGCCCTCGCCGCCCTTGCCCCCGGTCTGACACCGGAAATGGTCGCCGCCGTCTCCAAACTCATGGGCAACGCCGACCTGGTGGCCGTCGCCCGCAAGGTGCGCGTGGTCACCGCATTCCGCTCCACCATCGGCCTGCCCGGCCGCCTGGCGACCCGCCTCCAGCCCAACCACCCCACCGACGACCCGGCGGGCGTGGCCGCGGCGCTCCTGGACGGACTCCTCCTCGGCTCCGGCGACGCCGTCATCGGCATCAACCCGGCGACCGACAGTCCAAAGGCGGTACGGGATCTCCTGGACCTCCTGGACGGCGTGATCGCCCGCTACGACATCCCCACCCAGTCCTGCGTCCTGTGCCATGTGACGACGAGCGTCGACCTGATGGAACGCGGCGCCCCCGTCGACCTCGTCTTCCAGTCCATCGCCGGTACGCAGGCCGCGAACGCCTCCTTCGGCGTCACCCTCGGCCTCCTCGACGAGGCGTACGAAGGCGCGAAGGCGCTGGGCCGCGGCACCGTCGGGCACAACGCCCTCTACTTCGAGACCGGCCAGGGCAGCGCGCTGTCCGCCGACGCGCACCACGGTGTGGACCAGCAGACGGTGGAGGCACGCGCGTACGCCGTGGCCCGCCGCTACGACCCGCTCCTCGTGAACACCGTCGTCGGCTTCATCGGCCCGGAGTACCTGTACGACGGCCGCCAGATCCTGCGGGCGGCGCTGGAGGACCACTTCTGCGGGAAGCTCCTCGGCCTGCCGATGGGCCTCGACATCTGCTACACGAACCACGCCGACGCCGATGACGACGACATCGCGACCATGCTCACGATGCTCGGTGTCGCGGGCGCGTCCTTCGTGATCTGCACGCCGGGCGGCGACGACATCATGCTCAACTACCAATCGGCCTCGTACCACGACGCGTTGTACCTGCGCGAGGTGCTCGGCCTGCGCCCGGCACCGGAGTTCGAGGCGTGGCTGCAGCGGATCGGGCTGCTGGACGAAGCGGGCGGCGTCCGCGACGTCTCCGGCACGGCCCATCCCCTGATGACGATCGGCAAGGAGCTCGCGGCATGACAGAACGTCAATTGGCCGATCTCGTACGGGCCTTGGTGGCGCCCGAGTCCGACGCCGCGATGTGGGCCACCCTGCGCACGCATACCCAGGCCCGGATCGGCCTCGGCCGGGCGGGCTCGGCCCTGCCGACGCGTCACCGGCTGGAGCTCCAGGCCGCGCACGCCGCCGCGCGGGACGCGGTGCACTCGCCGTTCGCACCGGAGGTGGTGGCGGCCGCGCTGACGGGAGTTCCGACCGTACGGGTCCGGAGCGCCGCCCCCGACCGGCTCACCTATCTCCAGCGTCCCGACCTGGGCCGCCGTCTCGACGAGGTCGACCGGGCCCATCTGCCGCGGGACGACTGGGACGTGGTGTTCGTGGTCGCCGACGGATTGTCGAGCCGGGCCGTGCACGAGCACGCGGCGCCGGTGATCCACGAGACCACCTCGCTGCTGCCGGGCAGTTGGCGTGTCGCCCCGGTCGTCCTGGCCGAGCAGGCCCGGGTGGCTCTCGGCGACGACATCGCCCACGCGCTGGGCGCCGCGATGGTGGTCGTCCTCATCGGTGAGCGTCCCGGGATGTCCGCGGCGGACTCGCTGGGCGCCTATCTGACGTACGCACCCGTCCCGGGCACCACGACCGACGCCGACCGCAATTGCCTCTCCAACATCCGGCCTCCCCTGGGCCTGTCCCACGCCATGGCCGCCGCCAAGCTGGCGGCGCTGATGCGGCGGGCGCGGGAGCTTGGGGGGACGGGGGTGGCTTTGAAGGACGAGTCGGATACGGGGGCCTTGGTGGCCTTGCCGGCGAGGTAACTTTCAGCCCGTCCGGCGTTTGAGGACGAGCCGCGTCAGCGCGATACGGGGTCTGGGAGCAGGGCCCCAGAAACAAGGGACGGGCAGGGGCGGAGGGGGCGAAAACCCCCACCCCAGCCGCCCGCGCCGCCCGCCCCCACCTCTCACCCCACCGGCAACGTAAGCCCCCAAGCCCCCTCCCACACCACCCACGTCCGGGTCCGGACAGGCCCCCCGACCAACGCATCCGCCCGGTACCGGAAGTCCGCCCCGGAGACGGTCACCCGTCGCCCCACCACCCGTATCGGCGCGACCGCGGCCCCCAGGGACACCGGCCGCACCTCGACCTCCGCACCGCCGAGCACCCCCGGCGTGACGGAGACCGACTCCACGGGCTGGTCGAGGTCGACGACGAGCACCCCGTCGACCTCGACCCGCAGCCGCGAGGGCCGCGAGGCCTCGGGCGCGGGCGCGGCGATCAGGCGCCCCGGCCGCGAGGCAAGGGTGCGGACCAGCGACTGGCAGGTCCGCAGCCAGGGCGGCCGGGCGGCGGCCGACTCCCCGGGGCCGGAGCCGGAGCCGGAGCCGGAGCCCTCGCCGGGGCCGGAGAAGGGGACCGCACCCGGAGAGGGCAAGGCCACCGACGGAATCCGCAGCGTCCCCACCACCACCCCGTCGCTGTCGTCCACCAGCAGATCCATTCGCCGCTCCCTCCCGTCGAGCACGGCCCGGGCCGCCGCGACCGCCCCCATGGGCACCCCCAGCGACCGGGCGAGCGACAGCACACCCCCCACCGGCACGAGGGACACCGCGCACGCCCCCAGCGCCCGCTGCCGGTGCAAAAGCGACACCGCGCGCAGCAGCGCCCGGTCGTCCCCTACGACAACGGGCCGTCGCGACCCGCGACGGGCGAGCGCGCGAGCAAATTCCTCAGGCCCGGCCGGGAGGCACACTTTCGTGGCCGCACCGGCGCTGAGCACGTCTTTTGCGATCCGTACCGACTCACCGTCACTGCGATGGGCGACCGGGTCGATGACCACCAGGAGCTGGTCGGAAGGCGCCACCTCGGTCATGCCTCGCTTCCTCGGGTAGCATCTTTGTGCAAGAGCCCCTTGCGCTATTGCGCCAGGGGCTTGGTCTATTCCGGGGCATCCGGTCCGAAGGGTCGCGGCCAAAGAAGGTCGCCGGCATACGCAACCGTGCACAGGCATCGGTCGCGTACGTCCCCGACCTTGGACATGCCCCGCCCGGAAGGGGTGTACGCGCGTGCCCGCACTTGTGCTGCTCGGTGCTCAGTGGGGTGACGAAGGCAAGGGAAAGGCCACGGACCTGCTCGGCGGTTCCGTGGATTATGTGGTGCGCTACCAGGGCGGCAACAACGCCGGCCACACGGTAGTCGTGGGCGACCAGAAGTACGCCCTCCACCTCCTCCCTTCCGGAATCCTCACACCGGAGTGCACTCCGGTCATCGGAAACGGAGTCGTCATCGACCCGTCGGTCCTGTTCTCCGAGCTGAACGGACTGAACGAGCGAGGCGTCGACACGTCCAAGCTCCTCATCAGCGGAAACGCGCACATCATCACGCCTTACAACGTGACGGTGGACAAGGTGACGGAACGCTTCCTCGGGAAGCGGAAGATCGGCACCACCGGACGCGGTATCGGCCCGACGTACGCGGACAAGATCAACCGCGTGGGCATCCGCGTCCAGGACCTGTACGACGAGTCGATCCTGACGCAGAAGGTCGAAGCGGCCCTCGACGGCAAGAACCAGCTCCTCACCAAGGTCTTCAACCGCCGCGCCATCGAGGTCGGCCAGGTCGTCGAGGAACTGCTGGCCTACGCGGACCGGCTCAAGCCGTACGTCGCCGACACCGTGCTGCTCCTCAACAAGGCGCTCGACGACAACAAGGTCGTCCTCTTCGAGGGCGGCCAGGGCACGCTCCTGGACATCGACCACGGCACGTATCCGTTCGTCACGTCCTCGAACCCCACCGCGGGCGGGGCGTGCACGGGCTCGGGCGTCGGCCCGACGAAGATCAGCCGCGTCATCGGCATCCTCAAGGCGTACACGACCCGGGTCGGCGCGGGCCCCTTCCCGACCGAGCTCTTCGACGCGGACGGCGACGCGCTGCGCCGCATCGGCGGCGAGCGGGGCGTCACGACGGGCCGCGACCGCCGCTGCGGCTGGTTCGACGCGGTCATCGCCCGTTACGCGACCCGCGTCAACGGCCTCACCGACTTCTTCCTCACCAAGCTGGACGTGCTGACCGGCTGGGAGGAGATCCCGGTCTGCGTGGCGTACGAGATCGACGGCAAGCGTGTCGAGGAACTCCCGTACTCCCAGACCGACTTCCACCACGCGAAGCCGATCTACGAAACCCTGCCCGGCTGGTCCGAGGACATCACCAAGGCGAAGTCCTTCTCCGACCTCCCGAAGAACGCCCAGGCCTACGTCAAGGCCCTGGAGGACATGTCCGGCGCCCCGATCTCCGCGATCGGCGTCGGCCCGGGCCGCGACGAGACGATCGAGATCAACTCGTTCATCTAGTACGGCGGGAACGACCCGTACCCCCGTACAACCATAGGGAGCGCCCCCGGTGAGGCTTCGGCCACGCCGGGGGCGCTCCCAGCGGCATGCCCAGCCTTGACCCGGGAAGCGCACTGAAAGATCATCATTTTCTGTAAGAAGGCTGTGAGGCTGTGTCTGTTGAGTTCGCCACCTGCACTTACCAGTATCGGCGGGGCCCGGTCGTCCTCGACAGACTCAGCTTCGCCTTCCCCGCGGGCCGCACCGTGTTGCTGGGGCCCAACGGTGCGGGCAAGACCACGCTTCTGGCTCTTGCCGCCTCTGCCTTGAAACCCCGGTCGGGCACCGTCTCCTTCGCCGGGCTCAACCCCGCCGTGCGGTCCCAACTGCGTGGCTATCGGCGGCAGGTCGGGTGGATGCCTCAGCAGATCACTCCTGTTCCCGGTATGACGTGCCAGGAACAGGTTGCCTACGCCGGGTGGCTCAAGGGCATGTCACGACGTGACGCGTGGGACGGAGCCTTGGAGGCACTCGAGCGTGTGGGGCTCGCCCAAAAGGCAGGGCAGCAGACTGCATCGCTGTCCGGCGGACAACTGCATCGGGTCGGCGTGGCCCAGACGCTGGTGCACTCTTCCCGGCTCGTTCTGATGGACGAACCGACAGCGGGTCTCGACCCCGCGCAGCGGGGCACGTTCCGGAAGGTCGTCGAGCAGCTCTCCGAGAGCGCCGACATTGTCGTCTCCACACACCAGACCGAGGACCTTTCCGAGGTCTATGACCACGTCGTCGTCCTGTCGGACGGGATGATCCGATTCAGCGGTACCGTCAAGGAGTTCTACGCCCAGGCCCCGAACGACACGGCAGCGGGCCGAATTGCGGACGGTGCCTACACGGCTGTTCTCGGTGGGGGCGAAGCGTGGTGATGTTCCGCCTCCACCCCCGTGCCAACTCGGCTGTTCTCGTCGCTCCCCTGCTTCTTGGCATCGTTGTCCTCTACGTCTCCTCGGACTACGTCGCCGGGGACCTGGACGGCTACTGGACCGCGGCCACCGCCAAGGCGGCCTCCGCTTTGAACTTCATCGCCCCGGTGACCGCGGCGTGTGCCGCCTGGGAAGCCGGAAGACTCCGCCGCGCCGGAATCGGAGACGGGACCCCGACCCGCAACGGATGGCAGATCGCCGTAGCGTCGCTCGCGCCGGTCGTGCTGCTGGGCTTTCTCGCCCTCGCGACGGCACTCGCTGTAGCTCGCCTGCATATGAGGTCGGCTCCGGGGTGGCCGGATGCCCGGATCCTCGCGTCGGCCGCCGTCATCCTGTGCGCCCATGTCATCGCCGGATACGCGATCGGAATGTGGCTGCCCACGGTGGCCGCCGTCCCGGTGGTGCTGGTCGGCGACTACTTGTGGAACGTGTACCCGCCGGCGCTGGAGCCTCTGTGGCTGCGCCATCTCACTCGGCCGGCCTCCGGCTGCTGTATGAACACCTCCGCAGTTGACCCGGGGGGCATCGTGGCGCCTGGCCTTCTGGCTGTCGGCCTGGCCGCCTTGGCGCTCGCTGCCACGGCTGCTTCCCGGCACACACCGCGTCTGGGGAACCTGCCCAGATCAGTCCCGTACATGGGTGCCGCACTGGCGGTGATCGCTGCCTTGGCCACCACTGCTGAGGGCGTCAGCCTCGTGAACAAACTCGGCCCCGATGCGATCCAGGCGCGTCCGGTGTCTGATCTGGTTTGCGCCAACTCTCAGGGCACGCGGGTGTGTGTCTGGCCCGAGCACGCGCCCCGTCTCGTCGAGACGGCCCGTACCGTGAGCACGGCGGTCGAACGCCTTCGTCTCGTCGGAGTCACGCCACCGGACGTCATCACGGAGAGCAACCAGCAGCCCGGGCAGAAGCAGTGGACGGTCACGGTCAGGCAGGATCCGGGCTTCACCAGCCAGGACATCATGACCAGTCTCATAGCCGATCTCACCGTGGTCCTGGTCAACAGTCCACACAACGACAGCAATGCGAACTGCCCGGTGGACCCGGCCAAGGCCGCACAACAGGCTTTCGACTCACAGGATGAGCTCAGCAGTTGGCTTGCCGTTCGGGCCGGCATGAGTGCGCAGGAAGTCCGCCTCCGCTCCGACCCACGGACCTGGGAACCCGTCGCACACGTCCTCGACTCCAGCCTGACCAGCCAGAAGGACTGGTACCGCGCCACCCTCACCCGCGTGTGGTGCATGCCGCGATGACATGGTGGCTCCACACGCGGCGCGTGACGCTGCTCATGATCGTCACAGTCGGATTCTGGGCTCTGACCCTTGTCCTGGGCAACAGCAGTCTGCCGCTGCCCCAGCTGGGCGGGGCGACATCGGCGAACGTCCCGTTCATTCTCTTCGCCCCACTGGCTCCGGCCATCGCCCTGAACACGTGCTACGGCACGCCCACACCCATCGAGATGACAGCGCTACGACGAATTGCCGCTCTCGATTCTCTGCTCGCCGTCGCGGTGGTGGCGGCAACGGCCGCTGTGGCAGCCCCGGTCACGGCAGGATGGATCAGCGGTTTCAATGACTCCATTGTCGAGTCGGCCGTCCGCAACCTGGTCTGTTACACCGGGCTCGCCCTCATCGGCAGAGCGACTCTTGGCACCCACGCCTCAACGGTGATTCCGACGCTGGTCGCCCTGATCGTCTCAGTCTTCGGCTACGGACCGGAACAGGCAGCCCATTGGTGGGCGTGGCCTGCGGCAGAGTCCTCCGACATCCTTTCCTGGGCGGGATCCGCCGCCCTCCTCTCGATCGGCCTGTACCGCACGGCCCAAGGAGACTTTCCCCGCCGTTCATAAAGGTAAGGGGGACAGCACCGCTGTCATCTCAACTGCGGTCGGCGAGAAAGGCGGTCCAGGCTTCGCCGGAGACGGTGAGGTGGGGGCCGCCGGGGTTCTTCGAGTCGCGGATGTGGATGGTGTGGGGGCAGGCGGCGACCTCGACGCAGTTGCCGCCGCCGCCGTCGCTGTACGTCGACTTGTGCCAGTCGAGGGCGACTTCCACGCAGTCGCCACCGCCGCCGTCGCTGTAGCTGGACTTGAACCACCGCAGGGTTCCGGTGCGGGTCATCGTTCTTCTCCTGCCAACCGCTCGATGAGGCTCAGTGACTCGTCGGGACTGAGCGCCTGTGCGCGGATCTTCGCATAGCGGTGCGCCAGTTGGGCCACTTCCGGCGGATCGCTGACGAGGATGCCCTGGTCCTCGACTTCCAGGTAGATGACGTGGTCGTGCTCCTTGGTCACCACGAGTTTCATGGGGCCGCAAGCGCCCGCGTACGTTCCGCGCAGCCCGCGGTCCAGCGGCAGAACCTGCACGCAGACATTGTCCCTGCCCGCGTCCTCGGCGAGCGAGCGCAGCTGCCCGCGCAGGACCTCCCAGCTGCCGAACGGCCGCCGCAGCACGCTCTCTTCGAGGATCAGCTCGATCATCGGGGCGGGCTCCCGCTCGAAGAGCCGCCTGCGGACCAGTCGCGCCTCGACCAGCTCCTCCCGCTTCTGCTCGGACACCGGCGGATAGCCGCCGCCGATCAACGCCCGCGCGTACTCCTCGGTCTGGAACAGGCGCTACGCACACCGTTGCCGATGGTCGACGCAGAGTCATGGAAAACGCTAGCCCCGCCTGCGGAAACTGTCCCCATGGATACACAAAGTCACGAAACAAACCTCGACGAACCCCCATTCATCCCTGACTGGATCCCGGTCACCGGCATCCAACTCCGCAAGGCGGGCGTCCAGTTCGACGCGGTCCGCGTGGACGGCGACGACGGCCGAACCCTCGCGGACACCCTCGCGCGGATGACAGGCGGTGACCCCGGCCCGGTGGTCGAGGAGGCGAACGGGCGCCGCGCCGTGTATTTCCTGGTCCCGGTCGGCAGCACGTCGCACCGCGCGTGGCCGGACGGCGTCACCCGGCTCACCGCGGGCCCGAACCACGTCTCGTACGTCCCCGTGCCCGCCCTCGGTGGGCAGACCTGGCCGCTGAGTTGGCGCCATCGGCCAGGCGTCGACGGCCGCCTCGTGCACACGCTGCTGTTGCGTTCCGCACTCCAGTCGCAGGAGTGGGCATACCTCTCATAACGGGCATAGGCTGAAAACGCAAACGCACGTGCGTCGACCAGAAGAAGTCGACCAGAAGAGTCGATCAGAAGAAGGTGAGTGCGATGCGCGTCCTGCTCAAGGCCACTCTGGACACGGAGAAGTCGAACGAAGCGATCCGCAGCGGCAAGATGCCGGAGCTGATCAAGGAGATCGTGGACCAACTCAAGCCCGAGGCGGCGTACTTCGCGCCTTTGGACGGTCGCCGAACCTGCCTCCTGGTCTTCGACATGAAGGACAGTTCCGACCTGCCTCCTGTCGGTGAGCCGTTCCTCACCCAGTTCAACGCCAAGGTCGAGGTCAGCCCGATCATGAACGCCGAGGACCTTCAGAAGGGCCTGTCCCAGATCCGCTGACCGCAGGGGCGTCCGATTCACTCCCAGGGATGAAGAACGCGAACTTCCACCTGGGAAAAGGTAGTTGCGGCTTGCTTTCGTCGCTGTGCGTGCCCATAGAGTCACGCCAACGAAACGCCCCCGCGGTGCGCCAACACCCGGGGGCTCGACACCAGGAGAAAGCCCTCCGGATGCGTATTCATCGTACGACGCCCACGCGCGCCTTTTCAGTTTTCGCGAACGCCCTCCTCCGTGACCGGAGCATCTCCTGGTGCGCGGTCGGCGTACTGACGTACCTCCTGAGCCTCCCGAACGGCGCCCGCGCCACCATCCGTACGCTCGCCGAGCAGCGCAAGGAAGGGCGGGCGCGGATCGCGGCGGCCCTGCATGAGCTGGAGGAATCCAGGTATCTGCGGCGGGTGCTGCACAAGAACCCGGAGAGCGGCCAACTCTTCACCGTGTACGAGGTGTTCGACACTCCGTACGACGACGAACCACCCTCGGGTGAACCCGAAAAAATCCAGAACCTGGCCTCCGGCGAGTCGGAATCCGCGGCCTCGGGCCCGCTCCCTTCGGGAGAAAAGACCAGGGAACAAGAACCTCCCTCCCCGCCGACGGCGGAGTCGGCAGCGGATTTGGCAGCGGAGTCGACGTCGGCGTCGGCACCGCCGTCGCAGAGCGAGCGCACGGCGCTCGCCGCGAAGCTGCTCGGCTCGCTCGGCCGCGCCGAACCCCGGCTCGCGCTCGGCGCGGCGGAGGCCTTGCGGCTCGCGCCGCTGGTGGAGGAGTGGTGGGAGCGAGGCGCGAGCAGCGCGGCGGTGCGGGCCGCGCTGACGCAGGGGCTGCCGTCTCCGGTGTACTCGGCTCGGGCCCTCGTCGAGGACCGCCTGCGCCGCAAGTGCCCGGCCGGCCCTGCGCCGACAGCGACTCCGGTCACGACCGTTGAGATCCGCAGCACCGCCGAGATCCGCAGCACCGCCGAGATTCGCAAACCCGGCGCGCCCGCCTACCGGGACGCCGCGCGCCGGGGCGGCGCACTGGCCCGCGCGCTGCTGAGCGGGCGGGCGGCGCCCGCGTAGGTCCACGAAGACTCCCGGCCGTGCGTCCCTGCGGCCGGGTCAACCCAACCGAGAAGGATGCGATGACCGTATTGCTTGAGCGGCCTGACACGGTATACCGGAGGTATACTTTCGTCATGGCTGACACCACCGTCAAGGTCGACCCCGCTGTCCGTGACCGCCTCATGGTGCTCGCCCGCGAGCGCGGGATGACCATGCGCGATCTGATCGCCGAGCTGGCGGGCGCGACGCCCACGAAGGAAGAGCTGCGGAAGCGGTACGAGGAGAGCAAGGCGTACTGCGAGACGCACTTCGGTGTGACGCTCACCGACGAGGACCACGACAGGGCCGAGAAGGTCTGGCAGGACCTGGAGGCCGGTCGGCCCGTGGACAGCCTGTGAGCGGGGCGAGGGCGGGCTCGACGGCCGTGGTCTTCGACGAGACCGCGCTGCTCGCGCTCGGCTCCGGGAACTCGCTCGCGTCACAGTTCATCTCGAACACCGAGCACGGGCCCACCCGCCACGTGTACGTTCCCGCGCTCTGCCTCGCCGCCGCCGACGGTCGGCGGAAGGGGCTGGCCGAGCACGTCGGCGCCCTGCCCGCCGCCGAGATCGTCGAGCTGGACTTCGCAGGTGCGTCCACCGTGGGCGCGCTGCTGCGCGACGGGGTGGAGTGGCGGCTCGGCCACGCGGTCCATCTGTCCCGGCCTACGGCGGACTGGCCGGACGGCCGCCATGTGGTGACCACGGATCCGGACCTGTACGCGGACATGCCGCTTGTGCGGACGATCAGGTTGCCGCGACAGCGGTGACGGGGAAGGGCGGGGGTGAGGTCCGTATCACCGGGCCTCACCCCCGCCCGTCTTGTTCGGCCTGCACAGCTCAGCTGAAGACGATCATCGACCCCTGTGCCAGGCTGCGGGTCGCGGCCGCGTGCAGGCCCAGCCAGACGTGGCGTTCGCGGGCGAAGGGGCTGGCGTCGTAGGGGGCGGGGGCCGCCGGTTCCTCAAGGTCGGTCGGGGCCATGGGGGGCTGTGGGGCGGCCGGTGGGTTCGCCGGGTCGATGCCGATCGACGGGGCGACGAACTCGAGTTCGCGCAGCAGCGTCTGGGAGGAGCCCAGGGGGCCGCCGCCCGCGAGGAGTTCGTCGTTGGCGAGCGGGTGCGGGAAGTCGACCGGGACGTACGCGCCCGCGTGGTCGTAGTGCCAGACCAGGTGCGACTGCTGGGCGTTCGTCCCGAACATCTCCAGCAACTGCTCGTAGTCGCCGCCGAGTTCGTCCACAGGTGTCACCGCGAGGCCGCACATCTGAAGGAGGTACGCGCGGCGCAGGAAGTGCAGGGCGTCGTAGTCGAACCCCGCGACCGGGGCCACGTCGCCGGACAGGCCCGGCATGTACGCGTACACAGGGACCGGCGGGAGTCCTGCCTCCGCCAGCGTCTTGTCGTACAGCGCGAGTTCTTCGGCGAAGGGATTGTCGGGGGTGTGGCACAACACGTCGACGAGCGGGACCAGCCACAGGTCACAGGCCAACAGACGGCTCCTCTAACTCCTTGGTGTGCACGGTGGTCAGGGAAGCGTAATGCTCGCGGCGGTCCTGGTCAGGCCTCGGTGCGCAAGTCGGCTTCCCGGTGGTGGCCCGGACGGGCCCGCTCCTGAGTGCTGCGCCCCCGAACCTCCGATCGCCCGAAGAGCTCGTCCTCAAACGCGGGACGGCCAAATGATCTCCGGCCCCGGGCCGCGCAGACCGCTCATCCGGCGGCCGGGCCGCATCACTCGGCGTCCAAAGCGCGTCATTCGACGCCCAAACGCGTCATTCGACGCCCAAACGCGTCATGCGGCGCCCAGGCGCGTCATGCGGCGCCCAAGTGCCTCATTCGGCGGCCAGGCGCTCGATCAGCGCGAGCGAGTGCGCGTTGTACGCCGTCACGATCGCGTGCGCCTCCGCGGAGTCGCGGCGGACGAGGGCGTCTACCAGTTCCGTGTGGGCCGACCACAGATGACCTTTGAGGTCGGCCACCTCGCGCAGGTGCTGGACCGCGCAGGCCCAGGACTGGATGCGCAGCCGGTGCAGGAAGTCGGCGAGGTAGGGGTTGCCGAAGAGGCCGCTCAGCTCGCGCCAGAAGCGGAGGTCGTAGCCGATCAGGATGTTCAGCTCGCCGGCGGCGGCGGCACGCCGGGCCTCCTCGCCGCGGCGGCGGACGCCCACCAGGGTGGCGGTGGTGCGGGGGTCCTGGGGCTGGTCCATGACGCCGACGGTGATGGACCGGAAGATGCCGTCCGTGACGAGGCTCCGCGCCTCGATCATGCCGCGGTAGTCGGCCGGGGAGTACTCGTGCACCCGGAAGCCGCGGTGCTGGTCCGCCTCCAGCAGGCCCTGTGCCGACAGGTCGACCAGTGCCTCGCGGACCGGGGTCGCGGAGACGCCGTACTGCTCGGCGATCTCCTTCACCGTGAATGCCTGGCCCGGCTGGAGGCGGCCGGCCAGCACCTCGTCACGGAGCGCGTCCGCGAGCTGCTGGCGCAGGGTGCTGCGGGTTACGGCGCCTTTGGCGCCGGTGCCGGGCATGGTGTGGGACTCCCCTTGTCGCGTATGTCCAGGAGCCAGTCACCTTACGCGGTGGGGGCAGGGGGGAGGTCTCTCGCCCCCTCCGCCCCCTCCGCCCCTTCCCGTCCATTCGAGCTGGAGATCTTTCGCGCGTCCGGCGTGCGTTCGCGGACGAGCGTGTTCAGGCCAACCCCGTCACACCACGTACTCGTCCGCCACAGCCAACGCCTCATCCAGTACCGAGAGCCCCTCCTTGGCCTCCCCCTCGGTGATGTTGCACGGCGGCACGACATGGGTGCGGTTCATGTTGATGAAGGGCCACAGACCGCCCGCCTTGGCGGCGGCGCCGAACGCGGCCATGGGAGCGTTGTCCGCCCCGGCGGCGTTGTAGGGCACCAGCGGCTCCCGGGTCTCCCGGTCCCGTACCAGCTCAAGGGCCCAGAAGACCCCCGTACCCCGCACCTCACCGATGCTCGGATGCCGCGAGGCGAGTTCCCGCAGCCCGGGCCCGATGACCGTCTCCCCGATATGCGCGGCCTGCTCGACGATCCCCTCCTCCTCCATCACGTTGATCGTGGCGACGGCGGCGGCACAGGCCAGCGGGTGCCCGGAGTACGTCAGACCGCCGGGGTACGGCCGCCGCGCGAAGGTCTCCGCGATCGCACCGGAGATGGCGACACCGCCCAGCGGTACGTACCCGGAGTTCACCCCCTTCGCGAAGGTCATCAGGTCCGGCGTCACGCCGTAGTGATCGGCGGCGAACCACTTCCCCGTACGCCCGAACCCGGCCATGACCTCGTCCAGGATGAAGACGATCCCGTACCGGTCGCAGAGCGCGCGCACCCCCGCGAGGTAGCCCGGCGGTGGCGTCATGATGCCCGCCGTACCCGGAACCGTCTCCAGGATCACGGCCGCGATCGTGCCCGGTCCCTCGAAGACGATCGTGTCCTCAAGGTGCTGAAGCGCCCGCTCGGACTCCTGCAGTTCGGTCTCCGAGTGGAAGGGGGAGCGGTAGAGGAAGGGTGTCCAGAAGTGGACGACACCCGCCGCGCCGCTGTCGTTCGGCCAGCGTCGCGGGTCGCCGGTGAGGTTGATCGCGGTGGAGGTGCCGCCGTGGTACGAGCGGTACGCGGAGAGGACCTTCGGGCGCCCGGTGTGCAGTCGAGCCATCCGCGTCGCGTTCTCGACGGCCTCCGCGCCCCCGTTGGTGAACAAGATCTTGTCCAGGTCGCCCGGGGTCCGCTCGGCGATCAGCCGGGCGGCCTCCGAACGCGCCTCCACGGCGAAGGCGGGCGCGAACGTGCACAGGGCTGCGGCCTGCTCCTGGATCGCGGCGACGACCTTCGGGTGCTGGTACCCGATGTTGGTGAAGACGAGCCCGCTGGTGAAGTCCAGATACCGCTTGCCTTCGTAGTCCCAGAAGTACGACCCCTCCGCACCGGCGACGGCGAGCGGGTCGATGAGCTCCTGCGCGGACCAGGAGTGGAACACGTGCGCACGGTCCGCGGCCTTCACGGCGGCGCCGGCCTGGGGGCTGGGCTGAGGGGTCATGCGGCGAAGCGTAAATGTCCACGAGGCGGGCGCGACATGGGCGCCTTGTCTGTGGCCGGGGGCATTCCACGACAGTCTGTCGGGCTTCACGCGGTCACACCACCGCCTACCTCGCCCGCGCCGGCCGCGAGATCCGTACCGTCGGCCCCACCCGGGAGCCCGTGACGACGGTCGGCGGCGCCCGCATCCAGCCCGACCTCGCCCCGCCGGCCCCACGGAACCCGTCGCCTTCGCCTGCGAGGTCTTCGGGCCCCCGGTGTGTACGAGGGCGAGGTGCTGGACGCCTGGTACCGGCTGTTCCACGACTCCGACCCCGCCGCCTACGCCGTACTCGAAAAGGCCGGGCAGTGAGGCGAGCGCGCCAGGACCTGCTGAGCCGCAGCGCACTCGGCGTCTTCCGGCTCAACGGCCAGTTCCTTTCCGTGGCCGAGGAGTTGGCCCGGCCCGCCGGGGCTTACCGCCGCCTGGTGGCAGGTGCTCGGCGCGGTACTCCGCGAGCCGCTGCCCGTCTCCGGGATCGCCCGCGCGATGGGCATCACCCGACCGAGCGTGCAGCGCATTGCCGACCTGCTGGCCGACAAGGGGCTTGCCGAGTACCTCCCCGCCCCCGCCCACCGCCGCGCCAAACTCCTCACCCCACCGAGGAGGGCCGCGCCGCCATCACCAAGATCGGCCCCGGCCACGCGGACCTGGCCGAGCGGCTGGCCGAGGCCCTTGGGGAGGACGGACTCGCGGACGCCGTACGGGTGTTGGAAAGCCTTTCGGCGGCGCGCGACGCCATGACTACGGACAGCGCTGCCGGGGCACAGAAACGGAACACCTCGTTACGGAACCGTAAGCACAGAAACGGAGCACCCCGTTACGGAACCGTAGACACAGAACCGGAAGACCCCGTTACGGAACCGTAGACACCGCTCCGCCCGCCGCCCCGTTCGGCCGCACTATCCTCAGCCTGTAGCACAGGTGCGGGGGAGGGTGGGCGCAAGCATGGAGAAGCTGGGGGCGGGGGATCCGCTGGGGGTCCCCCCGGCCGGAGGCTGGGGGAGGATCGGGGCGTATCGGCTGCTGGCGCGGCTCGGCGTCGGCGGGATGGGGCACGTGTATCTCGCCCGGTCCGACCGGGGGCGTACGGTCGCGGTCAAGCTGGTGCGCCGGGAACTTGCCGAGCAGGAGGAGTTCCGGGCGCGGTTCCGGCAGGAGGTGCTGGCGGCGCGGAAGGTCGGCGGGTACTGGACGGCGCCCGTGCTCGACGCGGACACCGAGGCCGAGATCCCCTGGCTGGCCACCGGTTACGTCGCGGGGCCCACCCTGCAGACCGTCGTGGGCCACGACCACGGGGCACTCCCCGAGCGGTCGGTACGCATCCTCGCGGCCGGGCTCGCACACGCCCTCCAGGACATCCACGCCGCGGGGCTGATCCACCGGGACCTCAAGCCCTCGAACGTCCTCGTCACCATCGACGGGCCCCGCGTCATCGACTTCGGGATCGCGCGCGCCCTGGAGACCGTGACCGAGAACGGCCTCACGCGCGCCGGCGCGCTCGTCGGCTCGCCCGGGTTCATGGCCCCCGAGCAGGTCCGTGGTGACCGCATCACGCCCGCGTGCGACGTGTTCTGCCTGGGCTCGGTCCTCGCGTACGCCGCGACGGGCGCCCTTCCCTTCGGTAGCGCCGACTCCGGTGCGCACGCGCTGATGTTCCGCATCGCGCAGGAGGAGCCCGACCTGGAGGGGATTCCGGAGGGCCTCGTCGACCTCGTACGCGCCTGCCTGCGCAAGGATCCCGCCGCCCGGCCCGGGCTCGGCGAGATCCTGGAGCTGTCCGGCGCGGAGGACACCGTCTCGGACGGGCGATCGCGCGATCCCTGGCTGCCGAGTGCGCTGGTGGCCCAACTCGGGCGGCACGCCGTGCAGTTGCTGGACACGGAGGACCCGGACGAGGGGCCGGGATCGGGGGCCCCGACGACACGACTGGCACGCGTCCCGGCCGCACCGCCCTCGTCTCCGACCCCGCCCCCTGGTCCGACTCCGACTCCGACTCCGACCCCCACTTCGTCTCCGGCCCCGCGCTCGGCTCCGACCCCGGACCTGTCCAAGCCGCCGGGGAGGCCTGCGACTCCGCCCCAGCCCTCCCCGGAGCACGCCCCCGCCTCCTCCGACGAAGGCCCGACCCCGTCCCCGTCCCCGTCCCTGCCCCCGGCCCCGTCCCCGTCGGGACAGCCGGCTCCTGCGGATCACCTGCCCACGATGATCGCGGGCACGGGCACGGGCACGGGCACGGGTACGGGCACGGGTACGGGTACGGGGTCGGGCCAAGTGCCGCCCCCGCCCGCCCCGCCGCCCGCCCCGCACCCCGCGTACGGCTATCCCCAACAGCAGCCGCATCCGTACGCCCAGCCGAATCCGCAGCCGCAGCCGCATTCGTACACGCAGCTGCATCCGCAGCAGTCGGCGAGCCCGCCGCAGGCCCCGCACCCCGCGTACGGCTATCCGCAGTCGGGCGGCTGGACCCAGCCGCCGGGGCCAACATCCCCGTACGGACCCGGAGTTGCCCCCTTCTCTCCCTTCACCCCCCAGCCCGACCGCTCAGGGAGAAGCAGCCGCTCCACCGCCGCCCTGATCGTCGTGGCGCTGATCGTCGCGCTCGGCGCGGGCGGCTCCGTCTACGCGTTGATGAGTGGCGGCGGAAGCGACACGACCGACGACGCCAAGCCGTCGGCCGACGCCGGCGCGCCCGTGACACCCGGCCCGGCCACCCCCGAGCCGTCCCCGACCAGCGCAAGCGCCTCGCCCACGACGCAGGCGTCCGAGAGCGGCACCATTCCGGAGGCGTACCTCGGCACCTGGAGTTCCGGCATCGACAACGACTCGGGCTCCAACACCCGCCAACTGGTCATCCAGCAGGGCGAGGTGGGTGACACGGTCCTCTCGCTCACCGCGGACGGCCCGGCCGGCAGCGGCACGTACCACTGCGTCTTCCAGGCCGCGCTGGCCGAGGCCCCGACTGCCGACGGGCCGCTGGAGATCGGTCCCTCCGAGGTCACCGTCGGCGAACCGGCCTCCGCCTGCTCCCCGGGCGCCGCCTCCGAGGTCACGCTCCTCCCGGACGGCAGCCTGCGCCGCGTGAACACGGAGTCGGGCGAGGCGCTGACGTACACGAAGAGCGGGTGACCGAGCGGGGGATGTACACGAAGAGTGGCTGACGGCACCTCAGGAAATTCACCTGGCGTCTCCCGGCGGTTCCCCGACGCGGGTGATCCGCGCCCTACCGTGTGCGGATCATCGGGCGCGGGGGAGTGGCTCAAGTGGAGTGGCTGAGCGCAGAGAATGTGGTGGCTGTCGGGACCGCCGTGATCGGTGTCGTCGCCTCCGCCGTGATGGTCTGGTACGAGCGCCGGGTGCCGCGCCGCAAGCGGATCGGCTACCGGGTGCAGATGGACAACCCGGTGGGCGACGGCGCGCGTTCGGGGCGTGCGAACGTCCGGCAGGGATGGTTCGACGAGGCGCCCGGCATGGCCGACGCCACGCTCGTGTTGCTGCGGATAGAGAACGACGGCTCGCAGAGCATCGCAGGCGACGACTACACGAGCCGTGAACGGCACGGTCTGACCGCGGTGTTCACGGACCGCGTCATCCGGGGCGTGTCCGTCACCCAGCCGGCCGGAACCGACCATCTGATGGACCACTTCACTCGGGCCGCGGGCCTCGCCTACGAGGACAACACCCTGCTCATCCCGCGCGTTCCGCTCAACCGGGGCGAGCACTTCAAGCTGCTGGTGCTGCTTTCGGGCGGCGACGTGGGGAGTCCGATTCGGATCATCGGCGGTATCAGGGACGGCGAGGTCCGGCCCAACCGTGCCATGACACCGGACGACCGGCCGCCGCTGTTCAGCCGTGCGGCCCAGCTGATCACCGCGTTGCTGACCGTGTGCGTGGTGACGCTCGCGCTGATCGTCGTGATGCGGGACGACACCCGGCCTCCGATCGGATGCGAGACGGGCAGCCTGACGGTCACCGGCTCGACCGCATTCGCGCCCGTGATGCGCGAGTTGGCCGAGAAGTACGAGGACGACTGCGGGGGCGCCGACATCACGGTGGACGCGCACGGCAGCCAGGCGGGCATGCGGGATCTGAACAGCGCCGGAGCCAAGTCCAAGAACGGTTCGCCGCCCGTCATCGCCCTCTCCGACGGGCCCAAGCCGGACAGCTACGACAGACTTCGCGAGAACCGCGTCGCCGTCTCGGTCTTCGCCCTGGTCGTCAACAACAAGATCCCCCTCATGAACATCTCGCTCGAGGACGTACGCCGCCTCTACCGCGGCGAGATCAAGAACTGGACGGAGCTCGACGGCCCCGACCTGCCCGTCCTCCTCGTCAGCAGGGACGCCAACTCCGGTACCCGGCAGGTCTTCCAGCGGCGCGTGCTGGAGCGCGGCGAGATCGCGAACTCCTCGCTGGACTGCGTCCACAAGGACGACCCGGCCGCCCCGGTCGTCCGCTGCGAACTCGACTCCACCGACCAGGTGCTGAGCACGGTGGCCGAGCTTCCCGGCGCGATCGGCTACAGCGAGCTCAACGGCGCCAACGGCTACGACGGTCTGCACCGGATCGGCCTCGACGGGCACGACGCCTCCGTCGAGGACCTCGAACACGGCACCAGCGACTACCCGTACCGCGAGATCGAGTACGCCTCCACCTACGGCGCCCCGCCCGTCGACTCCCTCGTCTCCAGCTTTCTCACCTACATCCGGGGCGCCGGCCAGGACGTGATCCGCACGCACGGGCACCTGCCGTGCGGGACGCCGGTGGGGCTGAGGATCTGCGGCGCGGGCTGAACCGGGGTTCCTCCCGCCAGGGCGGAGACTTTCAGCCCGTCCGGCGTTTGAGGACGAGCGCGTCCAGCGCGATGCGGGGGTCTGGGGGCGGCAGCCCCCAGGAACAAGGGACGGGCAGGGGCGGAGGGGGCGAAGAAACTCCTCCCCGCCCCGCCCCGCCCCGCTACCGAGGCTCCGGCGGCCGCTGTCGAGGCATGTTCGGCCGAGTCCCCGGCGGCAACGGCAACCGCCCCGGCGGGGTGCCCTCGGGCCGGGGCGACCCGGCCAGGGCCGACTGGATCCCCATGGGCGCCGACCCTGTCCGGAACTCCACCATCCAGTCCGCCGTCTCCGCCCGCACCAGCTCCGTCACATCGTCCGAGAACCGCCGCAGCACCCCGAGGCACCGATCGGCGGCCTCACTGGCCGTCCCCTCGGTCGGCCCCAGGACCTCCCGCACACTCTCGGACGCCCAGTCGAACTGAAGCACCTGAAGCCGCCGCTGCACCGCCTGAGCCGTGGCCACGTCCCTTATCCACCCGGACGTCACCCCGAAGAACCGGTCCCCCGCGACGCACGCGCCCCCGAGCAACAGCGCCAGGTACCCCCAGGGGGCGACCCCGCCGACCACGCCCGTGAGGTCGAGCAACGGCAGCGCGGCCCCGGCGACAGCGCCCAGCGCGGCCCCGCACCGCAGCGCCCGCGCCCCGCGCCGCTTGCGTACCCGGTCGGTGAGATACCAGGAAGCCGTGTCGAGCGCCCCGTGCTCCACCCACCGGTACAGCTCGTCGAGCCGTTCCGCCGGCTCGCCCCAGTCCCCGAGCGGAAAGGGCCGCCCGGTCAGGTCGCCGCCCGGCCGGGCCCCCGCGGCGCCGTCGTCGCGCCCGCCCTGCCCGCCCCGGCCGTCCTCGGGCGGCCCCTCGGGCTGCATCTCCGGCTGGCTCACCCGGCACTCCCTACTGACGACGGTGATGACGTTCCGTGACGTCACGTGACGCATGATGCAGGAGCGTCGCCACCTTCTTACCGCCCAATGGGTGGCGATGGCCCAGGTTTCATCGCTTTTCCGACCGGAAGTGGGGCTTGATCAGGTATAGGCTTCCGGACCGTCTCACTCGAAAGAGTGCTTGAGCGATGGCCCCGCGGACCACGTAGGCTCGTGCCGAGAGGGAAAACCCGCACTCACAGCCGTACGAAACCAGGAGCTGATCGTGATTCCCGGTGGTGGCCAGCCCAACATGCAGCAGCTGCTCCAGCAGGCCCAGAAGATGCAGCAGGACCTCGCGAACGCGCAGGAGGAACTCGCGCGCACCGAGGTCGACGGTCAGGCGGGCGGCGGCCTGGTGAAGGCGACGGTGACGGGTTCCGGTGAGCTGCGGGCCCTGGTCATCGACCCGAAGGCCGTGGACCCGGACGACACCGAAACCCTCGCGGACCTGGTCGTCGCGGCGGTCCAGGCGGCGAACGAGAACGCGCAGGCGCTCCAGCAGCAGAAGCTCGGCCCGCTCGCCCAGGGCCTCGGCGGCGGCGGTATCCCCGGCCTGCCGTTCTGAGACACGGCGTGCCGATTGAGACACGGCGTGCAGTTCTGAGACACGGCGTCTCATTTCTGAGACGTGGTCTGCCTTTCTAAGAGGGGCAAGGGCCAACTACGGTACTTACGTACGTACCGCCGAAGCACGCACGTGAGGACCCAGGAAAGGCAGTCCGTTGTACGAAGGCGTGGTCCAGGACCTCATCGACGAGTTGGGGCGGCTCCCCGGCGTCGGTCCCAAGAGCGCGCAGCGGATCGCTTTCCACATCCTCCAGGCCGAGCCGACGGACGTCCGCCGTCTCGCGCAGTGCCTCATGGAGGTCAAGGCGAAGGTCCGCTTCTGTGCTACCTGCGGGAATGTCGCGCAGGAGGAGCTGTGCAACATCTGCCGCGATCCGCGCCGCGACCTGTCGGTCATCTGCGTGGTCGAGGAGCCGAAGGACGTCGTGGCGGTCGAGCGCACCCGCGAGTTCCGGGGCAAGTACCACGTCCTGGGCGGAGCGATCAGCCCGATCGAGGGTGTGGGCCCGGACGACCTGCGTATAAGGGAACTGCTGGCCCGACTGGCCGACGGTGTGGTCACGGAGCTGATCCTCGCCACGGACCCGAACCTGGAGGGCGAGGCCACGGCCACGTACCTCGCCCGCATGATCAAGCCCATGGGCCTCAAGGTCACCCGCCTGGCCAGCGGCCTCCCGGTGGGTGGCGACCTGGAATACGCGGACGAGGTCACGCTCGGCCGCGCCTTCGAGGGGAGACGACTCCTAGATGTCTGACGCCACGCTTCACGCGACCAGCCAGGATCCGGACGATTTCGTGGTCCAGATCGCGGACCAGGTGGAGAGCTTCCTGGTCGCCGTCTCCGAGGTGGCGAAGGGCGACGAGCCGGACTCGGCGGTCCCCTTCCTCCTCCTGGAGGTCTCCCAGCTCCTGCTGGCCGGCGGCCGCCTCGGCGCGCACGAGGACATCCTTCCCGACGAGCGCTACGAGCCCGACCTGGGCCCGGAGCCCGACGTGGACGATCTCCGCGAGCGTCTGGCGGTGATGCTGGAGCCGATCGACGTCTACTCGGAGGTCTTCGACCCCTACGAGCCGCGCAAGGCCCCGGTCCCGGCCCGCATCTCCGACGACCTCGCCGACGTCATCGCCGACCTCCGCCACGGCATGGCCCACTACCGCGCCGGCCGCACCACGGAAGCCCTCTGG
Source organism: Streptomyces sp. NPDC005808 (assembly GCF_042871385.1). Lineage (NCBI taxonomy): Bacteria > Bacillati > Actinomycetota > Actinomycetes > Kitasatosporales > Streptomycetaceae > Streptomyces > Streptomyces sp. NPDC005808. The sequence goes on along the minus strand of NZ_JBIAIK010000004.1, from coordinate 300,994 downwards.
TGGTGGCAGTTCTCCTACTTCTCCAACTGGGGTTCCACCGCCTCCGCAACCCTCCGCGCTCTCCAGTCCGTGGTCGCCCACGTCCGCCTCAACCAGCCCCTCGAAGAACTGGACGGCCTCGACACCGACCAGGACCTCGGCGAGGAAGCCCTCGCGGAGGCAGCGGGCAAGGTCATGGCAGAGGAGATCGCGGAACCGCTGGGGCTGCGGACGGTCAAGTAGGCGCCTGCCTGCATGGGTGCGTGGCACAAATCTGCCAATCAAGGCCCCCAGGGGGCCTTGAGCCGCCGAAGCTCGCGGAAAACCGCAGGTGGCGGGCGTGGCTGTGCAGGACTGACCGGGTAATCGGCAGATTTGTCCCACCAGCCCGCACCCCCTCCGCCACCAGCCCGCACCCCATCTCCGCGACCAGCCCGCACCCCATCTCCGCCACCGGTCCACGAACACGAGCTCAGCCCGACCGGCCCGCCGCCGCGACGAGCAGCGACTCGGCGTCCACATACGGCACTTCGGGCGTCGGCTCGCTGTACCACCGCAGCGGCCAGGTGTTCCCGTCCAGCGCCGGGATCCCGATGTAGGTGAGAGACACCGTGCTCCTCCCGCCGAACTGCTGCACGCCGAGGGGCCAGTCGTGCCGCCGTACCTCCCCCGGAGCGAGCAGGAAGTACATCCACCGGTACCCGGTCGCCTCGCAGACGATCGGTCCGGCGTCCCCGCCCTCCGCCGCCTCGACGATCAGGCCGGCGACGCGTTCCCCTCGTACGCCCTCGATCCGTACGGCGTCGAAGTGGACGCCCGTGACGCGGAGTTGATGCCCGGATCGCGGCCCGGACGGAGCGGCAGGCCATCCTCACGGAGCGCAGACCGCCGGTGGCCCTGAGCTTCGTCCTCTACGAGGCGGTGTTGCGCGGCCCCCAGGCGGACGCCGAGCAGCTGCGCCACCTGCTGGAGGTGTCGCGCCCGCGGAACGTCTCGTTGCAGGTGCTGCCCTTCGAACGGGCCGTCAGCGCCGCGCTCTTGGGGCCCATGGCGCTGCTGGAGACCCGCGATCACGAGCGGTCCGCCCTCACGGAAGGCCCGTTCGCCAGCGACCTGTCGGCCGACCCGGAGGTGGGCGGCGTCTTCATCCCCTGACCAACGCGATCACTGATACGAGAAGGCTTAGGATTCCCGCCAGTTCAGCAAGCACGGTGAGTAGGCGAGGCTTGTCGCTCACGGGAGCAGGCACAGGCTCAGGACCAGGCGCAGGCCCGAACCCAGGACCGGACCCAGGACCGGACCCAGGACCGGACCCAGGACCGGACCCAGGACCGGACCCAGGACCGGACCCAGGGCCGGACCCAGGACCGGACCCAGGACCGGACCCAGGGCCGGACTGACCCGCCTGAGGCGTAGAACCGGCCGGAGGCGCAGAACCGGCCGGAGGCGCAGATCCCCGCATAGACCCGCGCTCAGGCTCGGGCGAACTCGCATACCGCGGGAATTCGCTCTGCCTGCCGTCGAATTCAGGGAAGAAGGGAGTCTGACCTGGCGCCCCGTGGCCGAGTCGTCTCCCGCGTATCGCGCCGCAGATCAGGTAGGCAACCGAGATCAGGAGCAGCGCCGCACTGGCCAGGACGGGAGTCAGTTCCTGAGTCCGCATGGCCGCGGCCAGGAGAGCCACACCTGCGCCGAGGCAGGTAGCCAGAAGCAGGCCGGTCTGCGGGCGTCGTTCGGCCAGCACTCTTCCCCCGAGATCGTCGACGTTGAGCCTCACATGATGCCCGCATACCCCAGGGCCCGCCAGGAGCGGGCCCCTTTGCGCGCCCGCGAAGGAGCCCGAACGCGCATGCCAGAAGCGGGTGTTCTCGCGTACCTGGGGTTCACCCGTACGAGAAGCGTGACGGCGAGTGGCTCATCGTCGACCACCACTCCTCTCTGCTTCCGGCCGCGGGCTGACCGTCACGATTGACCGCGCCGGCCGGGGCTCCCCCTGAATCCCCGGGAAGTCTTGGCCAGGCGCTGATCGTTTTTTGGGCGGGTCTTTGCCAGTACGAGAGGAAAGTGGAAGCGCTCCCGGAAGGCACCAAGCGGGAGCAACTCACTTAACCTGTACAGGAGTTGTGATGCGTCACATACGGACTCGCGTGGCCATAGCCACCGCCGCGGCCCTGGTCGCCGCCGGCACCATCACCGTCGGCGTCAGCACGGCCAGCCCGGAGGCGAAGAGCACCGCGCCCACCACCGCGGAGATCGCCGGCCTCTTCAATGGCTGGAGAGCTGCGCTGGAGACGGGCGACCCGGAGATCGTCGCCGACCGGTACGCGAGCGACGCGGTGTTGCTCCCCACCCTCTCGCCCGAAATCCGTACGACCCGCGCGGGGATCATCGACTACATGGAGGGCTTCCTCGCCAAGAAGCCCGTGGCCTCGAAGGTCCAGACCGTGATCAAGGTTCTCGACGCCAACGAGGCCATCGACACGGGGCTCTACGAGTTCCAGCTCACCGATCCCGATACCGGCGTGCAGAGCACCGTCGAGGCGCGCTACACGTTCGAGTACGAGAAGGTGAACGGCCACTGGCTGATCGAGAACCACCACTCCTCGCTGCTGCCGGCCGCAAGCTGACCCCGACGCACAGGCCGCCCCGGGAGCGTTCCGCAACGCCACGGCCCCGCCGCCGTCCGGCACCAGCTGTTCGACGGCGGCGAGGCCGAGGCCGGAGCCCGGAGCCGGAGCCCGGAGCCGGAGCCGGGGCCGGGGCGCCCGGTCAGGCTCTGGCCGCGCCAGAAGCGGTCGTAGGTACGGGACTGCCGGACTGCTGCGCGTGCCCGCCATCCGGGGGCCCTGGTCGAACACCGTCGGCTCCTTCACACGCTCAGCCGCTCCTCGACGAGTTTCCGCAGCGGTAACGCCAGCGGCAGCGGCTGCGGCAGCGCCCCCGTCGCGGACACGGAGTACGCGGGCGGTCGAACCCGGTGCTTGAAAGTTGAGTCAGACCTCCCCCGTGTGACGCCGCGCACTTTCCCGAGTGACGGGTCCCGGCTGCGGGCAGGTGCCGTCCGGAGCGGCCGGAGGACCTCGCTGACCTGACGGACCGGGTGATCACTACGTGGGCGGGACATCTCACGATGCGATACCCCGGAGGGGAATTCCGGCCGCTCGTTAGACTGAGCCGACCGCAGTTGTGCGGTGCAGGGACGGATTGATCGAGGAGCGCGCGTGGGCCTTGTCGTGCAGAAGTACGGAGGTTCCTCCGTAGCCGATGCCGAGGGCATCAAGCGTGTCGCCAAGCGGATCGTGGAAGCGAAGAAGAACGGCCACCAGGTGGTCGTGGTCGTTTCCGCGATGGGCGACACGACGGACGAACTGATCGATCTCGCCGAGCAGGTGTCTCCGATGCCAAGCGGGCGGGAGTTCGACATGCTGCTGACCGCGGGAGAGCGGATCTCCATGGCGCTGCTGGCCATGGCGATCAAGAACCTGGGCCACAGCGCCCAGTCGTTCACGGGCAGCCAGGCAGGTGTCATCACCGACTCGGTCCACAACAAAGCGCGGATCATCGACGTCACGCCGGGCCGTATCCGTACGGCGCTCGACGAGGGCAACATCGCCATCGTCGCCGGTTTCCAGGGCGTCTCGCAGGACAAGAAGGACATCACCACACTCGGACGCGGCGGGTCGGACACGACCGCCGTCGCGCTGGCGGCGGCCCTCGACGCCGAGGTGTGCGAGATCTACACCGACGTGGACGGCGTGTTCACCGCCGACCCGCGAGTGGTCAAGAAGGCCCGGAAGATCGACTGGATCGCCTTCGAGGACATGCTGGAGCTCGCCGCTTCCGGCTCCAAGGTGCTGCTCCACCGCTGTGTGGAATACGCGCGCCGCTACAACATCCCGATCCATGTGCGCTCGTCCTTCAGCGGACTCCAGGGCACCTGGGTCAGCAGCGAACCACTCGTTCTGAAGACACAGCAAGGGGACCAGAAGGTGGAGCAGGCCATCATCTCGGGTGTCGCGCACGACACCTCCGAGGCCAAGGTCACGGTCGTCGGCGTCCCGGACAAGCCCGGCGAGGCCGCCTCGATCTTCCGCGCGATCGCCGACGCCCAGATCAACCTCGACATGATCGTGCAGAACGTGTCGGCGGCCACCACGGGTCTCACCGACATCTCCTTCACCCTTCCCAAGACCGACGGCCGCAAGGCCATCGACGCCCTGGAGAAGGCGAAGGACGTCATCGGCTTCGAGTCCCTGCGCTACGACGACCAGATCGGCAAGATCTCTCTCGTCGGCGCCGGTATGAAGACGAACCCGGGTGTCACGGCCGGCTTCTTCGAGGCCCTGACCCAGGCCAACGTGAACATCGAGCTGATCTCGACCTCCGAGATCCGCATCTCGGTCGTCACCCGCGCCGACGACGTGAACGAGGCCGTGCGCGCCGTGCACACCGCCTTCGGGCTCGACTCCGACAGCGACGAGGCCGTCGTCTACGGAGGCACCGGACGATGACCGTCCTCTCGTACGGAGGTACGGGCCGCTGATGGCCCGTACCGGTGCCGGGGCGCGGACCGAACGGCCGACGCTCGCTGTCGTGGGTGCGACCGGTGCCGTCGGCACGGTCATGCTCCAGATCCTGTCCCAGCACGCCGACATCTGGGGCGAGATCCGTCTGATCGCCTCTCCGCGCTCGGCCGGCCGCAAGCTGGCCCTGCGCGGTGAGGAGGTCGAGGTCGTGGCCCTCACGGAGGAGGCCTTCGACGGGGTCGATGTCGCGATGTTCGACGTACCGGACGAGATCGCCGCCCAGTGGGCGCCGGTCGCCGCCGCCAAGGGCGTGGTCGTCGTCGACAACTCCGGCGCCTTCCGGATGGACGCGGACGTGCCCCTCGTCGTACCGGAAGTGAATCCGCACGCGGCGCGCGTCCGCCCGCGCGGGATCATCGCCAACCCGAACTGCACGACCCTCTCCATGATCGTGGCGCTCGGCGCGCTGCACGCCGAGTTCGGGCTCCGCGAGCTGGTGGTGTCCAGCTACCAGGCGGTGAGCGGGGCGGGCCGCGCGGGCATCGACACCCTGCGCCAGCAACTGTCGCTGGTCGCGGGCACGGAACTGGGGACCAAACCCGGTGACGTACGGCGCGTGGTCGGGGACAACACCGGGCCGTTCCCGGAGCCGGTGGCGCTGAACGTGGTGCCGTGGGCCGGGTCCCTCGCCGATGACGGTTTCTCCTCGGAGGAGATGAAGGTACGCAACGAGTCCCGCAAGATCCTGGGGCTCCCCGCGCTTCCCGTGGCCGTGACGTGCGTACGCGTCCCCGTCGTCACCACGCACTCCCTCACCGTCCACGCCCGTTTCCAGGGTGAGGTCACCGTCGCCAAGGCGCGGGAGATCCTCGCCACCGCGCCCGGCGTCGTACTGTTCGACAACCCGGCCGCCGGAGAATTCCCCACGCCCGCCGACGTGGTGGGCACGGACCCGACCTGGGTCGGCCGGGTACGCCGGTCGCTGGACGATTCGACGGCACTCGAACTGTTTGTCTGCGGGGACAACTTGCGCAAAGGTGCCGCATTGAACACAGCGCAGATCGCGGAGCTCGTGGCCGCGGAGATCACGAGAGCTTAAATTCTGCGTTCCGGGTGTCCGCCAGCCGAAATCCTGACCGGAATCCTGGTGGCGACAGCAGGATTCGTTTGTAGGATCTGCGATGGATGTGTGGTGCGAGCATCCGAATGAGCGCGCCGGCCTTCAGGTGGCCGGTGCGCCTGCATGAGCTCTCCGGTCTTCAGGTGACTGGTGGGTGTGTCTGGGCCCTCCGGTCTTCAGTTCGTCGGCGGGTGTGTCTGGGCCCTTCGGTCTTCAGGTGACCGATGGGTATGTACGGGCGTCTCGGTCTTCAGGTGGTCGGTGGTCCGGACGGGCTTGCCGGCGTTCATGTGGCCGGTACGGTCCGCCGGATGTGTGGTGAACGTAATGGTCCATACCACTTGAAACGAGTCACCAGTCGTTCGAAGATTTCCTCCCCGTCCTCCGCAACCGCGCGGAGGGCGGGGAGCGTCTTTGCGGTCGCCGTCCAGGGGGTGGTCGGGCGTCGCGGTAAAACGGGACATAGGGGATGGGCTGGTACGCATGAGGGCATTTGGCGCATTGTCAAAAGGGGTGCCTGACGCAAACGCGACGCCTGATGCGTACAACCCTGGCGGGGGGACGCGTGTCCAACTGGCGTGGCAGAGGTACTCGATTTCACAGCGGTACAGACAAGGGGCAGCGCCCTGCGTCCGCCCCGCCGACTCCGCGGCCCCGGTGCGTCCGGTGGCATGCCGGTGATCGCGCCCATGCCCTCAGCGCGGCCCACCCGCATCCCGGACCAGCGTGACGGCGCCGAGGACAGCACGGCCGCCGGGACCACCGTCGACCACCTGACCGAGACCTACCGTGCGCACTACCGCTCGCTTCTGGGTCTCGCGGCACTCCTGCTCGACGACACCGCGTCCTGCGAGGACGTCGTCCAGGAGGCCTTCATCCGGGTGCACTCGGCGCGCAAACGCGTCCGGGACCCTGAGAAGACGCTCGCGTATCTGCGTCAGACCGTGGTGAACCTCTCGCGATCCGCCCTTCGGCGGCGCATCCTCGGTCTGAAGCTCCTCTCCAAGCCGATGCCCGACATGGCGAGCGCCGAGGAAGGCGCCTACGACCAGTTGGAGCGTGACGCGCTGATCAAGGCGATGAAGGGACTCCAGCGCCGCCAGCGCGAGGTCCTGGTCCTGCGCTACTTCGCGGACATGACCGAGGCCCAGGTCGCCGAGACACTCGGAGTGTCGCTGGGGTCGGTCAAGGCATACGGCTCGCGCGGCATAGCGGCGCTCCGTGTTGCCATGGAGGCGCCGGTATGAGCGGTTACGACGAGCAATGGCGTCCCGGGGAACCCCGGCGCCCTGAACACGAGCACAAGCAATCGCACGCTGGGAACGGAATTGTGAATCACGGCCCTGAAACACACGGCCGCGACGGAGCCGGCCCGGAGGAACGGGGCGCGGCAGGCCGGAGTTCGGAGGGACACGGCCCGGGAGGGCTCGGATCTGACGGACCTGGCTTCGGGGGGCTCGGCTCCGCAGGACACGACTTCTCAGGGCACGACTTCGAAGGGCTCGGCCCGGACGAGCAGACGCTGCGGCTGTTGCTGCGTCAGGCCGTCCAGGAGATCGAGCCCACCGACGGAACCCTGGACCACCTGCGCCGAGCGGTCCCGGTCAGGCGAGCCCGCAAGCGGCAGGCCGTGGTCGGTATGGCGGCCGCCGCGCTCTTCATCGGAACAGCGGTCCCGGCTCTGCTGCACGTCTCGAACGCCTCGGGATCGAACGCCAGTCCGTCCATCGCGGGCAACAGCTCGCAGACGCAGGGCGGCTCCGCCCAGGGCAAGACCGAGGACGGGGGGGAACGCGGGGTGGGCGGTTCCTCCGACACGGTCAAGGAGCCGGGCAAAGAAGGCACGACGAGCACGCCGGAGGCGACCAAGGACGCGGGAAGCGGGGCCGTCACGGGTGGCGCCGGTCCGACGGAGACCTCGACGATGAGCGTGCCCCAGTGCACCGCGGACCAGCTCGGCGGGGCCACCAGTACCCTCGGCGACCCGGACTCCACCGGCACGATCTACGGCTCCTTCGCCGTTTCGAACGTCTCCACCACGGCGTGCGCGGTCAGCGGCGCGGGAAGCGTGACCACCGTCACGCAGGGCGCGGCGGACGCCACCAAGGTCAATGTGGTGAACCATGTGGCGGGCGACGCGGCCACCAGCCTGCCCGACCCCTCCACGGAGGTCGCCTCGCCGGTACTTCAGCCGGGCATCTCGTACGTCGTGAAGTTCGCCTGGGTGCCCTCGGAGACCTGTCCGACCATCGAGCCCTCACCGGATCCGACCCCGACGGAGGACGGCACCATCGGCGGCACCTCCACGGACTCGGGCGGCACTTCGACGCAGTTGGTCACGGAGGACGCGTCGGTCGACGGCAGCGTCACCGTCTCGCACACGGATCAGACGGGTACGGTCACGGCGACCACGACGATCTCCAACGCGTGCGCGGGAACGGTGTACCGCACGGGGATGCTGGCGCCCGACGGTTCCTGAAGTTCCCGCGTCTCTTCGAAGAGACAGCAGAGACAGCAGAGACAGCAGAGACAGCAGAGGTACGGGAAGAGGTACGGGAAGGACTGCGGAAGGTCTACCGGACCGGTGTGCGGGCGTCGGTGTCCGGTACCGGTTCCCCGGCCGGGATTTCCGGATCCGCGTCCGGATCCGCGTCCGGGATCAGGCCCAGTTCCGAGTCCCGCGCGAACTCCACCTCGCGGCGCAGCAGCCGGAACCACATGAAGAGCACGAAGCCCGCGAAGACGAACCACTCACCCGTGTAGCCGAGGTTCTGGAACGCCTTCAGGTCCAGGCCGGTGTCCTGCGGGGCGGTCGCGGGAACGGCCGTCATCCCGCTGTCGGCCTTGTCGAGGGTGATCCACGCGTCGTACACCTTGTACGGCACCAGGTTCACCAGCGATGCCGCGCTGATCGCGCCGGTCTGGCCCTTGGGCAGCCCGCCGACGGCACTCACCCCGTTCGACCCCGGGCTCTCGGACGCCTGGAGCGCGCCGGTCACCGTGATCTCGCCGGTGGGCGGGGCCGGAGCCTTCGACGGGTCCACTTCGCCAGGCAGCCAGCCCCGGACGACGGGCAGCGCCCGGCCGTCGTCGGTCCGCAGCAGCGTCAGTACGTAGAAGCCCTGCCGGTCGCCCAGGTCGCGGTCCGGCACGAGTAGTTGGTCGGCGTAGCGGCCGGTCGCGACGGCCTGATTGCCGGACGTGCTCTTGTCGACGGGCAGCAGCTCGGCCAGCGGGCGCGGCGCTTCCGTCTTCGCCGCCTCCACCTGTTTGTCCGCGTCGCGACTGGTCTGCACCCGGTCCTCGAACCGCCCCAACTGCCATGAGCCCATGAAGATGCAGAAGGGGATGGCCAACAGCACGAAGACGTTGATCCCCCACCAGCGGGGCGTCAGCAGGAACCGGTACACGACTTCCAAGGTACGGGGCCGCGGGGCGGGGCCGGGCCTCGGGGTCAGTACCGCACTGTGAGGTGCTCGCGCCCGGGCGGGGGTTCGTACGGCTCCGGCCAGAAGTCGGTGACCGAGGCTATTCGCCCCGATCCGTCCGCCGTGAAGAACGTGATGGCGTGGATCTCCTCCAGGCCCACCGTGACGCAGGTCCAGGAGACGGCCTGGCCCGGCTCGGCTATGACGCGCTCGATCCGGACGTGCCAGTCGCCCGGATACTCCCGGTTGAACTGGACGTACCTCTCTTTGCCGCTGATCAGTTCCCGCGTCTGCGGCAGGGTGTAGACGACGTCCTCGGCCAGCGTGTCCGCGAACGCGGTCCAGTCCCGGGCGTCGGCGGCGGCCCAGTAGCTCTCGACTGTTTTGCGCAGCTCGGTCATGGCACGAAGTCTGCACCCGCCCACTGACAATCGGCCTTGGCCGGCCCACCCGGCCGGGAAGTTATCCACAGGCTGGGGACCCCGGCAGCGGATTGTCGGGCGGGCCAGGCACTATGGGGCCATGACTGAGAGCAACGGGCCCATCCAGGGGAAAGCGGCCGCAGCGCAGGACGGATCCATGCCGGACTGGGAGAAGCGCTTCAGGGCGCCGCGGGTGTCGCTGCCGGACTGGGCGGAGGACGCACCGCACCGCTCGCTGTTCGTCTCGAACGCGACGGGGACGTACGAGTTGTACGCGTGGGACCGGGCGACGGGGGAGCAGCGCCAGGTCACGGACCGGGCCAACGGCACGACGGACGGGGTGCTCTCGCCCGACGGCGAGTGGATCTGGTGGTTCGACGACAAGGACGGCGACGAGTTCGGCATCTGGCGCCGTCAGCCGTTCGAGGGTTCCCCTGTCTCCGACGGTCCGGACGAGCCGGCGGCCCCGGGCCTTGAGCCGTCCTACCCCGGGGGACTCGCGATCGGCCGGGACGGGCGTACGGCTGTCGTGGGGCGTTCCACCGATGAGGACGGCTCGACGATCCATGTGGCCAGGACCGGCGAGGAGCCCGTGGAGATCTACCGTCACCGGGAGTCCGCGGGCGTGGGCGACCTCTCGTACGACGGCTCGCTGATCGCTGTCGAGCACACCGAGCACGGCGACGCGATGCACTCGGCGCTGCGGGTGCTGCGCCCGGACGGTTCGGCGGTCGCGGAGCTCGACGACACCAAGGGCGGCACGGTCGAGCTGGGCCTGGAGGTCCTCGGCTTCGCCCCGGTCGAAGGTGACACGCGGCTGCTCATCGGGCATCAGCGGCGCGGCCGTTGGGAGCCCCTGGTGTGGGACGTGGCGACCGGCGCGGAGACGGAGCTGGTCCTCGACCTGCCCGGCGACGTGGGCGCCGAGTGGTATCCGGACGGCTCGGCGCTGCTCGTCGCGCACAGCTTCGAGGCCCGCAGCGACCTGTGGAAGTACGACCTGGCGTCCCATGAGCTGACCCCTGTGCCGACCCCGCCGGGCTCGGTCTCGGGGGCGACGGCCCGACCCGACGGAACGGTGGAGTACCTGTGGTCGTCGGCGGCCGAGCCGTCGGTGGTCCGTTCGACGACGGGTGCCGTGGTCCTGGACCCGCCGGGCCTGAAGTCCCCGGGATCCGTCCCGGTGGAGGACGTCTGGGTGGAGAGCCCCGGCGGCCGCGTGCACGCTCTCGTCCAGAAGCCTGCGGGCGCGAGTGGCCCGCTCCCCACGGTCTTCGACATCCACGGCGGCCCGACCTGGCACGACAGCGACTCGTTCGCGGCGGGCCCGGCGGCGTGGGTGGACCACGGATACGCGGTGGTGCGGGTCAACTACCGCGGTTCCACCGGGTACGGGCGTGAGTGGACGGACGCGCTCAAGCACCGCGTCGGTCTCATCGAGCTGGAGGACATCGCGGCGGTCCGCGAATGGGCGGTGACGTCCGGGCTCGCCGACCCCGACCGCCTGATTCTCACCGGCGGTTCCTGGGGCGGGTACCTCACCCTTCTCGGCCTGGGTACCCAGCCGGACCTCTGGGCCCTCGGCATCGCCGCCGTCCCGGTCGCCGACTACGTCACGGCGTACCACGACGAGATGGAGGCGCTGAAGGCCATGGACCGCACCCTCCTCGGCGGCACCCCGGAGGAGGTCCCGGAACGCTTCGCGGCCTCGTCCCCCCTGACCTACGTCGACGCGGTGAAGGCTCCCGTCTACATCTCGGCCGGCGTCAACGACCCCCGCTGCCCCATCCGCCAGGTCGAGAACTACGTCGACCGCCTCACCGCCCGCGACGCCGTCCACGAGGTCTACCGCTACGACGCGGGCCACGGCTCCCTGGTCGTGGACGAACGCATCAAGCAGGTCCGGCTGGAGCTGGACTTCGCGGAGCGGCACCTGGGCGGGTAGCGGGGGTTTGCTCGCCCCCTCCGCCCCTACCCGTCCCGTACCTGGGGGCTGCCGCCCCCGGACCCCCGCTTCGGCCTGGACGGCCTCGTCCTCAAACGCCGGACGGGCTGAAAGATCTCCCGCTCGACCGGGGTTGAAAGATTTCAGCCCCGGCCGGGAAAGATTCAGCCCCTCCGGCGTTTGAGGAGCGGGGTCTGGGGCGGAGCCCCAGGGACAAGGGACGGGCAGGGGCGGAGGGGGCGAAAAAACCACCCCTACGCCCCCTCACGCCCCCGCCCGCGCCCGAGCCCGCCGCCCCAGCAACTCCGCCAGCCCCCGCCGCGTCGCCGCCAACACCACCCGGTCCTCAGCCCGCAGCACGTACGTGGAGGGAAGGTCCCACACCAGCCCAGAAGAAGACCGAGGGGACCTCGGCGACGAGGAGGACCTCGGCGACGACGCAGGCCGCGGGTCCGTGTCCAGCGCGAGCACCCGCCACGCCCCCGCCCGAAACGCCTCCCCCACCGTCCGCCCCACCAACTGCGCATGCCCGCCCACATCCAGCGCCGCGAACAGCAACACCCGCCGCTCCACCGGAATCGCCCCGAGGATCTGCCGCCCCATCATCGCCCCGGCGAACGCGGGCGCCGCCAGATGAGACACACTCCGGCTCCGGGTGAGCGCACCCGGATGCGCGGCCCGCAGGGTCCGGTACACGGCGGTCGCGAAGTCGTCGTCGTACAGCCGAAGCACCACACGAAGATCGGGCTGCACGGTCCGGGCGTACAGCGCGGCCTCCAGATTCGTCGTGTCCGCGCTGGTCAACGCGAGCAGTGCGTGGGCCCGATGGATCTTGGCGGCCTCCAGTACCCCTTCCTGTGTCACATCCCCGAGCACCACGGGCACCCGCAAGCGCCGGGCCAGCGCCAGCCCTCGCGCCTCGGGGTCGGCCTCGACGCAGACGACGGGGATGTGGAGCTCACGCAGGCGCGCCAGCACGCGCGTGCCGATCTTGCCGACCCCGAGCAGCACCACGTGCCCGGACAGTCCGCGCGGCGGCTTCCGCAGCGCGAATCCGCTGCGGAAGGTACCGAGCGCCTCGAGGACGGCGGCGAGGAGCACCGGAAGAAGCAGCAAACCGACGAGTCCGGAGAGGAGTTGCAGTACCTGTTCCCCCATCGGCCGCCCGATGGCGGGGTCGTTGATGCCGAAGAGATCGAGCAGCGTCAGATACGTGGCCCGCAGCGGATGCTCCCCCGTGACGAACATCGACGCGACCGCCAGGCCGATCACACACGCCACCAGGCCGGCGAGAGTCCACCGCAGCCGGCGCGACATCAGCGAGCCGATGGGCACGACGCTGCGCCCCGGGGGCGAGGAGGGCCCGGAGTAGGAGACGGTCTCCAGTACGACGGTTCCGCGCCCGGTGGCCGCCGCGATCGCACTCTCGTCGGGCAGCAGCCGGGGCCCCTGCGCGCCACTGCTCTCGGACCCGTCGGCGCCCGCGGGGTCGCTGGCCGTGGCGGACAGCAGCGCCAGTGTGCACAGCCCGGGATCGGCGACCTCCCCGGGGGCGGGCGGCGGGCGTTCCACCGCGCGCAGCATCAGCCCGTCCGTCTGGACGACCTTGCTGGTGCCGGCCACGGCGGTCGCGGCCAGTGCAGGCGCGGCGGTGTCGGCGTCGGACAGGACGGTGGTGGACGCGTCGAACCCGCCGGTGTCCCCGCCCTCTCCGGCGGCGGCCAACGCCGAGGCCTGGTCGAGGAGCGCCTCGATGTGCTGGCCGAGGCGCCGGTTGTAGAGGCGCAGGACCAGCCGGATCCGCGGGTTGAGCCGCCGGGCGGTGAGCGCGGCCCGGATGTTCGTCTCGTCGTCGTCATACACCAGCGCCAGCGCGGCGGCCCGCTCGACGCCGGCGTCGGAGAGCACCGACTCGGTGAGTTCGGCGGCCTCCAACACGCGCTCGGCGCCCGAGGGTTCGGCCGTCCGGGCGTTCGCCGGATCGCCGTTGCCGGCGGCCCGGTTCACCGCGGCGGACACCCGGTCGAACAGCGCGGTGGCCCGCGTCCGCCCCACCACCGGCGGACGCACGCTGCGATGGGCGGGCGGCACGACCAGGGTGACCTGTTCTCCGTACACCCCGCGCAGTTCGGCGGCCAGCCGGTGCGCCAGGGCGTCGTCCCCGGACACGATCATGTGTGCGGTGGCGTCGGCCGACGAGCCCGACGAGCCCGACGAGCCCATCGAGCCCGACGCCCCCGGCGAGCTCGATGGGCGCGATGTGCCTGATGCGTTGGATGCGTTCGATGCGTTCGATGCGCTCTGAGACGGAAGGTTCCCCACGGGAGAGAAGACTGCCTCACCAGTACGAGCGGTTCCACCAGGCTTGTCGGGAACGGCCGTTGGCGGGCCTCTTGGCGCAAGCTTCCGCACGCACCCAACGGGGGGGTACGCGGGGGTGCAGGGTGTCTCAGCCCCGGGCGCGGGCAGCCAACTCCTTCTCCCGGCTGCCCGCGACCGAGAGGATGTACTCCCGCAGCCCCTCGGCGTACAGCCGCATGTTCTTGTACGCGATGTCGGTGGCCGGGTAGCGGCCGGCGAACTGGAGGCCCTCGTGGACCCTGGTGAGCCAGGCGCACACCTGGTCGCCGTACGAGACGCGGATCAGCCCGTACGCCTTGAGTTCCCGCCACCTCTCCGAGCCGGGGGTGGCGCGCGAGTCGACGAGCGAGACGATCGAGTACAGGTCGGGGGAGGTGGGCCGGAAGTCGGAGCCCAGCAGGCGGAGCACGCGGGCGATGGGCATCCGCGACAGCGGCCGGCCCTCCCGCAGTGCGGCGCGGACCATCTCCAGCGCGCTGTCGAAGTCCGTCGCGCGGGCCACCGGGATCTCGATCGGCGCGCCGCCCACGTACCAGCCCATCGAGTCCGACCACTTGGACTTCGCCCGGGTGTGGAACGGCACGACGGTGCGGTACACCTCCTGCCCGCCGATCTCGCGGACGATGAGGGCGGTGGCCGCGAGAATGCCGATCAGGCTTCCGCCGTACGGTCGGCAGTACGCCTCGAAGGCCGCCGCGTCCGCGTCTTCCACCAGCATCTGGTGCATGAACTTCTGTTCGGGCAACGGTCCTTCGGGGTCGAGGCCGAGGTCGAGGGGGAAGCCGGGCAGTTTCCCGTCGCACTGGGCGATGAACTCCCGCCAGCGGGCGACGATCGCGTGCGTGTCGTCGATCTGGTCGGCCTGCGCGCGCTCGATCGCGCAGAAGTCGACGTAACTGGCGACCGGCGCGGCGGCTGACGCGCGGCCTTCGAGGCCGGCTTCGTAGAGTTCGTGGATCTCGGCGGCGATGCGGTGGAGCGAGTACGCGTCGACGTTGCTGTGGTCGAACGCCATGTAGACGCTCGCGCCGTCCTCCCGTACGACCGCGGTGTAGATGAAGTTCGGCCAGCTGAGCGCGTCGGCCGCGACGTCGAAACGGTCCTGCAGATACCGGGTCAGCGTGGCCGCTTCGGCGAAGTCGCCGATGTCCTCGCGGTGCAGTACGACCGCCTCCGCGTCCAGCGTGAACCGGCGCATGTCGTCGCCGACCCAGCGGAACCCACTGCGCAGCGTCTCGTGCCGAAGTGTCCAGTCCCGCAAGGCGAGTTGGAGTACGTCGAGATCGACCTTTCCCGGGATGTCGAACGCGGTGCCCAGCCAGGTGGGTACGAACAAGCCGTCCTCTCGCACCGTTCGCGCCGTCCGGACGTGCGACTCCTGCACGTACGCGGGTGGCCTGCCGTCCTCCGGCAGTTGGGCCGCCGCCTCGACGGCCTTCGGATGCAACGTCCACTCCACGAGACATCCGGGCCGGATCTCGCATCGCTGGATGTCGGTCATTCGCACAGAGCTCTCCGTTCGCATGCCCTCGGGATGCAGACAGGGCGGTGGAGGGGCGGACACGACCGGACCAACGATTCGGATGATCGGAAAGAAACGCCGTGGCCGAACGGGAGGCGAGCGGAGAGGGCGACCTGTGGCAGGTACGGCGTGCGGAAGCCAGAGCCGTGCGGTGGCGTAGGCCCTTGCTCTTGCTGTCGGGGGAGCGGTCGCCTAGCCTGAATTGGTTATCTGATGGACCGTCAGATTTGAATGGCCGTCGAGGATCCGACAGGCAACGACAGACAGCGACAGGCAACGACAGGCAACGACAGACAGCGACAGGCAGCAGGGGGTAGGACGTGGTCAGTACCGACAGCGGCACCGGGGATCTCCCCAGGGTCATCAGCGTGGACGACCACGTGATCGAGCCCGCGCACCTCTTCGAGACTTGGCTTCCGGGCAAGTACCGCGACCTGGGCCCGCAGCCCTTCACCGCCGGTATCGGTGACCTCCAGTACGTCGGCGGGAAGTACCGGTTCAGCACGGATCCCAAGGGCCAGATCACCGACTGGTGGAGGTACGAGGGCGAGGTCTTCCCGTACAAACGCATCATCGCGGCCGTCGGCTTCTCGCGGGACGAGATGACCCTCGACGGCATCACGCGCGAGCAGATGCGGCGCGGCTGCTGGGACCCGAAGGCGCGCCTGGAGGACATGGACCTCAACCATGTGGAGGCCTCGCTCTGCTTCCCGACCTTTCCGCGGTTCTGCGGGCAGACCTTCGCGGAGGCCAAGGACAAGGAGGTCGCGCTCGCGTGCGTCCGCGCCTACAACGACTGGATGGTCGAGGAGTGGTGCGGCGACAGCGGAGGGCGGCTGATCCCGCTGTGCCTCATCCCGCTGTGGGACATCGACCTCGCGGTCGCGGAGATCAGGCGCAACGCGGCCCGCGGCGTGCGGGCGGTGACCTTCAGCGAGATCCCGACGTACCTGGGGCTTCCGTCGATCCACTCCGGCTACTGGGACCCGTTCTTCGCGGTGTGCGAGGAGACCGGGACCGTGGTCAACATGCACATCGGCTCGTCGTCACAGATGCCCGCAGCCTCGCCGGACGCGCCGCCGGCCGTCCAGGCCTCGCTGAGCTTCAACAACGCCATGGCGTCGATGATGGACTTCCTCTTCTCCGGGGTGCTGGTGAAGTTCCCGCGTCTCAAACTGGCGTACAGCGAGGGCCAGATGGGCTGGATCCCGTACGCCCTGGAGCGCGCCGACGACGTCTGGGAGGAGCACCGGGCGTGGGGCGGGGTGAAGGACCTGATCCCTGAGCCTCCCTCGACGTACTACTACCGGCAGATCTTCTGCTGCTTCTTCCGCGACAAGCACGGCATCGCGTCCATCGAGACCGTGGGCGTCGACAACGCGACCTTCGAAACGGACTACCCGCACGTCGACTCGACTTGGCCGCACACGAAGGAGGTGGCGGCGGATCACGTGGCCGGGCTCTCCGCGGACGTGACGTACAAGCTGTTGCGCGGGAACGCGATCCGGATGCTGCAACTCCCGTTTGACCAGGGCAAGTAGACGTCGGGGGCGGCATCGATTCAGGTAATTGCCCGGTGGGCAGTCAAGGGGGGAAGCCGGATGCCGCCGGCTTCCGACCGGCTCGTCGGCCCGCTCCCGGGGTCGGCGCCACTTGCAACTGGAGTGCGAATGAAGGTCTCCGTCGACCGCGACGTCTGCTACGGCTCCGGCGACTGCGCCCACCGCGTCCCCTCCGTCTTCGCACTGGTGGACCCCGGGTACGGATCCGTCCTGCCGGGCCGCGAGGACAGCGGCGACGATCCGCAGGTCCGGGAGGCGGCTGACTGGTGTCCGTCCCAGGCGATCGTCATCGCCGAGTAGTAGGCGAGCAGTACGAGAGCAGTACGCGAGTAGTAGCTGGGCAGTGGCCGAGGCTCCGGGCTCGGGTGGGACCTCGGAGGGGTCGGCGCGCTACGGTTTCCGCCGGACGGCGGAGAGGTGAGCGGATGAGCAGTCCCCTTTCGGAGGCCCTGGTCACCCTCGGTCGCGGATATGTGCGTGGTGCTCCGGGCTCGCTCGGCAAGGCGCTCCTTGCCGCGCGTCTCCTCAATCCCCGCCTGAGGGAGCATCCGCGCCGCCGGGTCGTCGAGACACGCTTCGGCGCCCGGTTCGCCGTCGACACCCAGGACCTGATCCAGAGGTACCTGTATCTGTTCGGAGTGTGGGAGCCGCACATGACGAACTGGCTCCAGAGCCGGTTGAAGCCGGGGGACGGTTTCATCGATGTCGGAGCCAACATCGGTGTGTTCAGCGTGCTGGCCTCGCAACTCGTCGGCGAGGAGGGCCAGGTGGTCGCGATCGAGGCCTCGCCGGTGTTCCACCGACGGCTGTTGCAGGAGGCCCGGCTCAACGAGTGCCGCAATCTTCGCGCGGTCAACGCCGCTGTCTCGGACAGCCGTCAGACGCTGACGTTCGTGCTGGCGAGCTCGCGCAACATGGGGGCGAACAGCATCGTTCCCTACGACGGCCCGGCGGAATCCACCTTCGAGATCGAGGCACGTCCGCTGCCCGAACTGCTTGACCCCTCGGAGGTCGCCAGAGCCCGGGTGATCAAGATTGACGTGGAGGGCGCGGAGGGAAAGGTGGTCCGCGGCCTGGCGCCCATGCTGGACAGGCTTCGGCCCGACGCCGAGATCTCGGTCGAGGTCACGCCCGAGCGGATGGCTCAACTCGGTGACTCGGCCGATGAGTTGATGAAGACGATGGTCGGCGCCGGCTTCCAGGTGTACCGGATGGAGAACGACTACGCTCCGCAGAGCTACCCGCGTGCGCTGAGCGGCGCGCCGCGTGTTCCGGTGCGGTGGCGAGGGCCGCTGCTCGGCGAGAGCGACTTGATCTTCTCCAGACGTGATGTCGAGGTGCTGGTCTGAGGTCGTCCTCGGCCCGCCGCCGGGGGCCGGCTGTGCCCTCGCTACGGTGCCGGTGTCGGGTGTGCTCGCTTCCGCCGGTGCCGGTGCCGGTGTCGGGTGTGCTCGCTTCCGCCGGTGCCGGTCCCGGTGCCGGGTGCCCTCGCTTCCGTGCCGGTGCCGGTGCCGGGTGTGCCCTCGCTACGGTGCCCGTGCCGGGTGTGCTCGCTGCCGGTGCCGGTGCCGGTGCCGGTCCCAGTCCCGGTCCCCGGTCCCAGTCCGGTCCCGGTGGGCATCCGTACCCGCGCTCAGTCGGAGACCGGGAAGCGCCAGCCGAATGAGGCCAGCGCCCTGGCCCTGGCCTCCACTACAGCCATCCGCGCGTCTCGTTCGGCGGGGTCGACGTGCGAGGCCTGGCCCGTCGCCTGCCCTTCCCACTTCCGGTAGAGGAGTCCGACCTCCGCCGAGAACCATCCCCGGCTGACGGCGTTCAGCGCGAGGAGCAGGCCGGTGTCCTCGGAGGCCGGCAAGGCCATCCACCCGCCGAGCGCGAGCACCAGGTCACGCCGTACGAAGAGCGAGGCCGGGTGCACCTGCGCGCGGAAACCGTTCGACTTCCAGAAGCCGAGCACGGCCCCGCGCTCGATCGGCCCGTTGCCGGGGTCGCCCGGAAAGCCGGCGGTGGAGCCGTCGGGAAGGACGTCCAGGGCCCGGGAGGTCGCCCACCCGATGGTGCGGTCGCCTTCGAGGGCGGCCAGGTCGCGGGCGAGTGCGCCCGGAGCGAGCTGGTCGTCGGCGTCCAGGACCTTGACGTACTCGCCGTCGGCATGGGCGAGGGCAAGGGTCCGGGCGATGCCGGGGCCGCCGGGACGGCCTTGGCGGCCCGGGCGGTAGGACACGCGCTCGTCCTCCGGCACGTGCGGGGCGACGGCGTCGGTCCTTCCGTCCTCCTGGATCAGCCAGTGCCACTCCCAGCCGTCCGGGAGCACCTGTTCGCACAGCGACTTGTAGGCCTCCGGCAAGAAGTGGGCCGAGGGCCCATGGACGGCGGTGACGACGGTGATGCGCCGGCTCACGGCAGCGGTCACCTCCTTTCCGGCGGAGTCGTGAAGAGCGGCTCCGGATCGGGCCTCAGCCTATGACCCGTCAGAAGGCCCTGGTGACTGGAAATTTCACGTTGAGGCCGAATTCTTTCGGAGATTCTTTCTGAAATTGATCGGCGGCATGCTCGATCAGGGGCAGATGCGGCGACCGGTATCGATCAATGCCGGAGGCGGCGGCCGGTATCAACAAGGACGGACCGGCGGCCGGTATCGAAATGCATGCCGACATGATTCATGGTCGGCATGAAAGGACCCGACCGCTGGAGACGGGGGATGCACCAGCGATCGGGCCGGACACAAGGGTAACAAGGCTGGTTGGGCGGCGGGAGCCGACTGGACACCTGGAACGAGAAGTTGTGATCGGGATCACGTGGCGGGCCGGACTCCAGGGGGCGTCGGCGGTGCCGCTCCGCTACTGGTCGCACGGGGGATCGTAGGAGAGGCGAGGCAGATACTCGTGCCATTTCGCCGATGTCAGAACACCCCGAGTGGTCGAGCAAATACGGTGAATTGCCTCGTCGACGTCGAGGTTCCACAGCCGGACGGTATCGGCGCCGCTCGATACTCCGAGCATGTGGCTTTTGGGACTGAACGACAAGAAATTGCCCGTCTTTGCGTTCGGGCTCATCGCCTGACCGATGGGAGAGGCGTCGGACGGATCGGCGACGTTCCAGAGCCGGACCGTGTTGTCGTTGCCGCCGCTCGCCAGGGTGCGGCCGTCCCGGCCGAACGTCAGTGACACGACGGCTTCGGTGTGACCGGTCAGGGGTGAGCCGAGCGGGGTCGCCCTGAGGGGGTCGGTGATGTCCCAGAGCCGGACCGTGTCGTCGTCGCTGCCGCTGGCCAGCGTATGGCCGTCCGGGCTGTAGGCGAGCGCGTTGATGGGCCCCGGATGCCCGGTGAGCGGTGCGCCGAGCTGGGTGGCGTGGCGGGGGTCGGCAACGTTCCACAGCCGGATCGTGTCGTCCGCGCTGCCGCTGGCGAGCGTGCTGCCGTCCGGGCTGAAGACGAGGGCGTTGACGTAGCCCTTGTGGCCGGCGAGCGGCTCGCCGAGCGGGCGGAGGCGGGACGGGTCCCCGGTGTCCCAGAGCTGGATGGTGCGGTCCTCGTAGGCGGTTGCCAGCGTGTGCCCGTCCGGGCTGAAGGCCAGCGTGTCGGGGCCCGCGAACCGTGTCCGCAGCTCGACTGGCCCGTACGGGACAGGCCGGGCCGGGTCGGTGACGTCCCACAGCTGTACGGCGCTTGCCGTCAGAACCGCGAGAGTGCGGCCGTCCGGGGAGAAGGCCAGTGAACGCACCTCGGTCTCCGCGGGAGTGAGCGCGTCGCCCAGTGCGGCGGGCCGGTCGGGGGACGCCACGTTCCACAGCCGGACCCTTCCGTCACGCGCGGCCGTGGCCAGCACCTGGCCGTCCGGACGGAACGCGCCGATTCGGCCGATCATGTCCGACACCGGGAGCGACCACAGGCGGACCTTGCTGTCACCGCTCCCGGTGGCGAGCGTACGGCCGTCGGGGCTGAAGCCCAGGGCGTACATCTCGCCGCTGCTCCCCGCGAGGGGCTCGCCGACCTGCGAGGGGAAGGCCGGGTCGCTGACGTTCCACAGGCTCGCCGTACTGTCCGCGCTCGCGGCGGCGATCATCGTCCCGTCGGGACTGAAGGCGACCGACCAGATGGGGCCGGTGTGGCCGGTGAGAGGCGAGCCGAGTTGCGTGGCACGCGCGGGGTCGGCCACGTCCCACAGCCGGACGGTGTTGTCCGCGCTGCCGCTCGCGAGCGTGCGGCCGTCGGGGCTGAACGCCACGGAGTGCACCAGGTCCGTGTGGCCTGTCAGCACCTTGCCGATCCGCCTCGCCCGACGCGGATCGGCCACGTCCCACAGCCTGACCGCGTCATCGTCGCCGCCGGCCGCCAGCGTCTGCCCGTCAGGACTGAACGCGACGGAGCGCACGGGGGCCGTGGCACCGGTCAGCTCACCGAGCGCCTTCGCGCGCGCCGCATCGCGCACGTCCCACAGCCGTACGACGTGATCCTCGTTGGCGGAGGCCAGCGTCTGCCCGTCCGGGCTGAACGCGAGCAGGTAGATCGTGCCGCCGTGACCGGTCAGCGGCGCACCGAGTGCGCGCGGGTGGCCGGGATCCCGTACGTTCCACAGCCGGATCGTGCCGTCGTCGGCTGCACTGGCGAGGGTGCTGCCGTCCGGGCTGAAGACCGCGCTGCTCACCCAACTCGTGTGCCCGGTAAGGGGTTCGCCCAGTGGCTTGGGCCGCGTCGGATCCGATACGTCCCACAGCCGTACGGTCCTGTCGTAGCTGGCGGTGGCCAGGATCCGTCCGTTCGGACTGAACGAGGTGAGGTAGACCGCGCCGGTGTGACCGAGAAGCGGTGTGGCCAGCGGTGCGTTCACGATCGAGATCAGCCGGTTGTTGGCGCCCTCGTCGTCGGGCCGCAGGCGGTGGGCGACCAGGTCGAGTTGAGCGGACAGCGACGGGTCCGTGTACTGGACCCGATCGGCCTCGGCGACCACCTGCTCGAACACCGCGTCGTTGCGCTGCTGCCACGCGACCACCGCCGAGCCGACGGCCAGCATCGCCAGGACGACCAGAGCCGCCACCGCGCCGCGGCCGATCCAGACCGTGCGCTTGCGCAGCCTGACCGAAGCGGCCAGGAACTCCACCGCGCTCCGTGTGAGGAAGGTGTCCCCGGCGGACTTCGCCCAGGCGCGGGCCTGTTCGAGGCGCGAACCCCGGTAGAGCAGTGACGTGTCGCGGCTCGAGTCCTCCCAGGCCCTGCCGTCCTCCTCCAGCCGCTGACGCAGCAGGTTGCTGTTCTTGTCCTCGTCGATCCAGTCGCGCAGGCGTGGCCAGGCGTGGAGCAGCGCCTCATGGGTGATCTCCACGGTCTCCGCGTCGAGTGTCACCAACCGGGCGCGGACCAGCGCTTCGAGCGACTCCTCCGTCTTGCCGGGATCCGTCGACTCCGCCGCCAGCTGCCGCCGCGTCCCCCGCCTCCGGGTGGCCTGCGTGTCCTCGCCCAGCCGGACCAGCCGCAGCAGGAGCAGCCGCGCGGCCGTGCGTGCCGCCGGGTCGAGACCGGACCAGGCCCGCTCGGCGGTCGCGGCCACCGCTCCCTGGATGCCGCCCGCCGCGCGGTAACCGGCCAGCGTGAGCCTTCCCGCCTTCCGTCGCTGCCAGGTGGCGAGCAGGGCGTGGGAGAGCAGCGGCAGCACCCCGGCGTCGTGGGTCCCGCGGGGGCCGTCGGCGCTCAGCTCCCGGACGATCAGTTCAGCGAGCCCCGGTTCGAGTTCCAGACCGACGGCCTTGGCCGGGCCGGTCACCGCTTCGCGCAACTCCGCGGTGGCCAGCGGCCCGAGCACCATGTGACGGTGCTGCAGCGCATCGGACAGTTCGGGATATCTGAGGCACTGCTCGTAGAAGTCGGCGCGTATGCCCAGGACCACGAGCACCGGGGCCGGTTCACCGGGGCCGGCGGGCGAGCAGGCGGCGTGCAGGACCTGGACGAAGGCGCGGCGCTGTGCCTCGTCGGAGCAGAGGGTGAAGGCCTCCTCGAACTGGTCCACGATGAGGACCGGACGACTGCCGCCGCCCGCTTCGCGCCGGGCCCATGCCGTGACGGCTTCGCGGACGCCGTGCGCGAAGTGCGAAGTGCCGGGATCCTTGGCCGCCGGTTCCGGTGTGCCGGGCACCATCTGCGCGAGCTCGGGGATCCTGTCGGTCAGCTCCGCGAGGGGATCGCCACCCGGCACGAGTTGCAGGACCAGTCTGGCCGGGCTGTCGCCGCCGCGTGCGCCGTCCCGGAGCGCGGGCACCAGGCCGGCGTTGAGCAGGGAGGACTTGCCCGCCCCCGAGGCCCCCACGAGCATGACCAGGCCGCCCGTGTCCTCCGCCGCGCCGAGCTGAGCGATGAGGGCATCCGTACTCCGCTCGCGGCCGAAGAACCACCGCGCGTCTTCCTGACGGTACGAAGCCAGTCCCCGGTACGGGCACACGCCGACGCCGGTCGGGGCTTCGAGGCCGGACTGCTCCTCCTCCGCCGATGCGGTCGATGCCGCGGCCGCCGAGGCGCGGTCGCCGGCGGGGTCGGCCACGGCCTGCTCCCACAGCCGCTGCCACTGGGCCAGGTCGTACAGGCCCGGGGACACCGGTGCGGGCCGCGAGCGCCGTGCTTCGGGGATCAGGATCTGCAGCACCGCCGCGAGGGCGGCGAACTGGGCAGGCACGTTCCTGGCCCGTCGCCAGTCACTGATGCGCTGCGCGGACACCCGTACGGGCCGCCCCTTTTCGTCGGTCCGCTGAAGCCGTACGACCGCCTCGGCCACGCGGTTGAGGGGAGGATTGCCAGCTTCCTTATACAGCAGAGCGAGACGCTCCGCGAAGGACGTGCGTGCCCCTGAGTCGGAACTCAAGGCCTCCACCCCTTACTTTCCCCGTACCTGAACATCCGGACCGGAAAACTCACCTTATACGGCTGACCTGCGGTTACGTAATCGTTCCGGTATCGGAGCCTCCTCGTCGGCGGCCACAACTGGCAGGATCGCGACGCACCGACGAACCCACTCGCACCGCCCGGACAGGCCACCAGCACAGCGCTCGGAGAGCACCTCATGACGCTGCATGTTTTCGGTCAACTTCCCTTGGACTGACGAGACGGCGTAGACCGCCTCGTCGCGTGGCCCGGAAAACCCGCGAGCCGCCCTCGCGCCGACCATGGGCCCGCCCCACTCCTCGACCCGCGCCGGTCCGCCGTCACGGCAACCGGGCACCCCGGCAAGGGTCGATCCCGCGCGCACCGCTCGGTACCGGTCCCCACGTGGGGAGGGACCGGTACCGAACGGTGCGGCATGTACGCGCCGGCCGCCGCCACCGGCAACCTCCGGCCACACCAGCCACCTCCAGCCGGCCGCCGTCGGCCCTGGCAGGGCGTTCACCGGAAGCGGTCCCGAACCTGATCAGCCTTGGTCGACCCTGATCACAGAAGGGGCGGCATTTCGAGCTCGGGCAGGGAGAAGAAGCGGGCGACCGCCTGCACGATCCGCTCCTCCTTGTCATCGTCATCGCCATCGGTGTCAAGACGTGCGCCCGGAGCGACCAGGTTCGCCGTCGTGAGGGCGGGCAGCAGCAGGTCAGGCTCCTCGCCCGCCCGGTAGTCCAGGGTCTCGAAGCGGAAGCGGGTGATCAGGCGTCCATCACGGTGGTACTCGAACCGGGGACCGTGGGCTTTCGCCCTGCACGGTTCGGTCACGAAGACGACGAGTTCACCGCCACCCGAGCACAGGCCCCGGTAATCGGCAGGCTCGTAGTCACCGGCGTCCCAGCTGTGCATGTCGTGCAACAGCAGCCCCCAGTCGGTCCCCTTGCCATGGGCGAGCGGCATCCGCCGCAGGCCGAGGAGCCCCTGCGTGACCACATCCAGAGAGATCCCCCGGAAGAAGACGACGTTGGTGTCCTCGCAGTGCGCGAGCGGCCCATGTATCCAATGCCTCATACGGCCACCGTAGAGAACCCCACTGACAGTCCCGCTCAGCCGCAGCGGGGCCGACCGCTCGGCGCGGTCGGCCCCGCTGTGTCAGGACCGGGACCGCCCGGCGGGTTGCTCCTCGGTCAGGCCCGCCGCTGCTGTGGTCGCCGGCAGCTCCTCCGGCGCTTTGTCCTCCACCAGCTCCACCAGCCCGTCCGGTGCTTCCGCCGGTGGGCCTTCGGCATGGCGGGGGGCGAGCACCAGGCAGGCTGCGGCGGCCACGACGAGCAGGGCGGCGACGGTGGCCATCGCGTCAGAGAAGCCGGACATGAAGGCGTCGCGTACCGCGTCGGCGAGTTGGATTCCGCCGGCTCCCATGTGGGCGGCGACTTCGAGGCCGCCGGCGGCCGAGTGGCGCACGGTTTCGGCGGCATCGGCGGGGAGTTGGCCGATGCTCTCCGGGAGCGTGGAGCGGTACTGGCCTGCGAAGACGGAGCCCATGAGAGCGATACCGATGGCGGAGCCGACCTCGCGGGTGGTGTCGTTCATCGCCGAGGCCACGCCCTGACGGTCGGGGCCGAGCGAGCCGACGATGGCGCTGGTCCCGGACGAGCCGGTCAGTCCCATGCCGACGCCGGCGAGGCCGAGACCGCCCACGAAGGCCAGGTAGCCGCTGTCGATGTCGAGCCGGCTCAGCCAGAGCATGCCGAGCGCGAGAAGGAGCAGTCCGCTAGCCATGACGGCCTTCAGGCCGATACGGCTGACCAGACGTGGGGTGATCTGTGTGGTGGGCAGCACGGCGACGGCCACCGGAATCAGAGCCACCGCGCTCTTGAGAGGGCCGTACCCCAGGATGAGTTGGAGGAACTGCAGGCCGACGAAGAAGAATCCGAAGACGGCCATGAACTGGGTGAGGATCGTCAACGCGCCGGTGGAGAAGCCCCGCAGGCGGAACAGCCGCGGGTCAAGCATGGGGTGCTTGCTGCGCAGGCCGAGGACCACGTAAGCGAGCAGGGACAGCGCCGTCACGGCGAAGGCGGCGAGGACCTCCGGACGTGTCCAGCCCTGTTCGTTCCCCTCGATGATGCCGTAGACGAGCGTCCCGACGGCCAGGGCGGTGGAGACGGTGCCCTCCCAGTCGAACGGTTCGGCGGTCGAGCTCTTGGTCTCCGGCGAGAGAAGCACGGCCACCAGGGCACACAGCACGGCTACCGCGGCGCTGGTCGCGAAGATCGACTTCCAGGACCATGCCTCGAGAAGACCGCCGGCGGCCAGCATGCCGATGATCCCGCCTGCTGCCGCGAACCCGGACCAGGTCGCCACGCCCTGGGCCTTCTTGTGCGGCGGGAAGGCGGCGGTGATGGTGGCCAGCGTGCCCGGCATGATCATGGCCGCGCCCACGCCCATCACCACGCGCCACGCGATGAGTTCGGACGTCGACGAGGACAGGGCGGCGAGCGCGGCCGCGCCGCCGAAGACGAGATTTCCGGCGACCAGGACCTTGCGCCGACCGATGCGGTCCCCAAGTGCTCCCAGCGGCAGGACCAGCGCGGCCAGGGAGACGGTGTAGCCGTCGGCTATCCAGGTCAGGGACGAGTTCGAGGCGTTCAGGTCCACCGCGAGGTCCGGGAGTGCCAGATTGAGGGCGGTGACCGAGGCGACCACCAGGACCAGGGAAAGGCACATCGCGAACAGCACGCCCCGGTGGCCGCTGCGGCCGGCCGCAGCGGTACTGCTGGGGTTCGTAGTCATGTGGTTCCTCAGGCGTGGCGACCTCGCCGGCTTTCGCCGAGCCGCTCCGGAAGGGCCGCGCGAGGAGCGCGGCCACTGTCCTGGAGGGGAGTCGAGAGGTCGCTGGGCATGGGTAGGGCAGGATGCTTTCTCGGTGCCCGGGAGAAAGCCCTGCATGGCAAGATTAGTTGCACATCGAGGTGCAACTATAGGTTGCTTGCACATCTACGTGCAAACAGTGGAGCTTGCCAGGCACGCCCGCCAGGGGCGAAGGGACAGGCACAGCAGCGCCCGCCTTGCCCTGCTGGGAAGAGGCGTGACCCCTCGCCTGGGATCAGGTCTTCCTTGAGATGGCTCCGTGTGCAGGCCCGCCTCACGGTTCAGGGTGTCGGTCTTGCCGGGCGTCGCGGGATCTGGAAAGCCGTCTGGGAGAAGATCTGCTCCCAGATCTCTCCCAGATGGGGAAGCGGCGGTGGGTCACTCTGAGGCAAGCACGGCGTTTCGGGGGAGGGCGTCCCAGGCAGCGCCTCGTCGGAGGGTGTCCCGGACAGCGTCTCGTCCTGTGTGGCAGGGTGCGCCTCGTCCTGTGCGGCAGGGTCAGGCCGGGACATGGACGACCTGACCCGCGTAGGCCAGTCCGCCGCCGAAACCGAAAAGCAGGACGGGGGCCCCGGCCGGAACCCGCCCCTGGTCGAGGAGCTTGGACAGGGCCAGCGGGACGCTTGCGGCCGAGGTGTTGCCGGAGTCGGTGACATCGGTGGCCACCACGGCGTTCACCGCGCCGAGCTTGGCCGCGAGGGGTTCGATGATGCGCAGATTGGCCTGATGGAGGACGACGGCGGCCAGTTCCTCCGGGGCGATGCCGGCGCGTTCACAGACGGTGCGGGTGAGAGCGGGGAGCTCGGTGGTGGCCCAGCGGAAGACCGCCTGGCCTTCCTGGGCGAACCGGGGTGGGGTGCCCTCGATGCGTACCGCTTCGCCCCTGTCGGGAAAGGAGCCCCAGACGACCGGACTGATGCCGGAGACCTCCGAGGCCTCGACCACGGCACAGGCGGCGGCGTCACCGACGAGGATGCAGGTGGTGCGGTCGGTCCAGTCGGCGACGGAGGAGAACTTCTCCGACGCGATCACCAGTGCGCGGGTGGCGGAGCCGGTGCGTATCGCCTGGTCCGCGAGGGCGAGGGCGTGACTGAACCCGGAGCAGGCGGTGTTGACGTCGATGGCTGCCGGATGGGGAACGCCGAGGCGGGACGCCGTCCGGCTCGCCATGTTGGGGGTCCGGTCCTCGGCGGTACAGGTGGCGAGCAGTACGAGATCGATGTCGGCGGGAACCAGCCCGGACTGGGCGAGCGCCTTGCGAGCCGCTTCCGCGGCCATGGAGTCGACGGTCTCGTCGTCGGCCGCGATGTGGCGGGTCCGGATTCCGACGCGGCTGCGTATCCAGGCGTCGTCGGTCTCGATGAGCTTGGCGAGGTCGTCGTTGGTGAGGACGCGGGAGGGCTGATAGTGGCCGAGGGCGGTGATACGGCTACCGGTCATGGGCAGACTCCGGAAGGTTCTGAGGGAAGAGGTCACGTACGGGAGACCTTGCGGCCGAGGAGTTCGTCGAGGACGTTCTCCAGGCCGACGGCTCCGCTCTGAGGCCCCGTGCCGCTGTCGGCCCAGGCCAGATAGCCGTCCGGGCGGAGCAGTAGTGCGTTCACCTTGAGCGGCACCTCGGTGACGGCGCTGGTGATGTCCAGCGCCTCCTCCCAGGGGGCGGCGGCCTTGCGCAGCTCGGGTTCGTGTTCGGAGCCGAGCAGGACCAGTTGGAGGCGGCCGGTGTGCAGCAGGCGTGCCACGTCGGTCGGCTTCCCTCGGACAGTGATCGGAAGGTTGGGGAAGAAGGTTCCGGACCACGAGGAGGCGGTAGGGCGCGTGGGCAGTGCGACGTCCTGGTCGCTGATCATGTCGCCGAGGTGGCGGCTGACCGCGGGGTTCTGCAGCAGCTCGGTGAAGAGCGCACGCAGCGGATCGTGCGTGGTGCCGGGGCGCATCAGATCCAGCTGGGCCTGGGTGTTGGCGATGGTCCGGGCGGCGGGCGGACGGCGTTCAGGGGTGTAGCTGTCGAGGAGGAAGGGACTTGGCCAGCCGTTCAGGTGGTGGGCGAGCTTCCAGGAGAGGTTGAGTGCGTCCTGCAGGCCGAGGTTGAGGCCCTGGCCGCCCACGGGGAAGTGCACATGGGCGGCGTCCCCGACGAGCAGGACACGGCCCTCGCGGTAGCTGTGCGCGAGCCGCGCGAAGTCGCTGAAACGGTCAAGAAAGTACGCGTTTCGCATGGGGATGTCATGGCCGGCGATCCGCGAGACCGTGGACTGGAGTTCCTCAAGGGTGAGGGGGGTGCGCCGGTCGGTGTGGGGGCCGTCGAAGTCGAAGGCGGCGACCCGGCTGGGGCCGAACGGATTGGGGCCGATGACGGTCCAACCGCGTTCGGTGAGATTCCAGCCGGCCGGAGCCTCATAGGGCGCGTCCAGATCGACGAGCCCGAGTACGGCCTGCGTCTGCGGGAGGTGCTCCTCGCTGGTGAAGCCGGCCTGCTCACGGACCAGGCTGCGAGCGCCGTCCGCACCGACCACCCAGTCGGCGGTCAAGGTCACGGTGCCGTGGTCGTCCTCGAAGACGACGTCGGCTTCCTCCTCCCGCGCCCGCACCGCGCCGACCCGGCATCCGCGCAGCACGGTGGCTCCGCGCTCGCGGGCGATGCGCTCGAAGGCCCGCTCCAGATCGCTCTGAGCGCGGCCCACGATCGGCTCGCCCTCCACCGCGGGGCCGGTGATGGTCAGCCCGGGGAGCCCGGCGAAGTGGAACGGCTGGGACCGCTCCTGTCCGAGCAGTTCCACGGTGGCGTCCGGGCCGGACAGATAGCCCCGGCGCCGTAGCGACTGCGCGGTGCGGGCATGCAGGGTGCCGGCCTTGGGGACGTCGAGCGTGGTGGCGTTCTGTTCCACCACGGTGACCTGGACGCCGTAGTGGGCGAGTTCGGCGGCTACGAGCATGCCGACCGGACCGCCGCCTACGACGGCGACCTGGGTACGGCGCTGGGGTGCGGGCGGGGAGGAGGTCATCGCTGTCTCACCTCGTGGTGTCGGCGCCGCGACGGGCGAGGACGACGACGAGCAGGCCGAGGACGAGACTGACGGCGGCCATCGCCCACAGCAGGTTGTGGAAGGCGGTGTCGTACGACGCCGCGTGCTCGGCCGCGCTGCCGTCGGTGGTGACCAGGGAGGTGAGGGCGGAGCCGAAGACGGCGACCGCGATCGCCTCACTGCCCAGGCGCAGGGTGTTGAGGAAGCCTGCCGCCATACCCGCCTTCTCCTCCTCGACCATGGCCAGTGCCTGGCCGTCGACCAGTCCCGCGGACAGGCCCATGCCGGCGCCGGTGACCAGCATCGCGGGAGCCATTGCGAACACCGAGGTGTCCGGGCCGAGCAGCAGCAGAGCCAGGTCGCCGACGACCAGGCAGAGCAGTGAGGCGAGGACGACGGCGAGCGGGGAGGTGCCGCGTTCGACGAGCTTGGCGCCGACCAGGGGCAGGGCGAGGACGGGGAGGGTCAGCAGCAGCATGGTCGTACCGGCCGCTGACGCGCTGTATCCGGCGACAGCGGAGAGGTACGAGGGCAGGTAGGTGAGCTGGGTGACGAAGCCGAAGGAGGCTGCGACCGGAACCAGGGTGTAGGCGAGGAAGCGGCGGTTGCGGACCACGGACAGGTCGAGCAGCGGTGCCTCGGTGCTCTTGGAGAGCGAGCCGAACACCGCAAGCAGGACCGCGGCGAGGGCGAGCAGGCCGAGTGTGCCGGCCGAACCCCAGCCCCACTCCGACCCCTGCACGATCGCGTACGTGAGGGAGGCCATGGCGAGAACGAAGACGACCGCGCCACGTACGTCCAACCGGCCGCCGGGCGTGGGCTGTTCGTTCACCTTCTTCGCGATGGCCGGGACGCAGGCCAGGACCACGGCGAGCACGATCGCCTGGAGCCCGAAGATCCAGCGCCAGCCGAGGGAGTCCACTGCGGGACCGGAGACCGTCGGGCCGAGTGCGACGCCGATGCCGGCGACGGCGCCGAACAGGGCGAACGCCTTGGCGCGGGCCGGGCCTTCGAAGGCGGAGGAGATGATCGCGCTGCCGCAGGCGAAGATCGCCGCACCGCCGATACCGGCCAGGACGCGCGCTCCGTCGAGTACGTACACGTTGGGCGCGAGGGCGCAGCCGACCGAAGCGACGGCGAAGACCGCGGCACCGATCGCGAAGGCGCGGATACGCCCGATCAGGTCGGCGAGCGAACCCCACACCAAGGTGAAGCAGGCGAAGGCCACGTTGAAGCCGTTGACCACCCACTGCAGCGGGGCGGAGCCGGCCCCCGTGTCGAGGCCGATCGCGGGCAGTGCCACCGCCGTCCCGGAGATCGAGGTCGGCACGACGAATACGGCGAGCAGTACGGCGAACAGGGTCAGACCCCCGCCGCCGGGCTGCTTGGGCGTCGTGTCCGTCCCGGGTGGCGCGGTAGGTGCGGGGCTTGCTGGGTCAGTGGTCTGCGAGGCCACGGGGACTCCGGAATCTTTCGGGACACCTTCGGGCGTCGAGGGGGACGAAGGGCACCGCAGATGAGGGACGGGAGGCAGCGGTCCAGAGCGCGAACCCGTCCCTCATCTTAGGTACGTAATTTATCGAACCTAAGGCTCGCATGGATCGTAGGTTTGATGCAAGTAGTACCTTTAGGGAGTGTCGCGACGAGGCGGCACCCGTGACAGAAGGTGAGGGGCCGCCCCATGCCGGATGCAGAAGGCCACCCGGAGCTCCAAGAGATCGATTTCCAGACCGTTCTGAGGGCGCTGTCGGACCCCTTGCGCTACCAGGTGATCGCCACGCTCGCCCGGGAGCCGGAGGGCACCGAACGCACCTGCACGTCGTTCGGGCTGCCGGTGTCGAAGTCGACCCGGACCCACCACTTCCGGATCCTGCGTGAGGCCGGTCTGGTCCAGCAGGTCGACCGCGGCAACAGCCGCGGCGCCCAGCTCCGCCGTCAGGACATCGAGCAGCGGTTCCCCGGCCTGCTCCGCCTGGTCGCGGAAAACGCCTCGCTCTCCGGCCGGCACGACCTGCTGGCAGGCTGAAGTGCCGCGCCCGCACACCGGGGAACCGAGTGTGCGGGCGCGACGTGATGACGGCCTTTCGAAGTGCCCTCGCTACCAGCGGACGGGCAGCGCGGTCGGCCGCCGCAGAACGACACCGCTGTCCCAGGGCAGTGCGGCCGGATCGGCGTCGAGGGTCAGAGCCGGGAACTCCTGGGCGAGAATGGAGACCATCTCGACGATCTCCATCCGGGCCAGGGCGGCTCCCATGCAGTGATGCATGCCGTAACCGAACTGCAGGTGCCGCTTGCCCTTCCGGTGCGGATCGATCAGCAGGGGATCGGGGAAGACCTCAGGGTCCCGATTGGCCTGGAACGCATCCGGGTAGACGACGTCCCCTTCCTCGATCACCCCTTCGGTCGCCTCGACGCGCTGCGTGGCGATGCGGGGAAAGGCCGAGATGTTGCCCAGCGGAATGAGCCGGATCAGCTCCTCCACCAGGGCTCCGGTGATCTCGGGGTCCTCGGCGATCTGCTGCCACAGCACCGGGCGGCACAGCAGCACGTACAGGATCTTGGCGGAGACCGAGAGGATGTTCTGGTCCGCGCCAAGAAGAGATCCGAGCAGGATGCCGACCAACTCGGCATCGCCGAGCGGCGGTTCCACGGTGTCCCGCGCCGCGACGAACCGGTCGATCAGGCCACCTTCGATGCGGGGGCGGGCGCCGGTGACGAGCTCGGTCAGGTAGATGTAGAGGGCGGTGAAATCCTCGACCAGGCCAGGGACGTCTTTGTCGGAGGCGATCTGCACGGTGTGGCCGAGCGGTCGGTAGAAGTCGATGTCGCTGTCCGGAATGCCGAGGAAACGGCCGTTGACCTCTGCCGGCAGCGTGTCGAGGACGTCGGCGTAGAGATCGGGCTTCTTGGCGCCGCGGAGCCGTGCGACCTTCGCCGCCAGTATCTCCTGCACCGCGGGGCGAAGTGCCTCGACCCCTGCGGCGCTGTAGTCGGCGTTGACGAAACCCCGCATCCGCGCATGATCGGGCACGTCGAGGTTGAGCAGCAGCTCTTTCGGCATGATGGTCGGAAGGAAGCTGGGCCCGCCCTCGACGTTGGTCGCGGTACGGCCGAACGTCGGGTCGGTGAGTACGCGATGTACGTCCTGGTACCGCGTGAGGTGGAGCGCCCTGTGTCCACTGGGCAGGGTGAGCTGGGGTATCCCACCTCGGCTGCGCTCGGGGGCGGGCACGAATGCGGGCGCCGGGTTGAGGTGGGGAATGCCCTCGATGTCGGCCAGAGCGGAGGTCGATGTGGTCATGGGTACTCCTGAGGGGCACGACGGGGAAAGAGTCGGAGAGACGGATCGCTCAGGGAAGCGGACACAGCCGCACACCCGTGATCGCGCTGAGTTCACGCAGAGCCTGCTGGGAGTCGCGGAAGTGCACGGCGGTCCAGCCCGCACGCTCCGCCGCCCGGCAGTTCTCCGCGAGGTCGTCGACGAGAACACACTCTTCGGGGGTCACCGCAGCGGCGCGTTCGGCCAGGGCGAAGATCTCCGGCTGGGGCTTGCGCACGCCGAGGTCGCAGGAGTCCACGATGTGGTCGAACGGGCCCGCCGGTTCGATGATGCGCTTCCAGTAGGGAGCCCACTCCCGAACGTTGTTCGATAGCACGGATACGCCGAAACCCTCGTTCCGAAGCTGCCGCGCGGCTTCCGCGACGGGCTCCGTCACGGTGACGCCCTCGAACCACTGCCTCCCGAACTCCTGCCAGTCCGCCCGTGACTGGTCGAGGGCGGGCCAGCGCCGGAGCAGCGCCCCGGACAGCAGGGCGGCCCACTCCTTCTCCGTCATCTCACCCGACTCGATCGGGGCCAGCGCGGATACGCCGAGCTCCCGACCGATGTCGGACATCGCGGCATACATCTGCTCAGGGCCGATGCCGGTCTTCTTCTCGAAGGAGCGGAAGAGCTCTTCGAGCGGAGGAGAGAGGACTCCACCGAAGTCGAACCACACGGTCAGGGCCGGGTGGTGCTCAGTCCTCTCCTGCTGCGCACCCGAGGTCATGCGGACACCAGCTCGGCGTCCTGGGACCTGACGGCCGGGCAGAGAGTGCGCCCCCAGCGCAGCTGGGCAGTGGCGACGGTGCGATCCTCCTGCGCCAGCACGAGATCGATCTCCACCCCGCCGTTGGTGGCCGCACCCACCGTCGCCCTGCAGTCGGTGGGCAGCTCGAACTCCCCGACCAGCGCGAAGGTGGTCTCCAGCGATTCCAGCGCCAGGCCACGCGGCGCGAACCCGTGGACCTCGCTCGCGGCGTAGAGCGCGGTCTGACGGAAGGCTTCGAACATCAGGGCGCCAGGTATGTGGTCCAGCGGATGGTCGAACAGACCGGGATGGCCCTGATCGACCACGATGTGCCCGGTGACCTCGTTGCCGGACATCACGGCGTCGGCCAGCACGACGTTCTGTGCCGACCGCCTCCCCACCAGGTACGTCGGTAGACGCAGGCCCGTCAGATGGGCGCGCGGGGTCAGGTCCAGACCGCTGCGGGAGCGCTCCCGCAGGGCCTGCCAGGTTCGGCTCGGCATCCAGCGGCACTCAATACGGGAGCTGACCGCGTCCCGTCCATCGATACGGACCAGCGCTTCGTACACGGCTCCGCTGATACGCCCGCCACGCTTCTTGGTCTCGACGACCTGGAAGTCGATGACCGCGCGCGCGGATTCCGGCCCGATGCGCAGCGCCGCCATGTCCAGAACGGCCAGGGTCGCGGAGTCGAAGACGAAGCTCGCACCCTCGGGCGCGCCCACATAGGCGTGGGCTGCCAGGATGCCGCACTGCCGCAGCACCTCCATGATCAGCAGAGGGTCGTAGTGAGCCGGACTGCTTGTGTGGTCGCTGTAGTAGGCGTGGGTGCGGGGCAGATGCGCCGCGATGAGTGCACCCTGGCGATGCGGCTGATGGTCCGTCAGGAACACCTCGCCGGCTGTCGCCCGGTGCACCAGGTTGCGCGGGACAGTGGTCGAGTAGTCGAGATCGTTTTCGGGCATGGCCCTCCCCCTTTCACCTGGGAACCCAGGTTCGATTTGTATGATACCTAGGTTCGATGATCTTGGGCCTTACTGGTGAAAGTGAGGTGAAGAGGGACGCCTCAAATCGGCCAAACGCGAAGCCGAAAGCCCTGTTCAGGCCGGTCGCCCCTCTTTCGGTGTTTACTGCGTCACATCTCCCGGAAGGACGGATTCCGGTCAGCGTGGAGGCCGGCCCACCGTCCCTTGGCGCGCGCCATGAGCCGACTGTGCGACAGCCCTGCGTGCGCTGTCCGGCTCTGCTTACGTCAGGCTCGTCGTGGAGCGCGTTGACCACCATGTCGGACCTCGGCGCGGACGACGTCGATGACTGGTCGGATCGGATCGCCCCGTTGATCGGTCACAACAGGAGCCGACGTGCCTGGCGGGCCTCGTCCGTCCCGATGTCGACGACCTGGAGCCGGGAGAGTACCCAGTCCCGGCGCTGTCCGGTTGTCCTCCCGTCGTAAGCCTCGACCAGTGTCATCGGGGACGTCCCCACCTCAGCCTCCCCTCAACGGCCCCGAGCCGGAGGCGGCGTACGTCCTCACCCTCTGGGCCTTCGCCGGAACCGGCTCTCCTCCGGCGAGGCTTGGCCGGCCGAATCCCTCGAACCCGCGCCCGGAACCGAAGGAGAACCGACACATGCGTGACGACGAACTGCTCACCGCTGCGGGGTGATGGCCGCCGTGACTGAGGAGGCGCACAGGACGCAGATCGGCCGGTGTTCCAGACCGGTGCTGAGCCCGGCGGCAGACCTCACGGTTGCGACATGAGAGCGGGGGGCGGCGCCCCCCCGCTCCACGAAAACAGCTGGTCAGTCGGATACACCCTCGAGCTGCGCGACGCCCGCCCTGCGGGCGAACGCGTACGCGACCAGCGCGACGGGGAAGTACATCAGGATGCCGTACACCGCGGGCGGAATGGCCATCGTCCGGTTGTCCAGCACCGTGATCGCCACGGTGATCGCGAGCACCGCATTGTGGATCCCGATCTCCATGGCCGAGGCGATGGCCTGCTCAAGACCCACCCGGAACAGCCGCGGCACGAAGTAGCCGATGGTCAGGCTGCACACGCAGAACAGCAGGGTGATGACCGTGAGCGCGCCCGCGTTGTCCAGCAGAACGCCGTACTCCTGCGACACCGCGCCGATGATGACCGCCACCAGGACGATGACCGATCCGACCTTGACCGGACCGCGCCTGCGTTCGGCCCAGGCGGTGTAGCGGTGGTGCACCCACATGCCGACGACGACCGGGACCAACACTGTCAGTACGACCTGGACCAGCTTGTCCGCCTGCATTCCGATCGAGCGGCCCTCGCCCAGGAAGTGGGCCATCGACACCTCGGCGATGAGGGGGAAGGTCCCCATCGCGATAACGGAGTTGACCGCGGTCACGGCAATGTTGAGCGCCACATCCCCGCCGGCCAGATGACTGAAGAGGCTCGCCGAGGGGCCACCGGGCGACGCCGCCAGCAGCATCATCCCGACCGCCAGTTCCGGCGCGAGCCCGAACGAGACCACGAGGCCGAAGGCGATGGCCGGTAGCACGATGACCTGGCAGAACAGCGCGACGAGGGCGGCCTTGGGAGCCTGGAAGACCCGAGCCAGATCGGCCATGGTCAGGGTCAGCCCAAGACCGAACATCGTGATGACGATCGCCACCGGGAGCAGAACCGTTATGTATACATCTGGCACCAGCGTCTCCTGAAGTAATCGGAGCTTCGCCGCCGAAGCGGCCTGAGGGGTTGGCGGCCAGGGGTTGGCGGCCAGCTCCAGGAGGCCGAGCCGACTGGGTACGCGGCCTACATTCCCTTTGCCGACGCCGCCACGATGGCACTTGAGGTCGATGGGACCTCGTGGAGGGGAACAGCTGACGGAGCAGGATAGTCAACCTGTGTCAACCGTCCCTGGCATGGCCTGGAAGACCTCGTCCCGAGTGGTCGAGTAGTCGAGTGGTTGGGACATAGAGACAGAGGCTCTGGCGGTCGCGTTCGAGGCGCAGTCACGCAGTTGGACACGCAGCCACGTCAGAGGGCCCAGTGCAACTTACACACTGGGCCCTCTGATCTGCGTTTTTAACTGTCGGGGTGGCGGGATTTGAACCCACGACCTCTTCGTCCCGAACGAAGCGCGCTGCCAAGCTGCGCTACACCCCGATTGTCGCTGCGGTGGCGGCGACGTCGTTTACTTTAGCCCACTGGTGGCTGGAGACGAAATCCGGTTTTCGGGGCGTCTGACCCGGCGGCGGACCGGGTCGGGGCGGATGTGATCGAGGGCGACGAGGAGGATGGCGAGGGCGTAGAAGGAGAGGCCGAGGAGCAGGGCGTTGGCGAGGACGCCGGGGTAGCCGTGCTGGTCGACGTCCATGAAGGGGTAGAGATAGCGCGCCGGGGTTCCGGGGGACATCATCGCGCCGCGGGCCAGGGAGAAGGCCAGGTAGATGATGGGGTAGAGGAGCCAGGTGGCCGCGTGGCGGAGGGCCAGCGGGGCGGGGCGCGTCAGCAGGAGCCAGTCGGCCGCGGCCGCGATCGGCGTCACCGTGTGCAGGAGGTGGTTGGCCACCGCCTGCCAGCCGGTGGGCGGGGCGACATCCCCTGTCATGGAGAAGACGCTGGACTGGTTCGCCAGGATCAGGTGGTAGACCAGGCCCGTGATCGAGACGTACAGCAAGGTGCCGCCCGTTACCGCACCTGGCAGCGGTCGTCGGGCTGTCCAAGCCCGCCCTGCCGAGGCGACGAAGACCAGCGCCACGAGCAGGCTGCTCTGGATCGTGAAGTAGCTGAGCACACGAAGCGGGCTGCCCAGTATCAGGTCGATGGCCACACCCGTCGCCGCCGTGAGGGCCACGAGGATGCGGAAAACCGCCGTGACCGGGCGGCGTAGGGGGGCCACCACGGCCGTCGCGGGGACGATGAAGGGGGCCGGCGCGGGGATACCCGGTATCGCGGGGAGGTCGGGTATGTCCTTGGGGATCGGGGCGATCATGGCCCCACGCTAAGGCGGATCGACGAATCGGGCGATACGGGTCATCTGGGTGGGTTACGGGACCTTGCCAGACCCGAGCCCCTCCAGAGCCGGACCTCTCCAGACCCGAGCCCCTTCAGACCCGGGTCCCGCCAGACTCGAGCCCCTTCAGACCCGGACCTCGGCCACGCGCCCCGCGCCACCACCTACGCGCCGCGCGCCACCACCTACGCGCCCCGCGCCACCCAGCCCCGCCCTACCTACTTCCGTCCACCTACTTCCGCTCCACCAACGTCAACAAAGAAGCCTCCGGAGGACAAGCGAACCGCACCGGCGTATACCGGTTCGCTCCGCAGCCCGCCGAGACGTGCAGGTACGACGTCCGCCCTTCCGCCGTATGCGTGGACAGGCCTTTCACGCGGTCCGTGTCCAGGTCGCAGTTGGTGACGAAGGCGCCGTAGAAGGGGAGGCAGAGCTGGCCGCCGTGGGTGTGCCCGGCCAGTATGAGGGGGTAGCCGTCCGCGGTGAATGCGTCGAGCGTGCGCAGGTACGGGGCATGGACCACGCCCATCGAGAAGTCGGCGGATTCCGACGGGCCGCCGGCCACGCGCTCGTACCGGTCCCGCTTGATGTGCGGGTCGTCGAGGCCGGTCAGCTCCACCGACGCGCCCTCGATCTTCAGCTCCCCGCGGGTATTCGTCAGGTTCAGCCAGCCCGCAGTGTCGAAGGCGTCACGCAGGCCCTCCCACGGGTTGTGGAGGGCGCCGACGACCGGTGCGTTGCCGTTCAGCCCGTGGCGGCCCTGGGCCTTCTCGAACAAGTACCGGGCGGGGTTGCGGAGTTTGGGGCCGTAGTAGTCGTTCGAACCGAAGACGTATGCCCCCGGGAACTCCATCAGCGGACCCAGCGCGTCCAGCACCTCGGGCACGCCCTCCGGGTCGGAGAGGTTGTCCCCGGTGTTGATGACGAAGTCGGGGCGCAGGCCGGCCAGTGAGCGCAGCCAGCGCTGCTTCTTGCGCTGGCCGCTCACCATGTGGATGTCCGAGACCTGGAGAACCCGCAGCGGTCGCATGCCGGACGGCAGCACAGGCACCGTCACCCGCCGGAGACGGAAGGAGCGGGCCTCAAAGCCCGCCGCATACAACAGACCG
Organism: Streptomyces sp. NPDC005808; assembly: GCF_042871385.1. Lineage (NCBI taxonomy): Bacteria > Bacillati > Actinomycetota > Actinomycetes > Kitasatosporales > Streptomycetaceae > Streptomyces > Streptomyces sp. NPDC005808. Next base: position 262,198 of record NZ_JBIAIK010000004.1, on the reverse strand, counting down.
GCGGCGCCCACCGCCGTGATTCCCAGGGGTACTCCGTATAGCGCGCGCATACGTCCATCGTGTCAGACCGCGGCAACCCGACGTGCCCCCTGTGGACAACCTCGCCGCGCACGACGTACGCACCCCGAAATCAACAGGCAGCCGTCTCACCACACCTGCGACAATCGACGGCATGACCACGCTTAAGTCGAAGCTCAAGGAAGACCTCAACGCCGCCATCAAGGAGCGCGACGAGCTCCGCTCCTCGACGCTCCGGCTGACCCTCTCCGCGATCACCAACGAGGAGGTCGCGGGCAAGACCAAGCGCGAACTCTCCGACGACGAAGTGCAGAAGGTGATCACCCGCGAGGCGAAGAAGCGCCGCGAGGCCGCGGACGCCTTCGCGCAGGGCGGGCGTCCCGAGTCGGCCGAGCGGGAGAAGGCGGAGGGCGAGATCCTCGCGACCTACCTTCCCCAGCAGCTGTCCGACGACGAGCTCCGGCAGATCGTCGTCCAGGCCGTCGAGGAGGCGAAAGCGGCGGGCGCCGAGGGGCCGCGCGCCATGGGCCAGGTCATGAAGATCGTGAACCCGAAGGTGGCCGGCCTGGCGGAGGGCGGCCGCGTCGCCGCTCTGGTCAAGCAGCTCCTCGCGGGCGCCTGAGCGACCGACTCCGCTCACCGTACGAAGCGATCGTGCGAAGCGCCCGTAAAAGACGCCCGTCAAAAGGCGCCCAGCCCATAAAAGGCGACCGCACCAAGGCGACCGCACCAAGCGACCTTCCTACCCATACGCCGGTGGGGCGCCCCTAGACACTAGGGACGCCCCACCGGCGTATCAAGCCAAGCTCCGAGCACACAGGCGAACAGGCAGACAGGCAATCAGGCAGGCTAGTCCCGCCCGCCAGTCCCGTTCCCGCCGTTGCTCTGCCCCTGGAGGAAGCCCTCCGGGATGGAGAAGGACGGCGTCGGGACGGTGCTGCCGCCGGTGGTCGCACCGGTCGTGGTGAGGCCGCCGTTGTCGTTGTTCCCGGTCGCGTTGCCGTTTCCGTCGTCCCCGTTGTTCCCGTCGTCGGTGCCCTTGTCCTTCGGGGCGTCGGGGATGTTGACGAGGTTGAAGGACGGCGAGTCCTTGCCCTCGAGGGCGCCGGTCATCGCGTCCTTCCAGATGGGACCCGGCACCTGACCGCCGTACACCTTGTCGTGCCAGACGCCGCCGATCGTGATGTTCTCCATCTCGACCTGCTGCGTGGCGCTGCCGACCCAGACCGCGCCGGCGAGGTTCGGCGTGTAGCCGACGAACCAGGCGTTCTTGCGGGAGTCCGTCGTACCCGTCTTACCGGCGTTGGCGCGGTCGGTGAGACCGGCCGCCTGGCCCGTACCGGAGTCGATCACGCCGCTCAGGAGGGTGTTGACGGTGTCCGCGGTCGTCTCGGACATCGCGCGCGTGCACGTCGACTTCGGCACCGCGAGGGACTTCTGCGCGTTGCCGACCTTCTGCGTGATGGCCTCGATGGCGATCGGGGTGCAGTACGTGCCCCGGGCGGCGAAGGAGGCGTACGCGGAGGCCATCGTCAGCGGCGAGAGGCCCACCGCGCCGAGGGCGATGGACGGGCTCTCCGGCAGCTTGTCGCCGTTGCCCTGTGTGACGTGCAGGTTGTCGGTCATGTCGACCACGGGGCACAGACCGATGTCGGAGATCATCTGCACGAAGTAGGTGTTGACCGACTTGGCCATCGCGTCCTTCAGGCGGTACGGCCCTACCTCGGACTCGGCCTCGTTCTCCACCGTGTCGCCGTCCGTGTTGACCCACGGCTTGCTGTCACAGGTCTGGACGGGGCTCGGGTAGTCCATCTCGTACGGCGAGGCGTACTCCTGGGTCGCGGGGCGGCCCTCCTCCAGCGCGGCTGCGGCGACGAACGGCTTGAACGTCGAACCCGTCGGGAAACCGAAGTTCGAACCGCCCATGGCGTAGTCGACCGAGTAGTTGTACTCGGTCTCGTTCTTGCCGTAGCCGTACGGCGTCGCCTGGCCCATGCCGACGATCTTGCCCGTGCCGGGTTCGACGAGGGTGGCCGCCGCGGTGACCTTGTCCGTCTGGTTGACGTGGTCCTTGAGCGAGGCCTGCACCGACTGCTGTGCCTGCGGGTCGAGCGTCGTACGGATCGTCAGGCCGCCCTGGTTCCAGATCTTCGCCCGCTCCTCCTTGGTCTCGCCGAAGACCGGGTCACTGAGGAAGACCTTCTCCACGTACTTGCAGAAGAAGGCCGCGCCCTCGACCGCCGTGATGCAGCCGTTGTTCGGCTTGCTGACCTTCAGGCCGAGCGGCGTCTTCATGGCCTTGTCGGCCTCCGCCTGTGAGATGTCGTTCGTCTCGGCCATGCGCTGCAGCACGGTGTTGCGGCGCTTGGTGGCCTCTGCCTCGTCGTTGACCGGGTCGTACCGGCTGGGCGACTGGACAATGCCCGCGAGCAGCGCCGACTCCTGGAGGTTCAGGTCCTTGGCGGGCTTGGAGAAGTAGCGCTGGGCCGCGGCCTCGACGCCGTAGGCCTGCTCGCCGAAGAACGTGATGTTCAGGTAGTTCTCGAGGATCTTCTTCTTGCCGAGCTTCTCTTCCAGCTGGATCGCGTACTTCAGCTCGCGGATCTTGCGGCCCAGGGTCTGCTGGGTGGCCTGGGCGACCTTCGTCGGGTCGTCGCCGGCCTCTTCGACGAAGTAGTTCTTCACGAGCTGCTGGGTGAGCGTGGAGGCGCCCTGGGCCACCCCGCCGCTCTGCGCGTTCTGGTTCAGCGCGCGCAGGACGCCCTTCAGGTCGACCGCTCCGTGCTCGTAGAAGCGTGAGTCCTCGATCGCGACGATCGCCTTCTGCATGTACGGCGAGATGTCCTTGAGGTCTACCACGGTCCGGTCGCGCGAGTAGACCGTGGCGATCTGGCCGCCCTCGCTGTCCAGGATCGTGGTGCGCTGGCTCAACTGTGGGCTCTTCAGCTCGTCCGGAATCTCGTCGAAACTCTGGACCGAACCCTTGGCGGCGAGGCCCAGCGCGCCCGCTGCTGGCAGCGCGATTCCGGCCATGACCGCACCTGCGAGCACGCTGACACCGAGGAACTTGGCGGACTGCTGAAAAGGTGACAGACCACCGCCTGAGCGCTTCTTTGGCATAGGGGCAGCCTACGTTCTCAATCGCCGGACACACGTACAGGCCTTGGCCTAAGCTGTTCACAACTGTCACAGCAGCGCGGTCATGTATCAATACGTCCGGCGACCCCGAATCGTTCCGGAGGTAGCCCAACTTCTTGTTGGGGGCGTGTCCGAATCCGCCTTGTGTGTCATCCGGCGTCCGTTGTGACTCAACTGAACTGTCCCGGTTTGCCGGGAAACTCACGCATGTCGCCAGGTCACTCCCCCGGGTGATCTGCCGCTTACGCATAGTCCGTTCGGGCCATTCAAGATTGGGCCCGAAGGGGGTGTTGCGCTGTGCCCACCTTCCGTAACGTCCTCAACTGGCGGCGGTGAATATGCCGCTGCCGCCGTGGGGGAGCCTCGATTCGGGAGAGGACGGCGCCGGTATGGGCTGGGTAACCGACTGGAGTGCGCAGGCGGCCTGCCGCACTACCGATCCAGATGAACTGTTCGTTCAAGGAGCAGCGCAGAACAGGGCGAAGGCAGTGTGCACCGGATGTCCGGTTCGCACGGAGTGCCTCGCCGACGCGCTCGACAATCGCGTCGAATTCGGCGTGTGGGGTGGCATGACCGAGCGGGAGCGGCGCGCGCTGTTGCGCCGGCGACCCACCGTCACCTCGTGGCGACGCCTGCTCGAGACCGCGCGCACGGAGTACGAGCGCGGCGCGGGTCTGCTGCCCCTCGACGAGGAAGAGGTGTACGAGCGCTACTTGGCGGTGGGCTGAGGCCGTTTGCCTCGGCGCACCGCTGGCCTTCAGGTCACCACCCTTCAGGCGGCCACGGTCTTCCTTCGGATGACCACGGTCTTCCTTCGGGTCACCACGGGTCTTTTAGGGGCCTCGCAGGTCTTTCGTCTTTCGAGGCCGAGGCCGAAGCCGAAGCCGAAGCCGAAGCCCTGCAGGCCTCTCTGGGTACGCCTTGCAGCCCTGCAGGATTCTCAAGGCAGGTTCTTTGCAGCCCTGTGGGTCTTTGCAGCCCTGCGGGCCTCTTGGGGCACGTAAGGCGCCCCGTCAGGCGCTGGTTTCGGGCAGCTCCGGCCGACCGGCCGCGAGCCGGTTCCCGATGTCCCGCAGCCCTGCCAGGTCGTGCACGTCACCGGGCAGTGCCGCTACTTCGGCCACCGCCACCTCGGGGTGGAGGGCGGTGAAGCGGTCACGTGTGCGCTGTTCGCGGGAGAGCAGCTGCATGCGCTCGGCGTGCAGCCTCAGCAGGCCTGCGGTGAGTTGTTCGACGGTGTGGCCGCTGTCTGCGGCGGCAGTCCCGGTCCCGTTTGTGGGGACGGTGCCATTCCTGGGGACGGTCCTGTCCGTGGCGGCGGGGGAGCCTTCGGCGGGGTCATCGGGGTCATCGGGATCGTCGGTCGCGTCGGGAGCTGGTGCCTCGAAAGCGGGAGATTCTGAAAGGCCGTACGTGTCGGGAGTGTTACGAAGTCCAGCCTTCCCGCCCCCCTGATCGACAATGCGAGCCTCGTCAAGATTTTCCGCAGCTTCGAGGTCATGATTTTCCGCGGCGGCGAGTCGGAGGTTCTCCGCGGTGACGAGTCGGAGGTTCTCCGCGGTGACGAGTCCGAGGTTCTCCGCGGCAGCGAGCGCCCGCTCGGCCGACAGCTGAGCGGCGCCGCTTCCGTGCACCCGGTTGAGCACCAGACCGGCGAACGGCATGTCCTCGGCCGCCAGCCGCTCCACGAAGTACGCCGCCTCGCGCAGCGCGTCCCGCTCCGGGGCCGCCACCACCAGGAAGGCCGTGCCGGGTGCTTGGAGCAGCTTGTACGTGGCGTCCGCGCGCGTACGGAACCCGCCGAAGGTCGTGTCCATCGCGGCCACGAAGGTCTGCACGTCCTTGAGGAGTTGTCCGCCCAGCAGCTTCCCCAGGGTGCCTGTCATCAACGACATTCCGACGTTCAGGAACTTCATCCCCGCGCGCCCGCCCAGCTTCGCCGGCGCCGTCAGGAGCCGGATCAGCCGTCCGTCCAGGAAGGACCCGAGCCGCTTGGGCGCGTCCAGGAAGTCGAGGGCCGAGCGGGACGGCGGGGTGTCGACGACGATGAGGTCCCAGTCGTCCCTCGCCCTGAGCTGCCCCAGCTTCTCCATCGCCATGTACTCCTGCGTGCCTGCGAAGCCCGCCGAAAGCGACTGGTAGAAGGGGTTGTTCAGGATCGCGGCCGCTCGTTCGCGGTCTGCGTGCGCCTCGACGATCTCGTCGAAGGTGCGCTTCATGTCGAGCATCATGGCGTGCAGTTCGCCGTCCCCTTCGACGTCCTTCACCCGGCGTGGGGTGTTGTCCAGGGAGTCGATGCCCATCGACTGGGCGAGGCGGCGCGCGGGGTCGATGGTGAGCACGACGACCTTGCGGCCGCGCTCGGCGGCGCGCAGCCCGAGCGCCGCCGCCGTGGTCGTCTTGCCGACACCGCCCGAGCCGCAGCACACCACGATGCGGGTCTTGGGGTCGTCGATCAGCGGATCGACGTCCAGGATGCGTGCGGCGTCCAGCCCGCGGGGGGAGTCCTGCGCGTGGGCGGATCCCTGTGTGTGGGCGGGGTCGTGTGTGTGGATGGAGTCGTGTGCGTGGGCCGGGTCCGAACTCATGAGATCCCTTGCTGACGCAGTTCCTTGGCAAGTTCGTACAGGCCCGCCAGGTCCATTCCCTCGGCGAGCAGCGGGAGTTCGTGCAGCGGCAGGCCCTGTTCCGTGAGCACGGCCCGCTGTTCGCGCTCCAGGGTGTGGCGCTCGGCGTACTCGGCGGCCTCTTCGAGGAGGGGGTCCACCAGCCGCTCGGCGAGCCCGCCTCGACGGGCGCCGCCGAGTCCGGCCGCGGAGAGCGACTTGGCGATGGCCGTACGCGGAGCGGCGGCCGTGAGTTCCAGATCGGCGTCATGGAGCAGCGAGGGCCGGACCATGTTCATGATGATCCGCCCCACCGGCAGCTTCGCGGCCCGCAGTTCGGCGATGCCGTCGGCGGTCTCCTGTACGGGCATCTCCTCCAGGAGCGTCACCAGGTGAACGGCCGTCTCCTTGGACTTGATGACGCGCATGACGGCCTGTGCCTGATTGTGTATCGGGCCGATCTTCGCGAGGCCCGCCACCTCGTCGTTGACGTTGAGGAAGCGGGTGATGCGGCCCGTGGGCGGCGCGTCCATGACCACGTAGTCGTAGGCGAAGCGCCCGCTCTTTTCCTTGCGGCGGACGGCCTCGCAGGCCTTGCCGGTCAGGAGCACATCCCGCAGACCGGGGGCGATGGTGGTCGCGAAGTCGATGGCGCCGAGTTTCTTCAGGGCGCGGCCGGCGCTGCCCAGTTTGTAGAACATCTGGAGGTAGTCCAGAAGGGCCAGTTCGGGGTCGATGGCCAGGGCGTGCACCTCCCCGCCCCCGGGAGCTACGGCGATTTTCCGCTCGCCGTAGGGCAGCGCTTCTGTCTCGAAGAGCTGCGCGATGCCCTGTCTGCCCTCGACCTCGACGAGGAGAGCACGCTTGCCCTCCGTCGCGAGGGCGAGCGCTAGGGCGGCGGCTACCGTGGTCTTGCCGGTACCGCCCTTGCCGCTGACGACCTGGAGCCTGCTCACGTATTCGAGCCTAACCAGTCGGCCGCGGTACTAAGCAGGAGGCTGTGGACAACGTGTGAGTCAGGCGGCGTACGAGGCCCGCGGGAGAGCGCCCGTGACAGCCGCTACAGTCGCCCGTATGACCAAGTGGGAATACGCAACCGTGCCTCTGCTCGTCCACGCCACGAAGCAGATTCTGGACACCTGGGGCGAGGACGGCTGGGAGCTTGTCCAGGTCGTGCCCGGGCCGAACAACCCCGAGCAGCTGGTGGCCTACCTGAAGCGGGAGAGGACATGAGCGGCGCCGTCGAGTCCAAGCTGGCGGAACTCGGGCTGACGCTGCCCGACGTGGTCCCGCCGCTTGCCGCGTACCAGCCCGCCGTGCAGTCCGGCGTGTACGTCTACACCGCGGGCCAGCTCCCGATGGTGGAAGGCAAGCTTCCGCTCACCGGCAAGGTGGGCGCGGAGGTCACGCCCGAGGAGGCCAGGGACCTGGCCCGCATCTGCGCCCTGAACGCGCTCGCCGCGGTCAAGTCCGTCGCGGGAGACCTGGACCGCATCGCGCGTGTCGTGAAGGTCGTCGGCTTCGTCGCCTCGGCCTCCGACTTCACCGGCCAGCCGGCCGTGCTCAACGGCGCCAGTGAACTCCTCGGCGCGGCCCTCGGCGACAGGGGCGTCCACGCCCGCAGCGCGGTCGGCGTGGCGGTCCTCCCGCTGGATGCGCCGGTGGAGGTCGAGATCCAGGTGGAACTGACGGGCGCGTAAGCGCTCCCTCCAAGGGCGCGGGGAACTGCGCGACCGGCCCCCACCAGCGCCCGCACTAGCCCCCACCAGCCCGCAGCCCGCAGCCCGCAGCCCGCAGCCCGCAGTCCGCGGCCAGCGGGTGGCCTCGCCGGGACGGGGGAGGGGCGGAGTCCGTGGAGGATGGCATGGGCATGGGCCGGAGCGGGCGGGGGCGGGGGCGAAACCCGTTCCCGGCCTGGCCCGGGGCAGGGCTGGGTGACCGCCCGGGCCACTCGAACATCCGCCCGGCACGGGATAGCCTCCGCCCATGGCGAATGGGCAGTGGTTCCCACCGGATTGGCCCGACCGGATCCGCGCGCTCACGGAGGGCACGCTGACACCGGTGACCCCCAGGCGCGCGGCCACCGTGATGCTGCTCAAGGACACCCCCCGGGGCCCTGTGGTCCACATGCTGCGCAGACGCGCCTCCATGGCCTTCGCCGGAGGCGCGTACGCGTATCCGGGCGGCGGCGTCGACAGGCGCGACGACGAGCACCACATCCGCTGGGCGGGCCCCACGCGCGCGTGGTGGGCGGAAAGGCTCGGCGGGGACGAGACCTCCGCCCAGGCCGTCGTCTGTGCGGCGGTCCGTGAGACGTTCGAGGAGGCCGGCGTTCTCCTCGCGGGCCGCACCCCCGACACGGTCATCAGCGACACCACGGGCGACGAATGGGAGGCGGACCGCGCCGCCCTGGTCGCCCGCGACTTCTCCTTCGCGGAGTTCCTGGACCGCCGGGGACTCATCCTCCGGTCGGACCTCCTGGGCGCCTGGGCGCGCTGGATCACGCCGGAGTTCGAAACTCGCCGCTACGACACGTGGTTCTTCGTGGCCGCCCTCCCGGAGGGGCAGCGCACCCGCAACGCCTCCACGGAGGCGGACCACACGGTATGGATCCACCCGGCGGAAGCGGCAGCCTCGTACGACAAGGGCGAGCTGCTGATGATGCCGCCGACCATTGCCACCCTGCGCGAGCTCACCGCGTACGGCACCGCTGTCGACGCCCTCGCCGCCTCGCCCGCCCGCGACCTGACCCCGGTCCTGGCCAAGGCCCGCCTGGAGAACGGCGAAGTGGTCCTTTCCTGGCCGGGACACGACGAGTTCACCAGGCACATCCCGACCGGTGGAGCCTCCGCATGACCGACGCAGCCGCCCTCCCCGGCCAGCCACGCGGCGGAGTGCTCTCCGGCCCCGCCACCGCGCGAGCCGTCAACGTCCTGGCGCCCAACGCGTCGGCGATGACCCTGGACGGCACCAACACCTGGATCCTGGCCGAGCCGGACTCCGAACTCGCCGTGGTGATCGACCCGGGGCCCCTGGACGACGTACATCTGCGCAATGTCGTCGATACGGCGGAGAAGGCGGGCAAGCGGATCGCGCTGACCCTGCTCACACACGGGCACCCCGACCATGCCGAGGGGGCCGTACGGTTCGCCGGGCTCACGGGGACGAGGGTGCGGGCGCTGGATCCGGCGCTGCGGCTCGGGGACGAAGGGCTCGGCGCGGGCGATGTGATCACCGTCGGCGGCCTGGAGCTGCGTGTCGTGTCCACCCCCGGTCATACGTCCGACTCGCTGTGCTTCCATCTCCCGGCCGATCGGGCGGTGCTGACCGGGGACACCGTCCTCGGCCGCGGTACGACCCTGGTGGCCCACCCTGACGGCCGTCTGGGCGACTATCTGGACTCCCTGCGGCGTCTGAGGTCCCTGACGGTGGACGACGGCGTCCACACCGTCCTGCCGGGCCACGGGCCTGTTCTCGACGACGCCCAGGGGGCCGTCGAGTTCTACCTCGCCCATCGCGCCCACCGCCTCGCCCAGATCGAGACGGCGGTCGAGAGCGGCTACCGGTCCCCGTCCGAGGTCGTCGCGCACGTGTACGCGGACGTGGACCGCTCCCTGTGGCCCGCGGCCGAGTTGTCGGTACGAGCCCAGCTGGACTACCTACGGGAGCACGGGCTCATCTAGGCCGGCCCCTACGGTGCGTCGGCCCTACGGTGCGTCGGCCCTACGGTGCGTCGGGCCTCGGGGCTTTGACGCCGTGCACGCGCGCGTACTCCTCGGCGAGCCATGGCCCGAGATCGTCGACGTAGGACCGCAGGACGGCGAGGTCGCCGACGGGCTGGTATCCGAGGACGGCGGCCTCCCGCATGCGGCCGGCTCGCTCCGGGTAGTACGCGGCGAACGCCTCGGCCATCTCCGTCAGGTCGCTGGTCCAGCCGTTCAGCGCGGCATGACGAGCGTGAACCCGGTCCGTACGAGATGGCGTGACATGAACCGCACCAGCGGGCGCCGGGCCTCCTCCGTGTCAGCGGCACCGGCGATCCGCTCACGCCAGCGCGGCAGGAACAGTGCGAGGTCGCCGTTCGTCTCGCGGGCGAGAAGCGGGTCGGGGCGGTAGCGCGGCAGGAACTCGGCCAGATCCTCGCCCAGGAGGCGCGTGCAGAGGCACGCGACGAACCAGCCGAGGTCGTACGTCTCCAGGTCGCTCAGCAGCCGCGTACGGCTGAACAGGAGCGTTCCGGAGCCGTCGATCTGCGTGAACTCCTTGTCCAGTGCTCTGTCGAGCGAGCGGGCGTCCGCGCGGTCCTCCTCGGTGGGCTCTTCGCGCAGGGCGAGGAGCAGATCGAGATCGCTGCGCCCCACGCGCGCGGTGCCGCGCGGAATCGACCCGAAGAGGTACGCACTGTTGAGCCGCGCTCCGAAGACGTCGAGGAGCCGGTCCCGTGCCGTGGCCACCACGGGCCGGAACTCCCTCGGGATCAGTCCGAGAGCGCCCTCGGGCGCGATGTAGCCCTGGGTGTCGAGCCCCTTGTTCTGCATGGCACCACTGTGCAGCTGCCGACGGCGGGGGGTCATGTCATTTCCGGCGGGACACGCGCACGCCCCGGGTGGCGCCGTGTTCCGCCGTGCGGATCACGGCGGCGCGGTCCCCGGAGGCCGTGCGGATCACGGCGGCGCGGTCCCCGGAGGCGACGGGACGAGCCCGAAAGAAGTCGTACGACAGATGACAGATGACAGCCGTACGGCAGTCGTCCGGCTAGCGGGACCGCTTCGCGAGCCGCTCCACGTCCAGCAGGATCACGGCGCGCGCCTCCAGGCGGAGCCAGCCGCGGCCCGCGAAGTCGGCGAGGGCCTTGTTGACCGTCTCGCGGGATGCGCCGACCAGTTGGGCCAGTTCCTCCTGCGTGAGGTCGTGCACGACGTGGATGCCCTCTTCGGACTGCACACCGAAGCGGCGCGAGAGGTCCAGGAGCGCGCGGGCCACGCGGCCGGGCACGTCCGAGAAGACCAGGTCGGACATCTGGTCGTTGGTCTTGCGCAGGCGGCGGGCGACGGCGCGCAGCAGGGCGGCGGCCACCTCGGGCCGTGCGTTCAGCCAGGGCTGGAGGTCGCCGTGGCCGAGGCCCAGCAGCTTGACCTCGGTCAGCGCGCTGGCCGTGGCCGTGCGCGGACCCGGGTCGAACAGCGACAGCTCGCCGATCAGCTCGCCGGGGCCGAGGACGGCCAGCATGTTCTCGCGGCCGTCGGGGGAGGTGCGGTGGAGCTTCACCTTGCCCTCGGTGACCACGTAGAGGCGGTCCCCGGGGTCACCCTCGTGGAAGAGAGCATCACCGCGCGCGAGGGTCACCTCACTCATGGAGGCGCGGAGCTCCGCGGCCTGCTCGTCATCGAGCGCCGCGAAGAGCGGGGCGCGCCTCAGAACGTCGTCCACGAGTTCTCTCCTTGTCGACCTGCTCAGGGGATCTTGCTCCCCTTGGTACCAGGGGACCGTGTTCCCCATCTTGCCGGACGGTCCAAACAGTGTGATCAGTCACAAGTCTGCCGCACTGGAGTCCCGGGCAGTGCGGCAGGGGGCCGATTGGGGGCTGATCTCCAGGGTCCGGGGCGGATGTCAGTACCGGGCTCTAGGCTGGCCGGGTGTCCAAAACGCCGGTGAGAGCACAGGCCAAGGGGGCTGCGCGGGTGGTTGTACGTCGTGATTCCGCTGTGGGCGAACAGTCCACGGACGGTGCCAAGAAAACGACAAAGGGAGCAAAGCGGGTGCAGGTGGAGGCGGCGGTCGAGGCGGTGGCTGAGACGGTGGCCGAAGGGCCTGCCACGGCGCCCGCCAAGCAGCCTGCCCCAAAGGCGACGGGAGCCGCCAAGAAGGCGGCTCCCGCAGAAGCGATCCCTAAGAAGGCGACGATTACGACCGGCAAGCCGGCCTCCGCCAAGAAGACGACGGCTACGGCCAAGAAGCCCGACCCCGTCAAGAAGGCGGCAGAGACGGCCGCCAAACGGGCCACTGCCACCGCCAAACGGGCCACTGCCCCCACCGCTGAACAGGCCGCCGCCAAGGCCACTAAACGGGCCTCCGCCACGACCGCCAAACGGGCCTCCGCCACGACCGCCAAACGGGCCTCCGCCACGACCGCCAAACGGGCCTCCGCCCAAAAGGCGAACTCCGCCCCAAAGGCGACCCCCGCCAAGGCCCCGCAGCAGGCCCCCGCGCCAGACACCGCTCTCGTCCGCCGAGCCCGCCGCATCAACCGCGAACTCGCCGAGGTGTATCCGTACGCCCACCCGGAGCTGGACTTCGAGAACCCCTTCCAACTGGTCATCGCCACTGTCCTGTCGGCGCAGACGACCGACCTGAGGGTGAATCAGACGACCCCGGCGCTCTTCGCCAAGTACCCGACTCCCGAGGACCTGGCCGCGGCCAACCCGGAGGAGGTCGAGGACATCCTGCGCCCGACGGGGTTCTTCCGGGCCAAGACCAAGTCGGTGATAGGTCTCTCCAAGGCCCTGCGGGACGATTTCGGGGGCGAGGTCCCCGGTCGTCTCGAAGACCTCGTCAAGCTCCCCGGAGTGGGCCGCAAGACCGCTTTCGTGGTGCTCGGCAACGCCTTCGGACGCCCCGGCATCACCGTGGACACCCACTTCCAGCGCCTGGTGCGCCGCTGGCAGTGGACCGAGGAGACGGAGCCCGACAAGATCGAGAGGGCCGTCGGCGCGCTCTTCCCCAAGAGCGACTGGACGATGCTCTCCCACCACGTGATCTTCCACGGCCGCCGCATCTGCCATGCCCGCAAGCCCGCCTGCGGCGCCTGCCCCATCGCGCCGCTCTGCCCGGCGTACGGAGAGGGCGAGACGGACCCGGAGAAGGCGAAGAAGCTCCTGAAGTACGAGAAGGGCGGCTTCCCCGGCCAGCGCCTGAACCCCCCGCAGTCCTACCTGGACGCGGGCGGCATCCCGGCACCTCCGCTGGGAACACCCCAGGGCACAGGATGACGTCTCCCATCGTCGAGACCGCACGACACCGGATGAAGGAACGAACACGGCACCGGCAGGCGTTGGGATCAGCAGAACGGGGGTGGCGATGACGCACGCGAGCAACACGCACGGCGGTCGCTTGGAGAGCGGCACGCAGAGAGCCCCGGTGGCGCTGAGCAAGGACGGCCTGCCCGGCTGGCTCGACCCGGTGGTGCGCGCCGCCGAGTCGGTGGAGCCGCTCCAGCTGAGCCGCTTCCTGCCGCCGAGTGACGGCGCGGGGCGCCAGTCCGCCGTGCTCATCCTGTTCGGCGAGGGCGAGCGCGGCCCCGAGCTGCTGCTCATGGAGCGCGCCACCTCCCTGCGATCCCACGCAGGACAGCCCTCCTTCCCCGGCGGAGCCCTCGACCCCGAGGACGGCGACCCGAAGGCCGACGGGCCGCTGCGGGCCGCTCTCCGCGAGGCCGAGGAGGAGACCGGCCTCGACCCGGGCGGCGTCCAGCTCTTCAGCGTGCTGCCCAAGCTCTACATCCCGGTGAGCAGCTTCGTCGTCACGCCGGTCCTGGGCTGGTGGCGCCGCCCGACACCGGTCGGAGTGGTCGATCCGAACGAGACGGCCCGGGTCTTCACCGTCCCCGTGGCGGATCTCACGGACCCCGCCAACCGCGCTACCGCCGTTCACCCCAGAGGTCACCAGGGTCCGGCATTCCTGGTCGAATCGGCTCTCGTCTGGGGCTTCACCGCGGGCATCATCGACCGGATCCTGCACTACGCGGGCTGGGAGCTGCCCTGGGACCGCGACAAGCAGGTCCCGCTCGACTGGCGCGCATGACAGGGTGGCTCCCGTGCTGTGTCTTCCTGGGGGACGCCGCACCCGTCAGCGGCTGTGCCGCGGGCCAGACCCCCAGCCGAGACGGAGTGACCGCAGAGCGATGAGGCGAGGCTGGAAGCAGTGAACGTGCTGGACATCCTGTTGCTGGTCGCCGCCGTGTGGTTCGCGATCGTCGGCTATCGCCAGGGCTTCGTCGTCGGCATCCTGTCCGTGATCGGCTTCCTGGGGGGCGGCCTGGTCGCCGTCTATCTGCTCCCGGTCATCTGGGGCGCGTTCACCGACGACGCCAGGGTGAACACGACCGCCGCCGTCGTCGCGGTCGTCGTCGTCATCATCTGCGCCTCCGTGGGCCAGGCCCTCACCACCCACCTCGGCAACAAGCTGCGCCTGTACATCACATGGTCACCGGCCCGCGCTCTGGACGCGACGGGCGGCGCCCTCGTCAACGTCGTGGCGATGCTCCTGGTCGCCTGGCTGATCGGCTCGGCCCTGGCCGGTACGACGCTGCCGACGCTCGGCAAGGAGGTCCGCAGCTCCAAGGTGCTGCTCGGCGTGTCACGTGCCCTGCCCAACCAGGCCGACACCTGGTTCGCCGACTTCTCCTCGGTCCTCGCGCAGAACGGCTTCCCGCAGGTCTTCAGCCCCTTCGCCAACGAGCCCATCACCGAAGTCCAGCCCCCCGACCCGGCCCTCGCCACCAGCCCCGTCGCCGCCCGCGCCCAGAAGTCCATCGTCAAGGTCATGGGCACCGCCCAGAGTTGCGGCAAGGTCCTCGAAGGCACCGGCTTCGTCTTCGGCGACCGCCGCGTGATGACCAACGCCCACGTGGTCGGCGGAGTCGACGAGCCCACCGTCCAGATAGGCGGCGAGGGCAGGAAGTACGACGCCAAGGTCGTCCTCTACGACTGGCAGCGGGACATCGCCGTACTCGACGTACCGGACCTGGACGCGCCCGCCCTCCAGTTCACGACCGACGACGCGTTCAGCGGCGACAGCGCGATCGTCGCCGGCTTCCCGGAGAACGGCGCGTACAACGTCCAGCCCGCGCGTGTCCGCGGCCGCATCAAGCCCAACGGCCCGGACATCTACCACCGGGGCACGGTGCGCCGCGACGTCTACTCGCTCTACGCGACCGTCCGACAGGGCAACTCGGGCGGCCCGCTGCTCACGCCCGAGGGCAAGGTGTACGGCGTGGTCTTCGCGAAGTCGCTCGACGACGCCAACACCGGGTACGCGCTCACCGCGGACGAGGTCCAGGACGACATCGCCAAGGGGCGCACCGCGAACCAGCAGGTGGACAGCGACAACTGCGCGCTCTGACACGGGACGGCCCGCCGCGGTCTGACACGGGTCGGTCCGCCGCGGGTCTGACACGGGTCGGTCCGCCGCGGGCCGGTCCACAGCCCGCGAGGCCTGGCGCTGTTCCGGCTGAGGTGCCCGGCTCCACGCCGGCTGCCGGGCGCGTCACCGCCCCGGCTGGGAGACTCGTCCCCGGCCCGGCTGAGAAACTCGACGCCCCCCGGCCGAGAGACTTGGCGTCGGTCCGGTCGTGAGGTGTGGCGGTGGTTCAGCTCCGAGGATGGCGCAGCCGCACCGAGACCCAGCGGGCCCGGCGCCGCAGAATACGCGGGATCCCCACTCGGAGGTCCGTGCCCGGCAACGGCGGGGTGCTCCTCCGATGGGAGCTCAGGCCCGCGGCCGAGCGGCGAGTGCGTGCTGCGTCACTGAAGTCGTGCGTCCAGCCCATACCCCCACGTCTGCCCCCGCCCCAAGGTCGATAACCACCGCCCGGCCCCCCAATTGGCCTATGCGTAAGGCATTTGGCAGTTCGTAGGACAAGCGTTCCCGTCCGGATACCGGACGCCCGAGCGCCCCGCTCGGGAGGTCCTCACCGGTCCGGTTCGGGATCCTTCAGCCAGTTGACCAACTCGGTCGAAAACGCCACCGGATCCTCCTCGTGCGGGAAGTGCCCGAGCCCGTCGAACAGCCGCCACCGGTACGGCGCTTCGACATACTCGCCGGAGCCCGCGGCACTGCGCGTACGCATCACCGGGTCGAGTGAGCCGTGCAGATGCAGCGTCGGCACCCGAACCGGCCGCTTCATACGCCGGTTGAACTGGATTCCGTCGGGGCGGGCCATGGACCGCACCATCCACCGGTACGGCTCGACCGAGCAGTGCGCCGTGGAGGGGATGCGCATGGCGCGGCGGTACGTCTCCACGGCCTCGTCGTCCGGCAGCCGCGGCCCCGACCAGTCCCGTACCAGTCGGCCGACCATGGCGGCGTCGTCCGCGACGAGTTGCCGCTCGGGAACCCATGGCCGCTGGAACCCCCAGATGTATGAACTGGCAGCCGTCTGCTTGACGTCGGAGAGCATGGCGTTGCGCCAGCGCCGGGGGTGCGGCATCGAGGAGACCGCGAGCCGGCGTACGAGCTTGGGGCGCATCACGGCCGCCGTCCACGCCAGATACCCGCCCAGGTCATGCCCGACCAGCGCGGCGTCGGGCTCGCCGAGGGACCGTACGACGCCTGTGATGTCGAGCGCGAGGTTGGCGGGGTCGTAGCCGCGAGGCGTGCGGTCGCTGCCGCCGACGCCCCGCAGGTCCATGGCCACGGCGCGGAAACCGGCGTCGGCGAGCGCCACCAGCTGATGGCGCCACGTCCACCAGAACTGCGGGAAGCCGTGCAGCAGCAGGACGAGCGGCCCGTCGCCCATCTCGGCGATGTGAAAGCGCGCGCCGTTGGCGGCGACGTCCCGGTGGGTCAGTTCCTGTCCGCCGGGGATGTCGAGGCGTACGACCGAAGTGGGTTGCGCCGAAGGCGTGGCGGGGTCCGTCATGAGGACGAGCGTGCCACAGCCTCGATGGCCTCGGGCGCCCGATCCTGTGCGGGCAGCTCGCGGGGGTGCGGTTTGGCGTTCTGCAGGACGCCCGCCGTTTCCTTCATCGAGGCCGCCACCTTCTGCGGGCCCTTGCTCTTCTTGGCCTTCTTCGCGAAGACCACGCCGAGCAGCGCGAGCGCGACGGCGACGAGCACGTTCGCCGCGAAGGAGAGCAGGAAGCAGATCGCGAGGTTCCAGTGGCTCCAGGTCCGGATGCCGTACGCCAGGGCGAAGCTCAGCATCGGCAGGGAGAAGATCAGCACCGCGCCCGCCACCGCGAACGCGCCACCGCTGATCGCCCCGCGCTTGACGTCCTGCTTGAGCTGCGCCTTCGCCAGCGCGATCTCGTCGTGCACCAGCGAGGACATCTCGGTCGTCGCCGAGGCGAACAGTTGGCCGATGCTGCGTTCGGCGCCGACCGGACTGCCGTCGGGTGCACTCATCGCGATCTCCCTCTCCTGCGTGTTTGTACGGTCGTGTCAGATCATGCCGGACCGTTGTCCTCCTCGCTTGCCCCGCCCGCCACTTCGGCAAGCTTTCGGTGCTCGGCGGCCTTGCGCTCGTAGATCGCGGCCATACGCAGGTGGTACTCCGGCTTGTCCTGCTCGTAGATGTCGGGGATGCCGTCGAGGTCGTCGTCCCGTTCCTCGGCCTCCACCAGCCTGCGGTACTTGACGTTGCGGACCTTCAGCAGAGTTCCGGCGAAGATGGCCGCGATGAGGGAGCCGACGAGCACCGCGGCCTTGACCTCGTCGGTGAGCTCCGGGTCGCCGTCGAAGGCGAGTTCGCCGATCAGCAGCGAGACGGTGAAGCCGATGCCGGCGAGGGAGGCGACGGCGAAGACGTCCGGCCAGGCCAGGTCGTCACTGAGCGAGGCCCTCGTGAACCGGGCCGTCAGCCAGGTCCCGCCGAAGATGCCGACCGCCTTGCCGACGACGAGCCCGAGGACGACACCGAGCGTCTCGGGCCGCTGGAAGACATCCCCCAGTACGCCTCCCGAGACCGCGACCCCCGCACTGAACAGCGCGAACAGCGGCACCGCGAGCCCGGCCGACAAAGGTCGTACAAGATGCTCGACGTGCTCGCCCGGGGAGTGCGGCTCGCCCTCGTGGCGGGTGCAGCGGAGCATCAGGCCCATCGCGACACCGGCGATGGTGGCGTGGATGCCGCTGTTGTACATCAGCCCCCAGATGACCAGGGCGAGCGGAACGTACACGTACCAGCCGCGTACGCCCTTGCGCAGCAGCAGCCAGAAGACGCCGAGGCCGACGACCGCGCCGGCGAGGGCGGCGAAGTTCAGGTCGGCGGTGAAGAAGACCGCGATGATCAGGATGGCGAAGAGGTCGTCGACAACGGCGAGGGTGAGCAGGAAGGCGCGCAACGACGACGGCAGGGACGTGCCGATGACCGCGAGGACGGCGAGCGCGAACGCGATGTCCGTCGCGGTGGGCACCGCCCAGCCGTCGAGGGAGCCGCCTCCCAGCGTGTTCGTGAGGGTGTAGACGAGCGCCGGAACGGCCATCCCGCACAGCGCGGCGACCACCGGCAGCAGTGCCGCCTTCGGATCCCGCAGATCTCCGGCCACCAACTCGCGCTTGAGTTCGATACCGGCGACGAAGAAGAACACGGCGAGCAATCCGTCGGCCGCCCAGTGCTGGAGGGAGAGGTCCAGCCCGAGCGCGCCCGGGCCGACGTGGAAATCGAGGACGGTCTGGTAACTGTCCTTGATCGGGGTGTTCGCCCAGATCAGCGCCGCGATCGCGGCCACAAGGAGCAGTACGCCGCCGACGGTCTCGGCGCGCAGTGCGTCGGCCACGAAGTTCCGCTCGGGCAGGGACAGACGGCCGAGGAACTTGCGGTTGCCGGTGGGGGGCGCGGGGGCGGGCACGAGGAGACCTCCGGTCGGGCGGGCAGCACGGAACACTTGCCGACCAGACTTCCCGGCGCACCATGAGGATCTTGTCGCGTTGTTGACGCGGTACTTAGCTTACCTAAGGTGCGGCGGACCTATCCGGTGATCTTCACGTTAGGGGGAAAAGAGGGGTTCGGCGCGTTTGCCGCCGAGGTGACAGGTGCCTCGTGCCGAGCAGGTGCCCCGTGCCGAGGTGACAGGTGCCAGGTGCCAGGTGACCCGGGTGTGGGGGCGTGTGACGCCCCCACACCCACGTGGAACCACTCAGTCGTCGCTCGCCGCCGTCGGCAACTTCGCCTGGATGAGGTCCATCACCGTGGAGTCCGTGAGCGTGGTGACGTCACCGAGCTCCCGGTTCTCCGCGACGTCGCGCAACAGACGCCGCATGATCTTGCCGGAGCGGGTCTTCGGCAGCTCGGCCACCGGCAACACCCGCTTGGGCTTGGCGATCGGCCCGAGCACCGCGCCCACGTGATTGCGAAGGTCCGCCACCAGCCCCTCGTCCTCGGCGGAAGCCGTCCCGCGCAGGATCACGAAGGCCACGATCGCCTGCCCGGTCGTCTCGTCCGCCGCGCCCACGACCGCCGCCTCGGCGACGGAGGGGTGCGAGACGAGCGCCGACTCGACCTCGGTCGTCGAGATGTTGTGCCCGGACACGAGCATCACGTCGTCCACGCGCCCGAGGAGCCAGATGTCCCCGTCCTCGTCCTTCTTGGCGCCGTCCCCGGCGAAGTACTTCCCCTCGAACCGGGACCAGTACGTGTCGAGGAATCGCTGGTCGTCACGCCAGATGGTCCGCAGCATGGAAGGCCACGGCTCGGTGAGCACGAGGTAGCCGCCGCCTCCGTCGGGAACCTCCCGCGCCTCGTCGTCCACGACGGTCGCCGAGATACCCGGCAACGGCCGCTGCGCGGACCCCGGCTTGGTCTCCGTCACACCCGGCAACGGCGAGATCATCATCGCGCCGGTCTCGGTCTGCCACCAGGTGTCCACGATGGGCGTCCGGTCGCCCCCGATGTGCTTCCGGTACCACATCCACGCCTCGGGGTTGATCGGCTCACCGACCGAGCCGAGCACCCGCAGCGACGACAGATCGAACTTCGCCGGGATGTCGTCGCCCCACTTCATGAACGTACGAATGGCCGTCGGCGCCGTGTACAGGATCGTCACCCCGTACTTCTGCACGATCTCCCAGAACCGCCCCTGGTGCGGGGTGTCCGGTGTCCCCTCGTACATCACCTGCGTCGCGCCGTTCGAGAGCGGCCCGTACGTGATGTACGAGTGCCCGGTCACCCAGCCGATGTCGGCCGTGCACCAGTACACGTCGGTCTCCGGCTTGAGGTCGAAGACGGCGTGATGGGTGTACGAGGCCTGCGTGAGGTAGCCGCCCGAGGTGTGCAGGATGCCCTTCGGCTTCCCGGTCGTCCCGGACGTGTAGAGGATGAACAGCGGGTGCTCGGCCTCGAACGCCTCCGGCGTGTGCTCGGCGGACTGCCGCTCGACGATCTCGTGCCACCACACGTCACGGCCCTCGGCCCAGGCGACCTCCTGCCCGGTACGGCGCACGACCAGCACCTTGTCGACCCCGTCGACCCGACTGACCGCGTCGTCGACGGCGGGCTTGAGCGCGGACGGCTTGCCGCGCCGGTAGCCCCCGTCGGAGGTGATGACCAGCTTGGCGTCCGCGTCCTGGATACGGGTGGCGATCGCCTCCGCGGAGAACCCGCCGAAGACGACCGAGTGCGCGGCGCCGATCCGGGCGCACGCCAGCATCGCGACGACGGCCTCGGGGATCATCGGCAGGTATACGGCGACCCGGTCGCCCTTCTCGACTCCCAGCTCGGTCAGCGCGTTGGCGGCCTTGCTGACCTCGTCCTTCAACTCGGCATAGGTGATGGCCCGGCTGTCCCCGGGCTCACCCTCGAAGTGCAGGGCGACCCGGTCGCCGTTCCCCGCCTCCACGTGGCGGTCCACGCAGTTGTAGGCGACATTCAGCTTGCCGTCCTTGAACCATTTGGCGAACGGCGGATTCGACCAGTCCAGCGTTTCGGTCGGCTCGGTGGCCCAGGTCAGCCGACGGGCCTGCTCGGCCCAGAAGCCGAGCCTGTCAGCCTTGGCCTGCTCATACGCCTCCGCTGTGACGTTGGCGTTCGCGGCCAGGTCGGCGGGCGGCGCGAACCTGCGCTCTTCCTTCAGCAGGTTGGCCAGGCTTTCGTTGCTCACGACATCTCCCTTTCCCAGGGTGTCCGTTGTGTCCCAGGCCACAGCTCATCAGACCCGGGGGCCCGATGACAAGGGTCGACCCGGAATTGGTTTAGACCTATCAAGGCCGACAGGATCGGCGGCCTGGGCACTCTTCAGGAGGACCACTCTGGGGCACGTACAGCTCGGCGGTCGGGTTCACCCGACACGAGATACAAGATCACGCGTGACTGTGCGACGCGTCACGCCTGACCGCGGGACAAGTCACGCGTGACCGCGGGACAAGTCACGCGTGACCGCGGGACAGGTCACGCGGGATGACGCAGGTCCTCCGCCGCTCCCACATGATCGAACAGCTCGGCCCCCTCGCGGTCGGCCAGCAGATACGCCTGCGCCTCACCCACGTGGAAGTACATCCCGTGCAGTTCGAGCGCACCCTCCTGCAGGGCCCGCGCCACGGACTCGTACGCCCGCAGATGTTCCAACTGCTGCACCACGTTGGTCAGACAGAGCTGCTCCACCGCGTCGGCGGGTGCCCGCCCGGCCAGCCGTGCCCACGGCCGGTCCTTGGCGGCCATCCGCTCCAGGCTCGGCAGCCCGTGCCGCAGCCACCGCTTGAGCGGCGTCATCGCCCCTCCGGGCTCTGCGTTCATCAGGGCCTGCATCGCACCGCACCCGGAGTGCCCGCACACCGTGATGGACCGCACCTTCAGCACGTCCACCGCGTACTCGATCGCCGCGGCCACCGAGTCGTCCCCGCTCTCCTCCCCGGGCAACGGCACGAGGTTGCCCACGTTCCGTACGACGAAGAGGTCGCCCGGGCCACTGGAGGTGATCATCGACGTGACGAGCCGCGAGTCGGCACAGGTCAGGAACAACTGCGCCGGTCGCTGCCCTTCCCGGGCCAGCCGCGCCAGCTCACCCCGCACCAGGGGGGCGGTGTTGCGCTGGAACGCGCTGATCCCGCGCGCCAGTTGGTGCCCGCTCCGGCCACTCGCCCCGGAGGGGCCGGAGGTTACGGTGGGGTCCTCCGCACCAGCCTCTTCGCCCGGGGGCGCGGGCTCAGGGCTCGCGGACGTCTCGCAGTGGTGGTTGCGCCAGGGTGTCCAGGGCCGGCAGCGGCAGTGGGCGGAGCCGGTGGGCTCGGCGATCCGGCTTCCGGTCCGCCCGGTGAGCTCGACCGTGCCGCCCTGTGCGCCGTGCGTGTTCTGCCAGTCCTGCAGTGCCTCGTACGCCGCGTGGTCCATGAAGGAGCTGTCCAACTCCACGAACACGTCGGCCCCTTGGGGCACCTGGTGCAAAGTACGGCTGAGCCGAGGCACCGCGAGAAACGTCAACTGCCCTCGTACGTGTACGTAATGAATTCCCTCCCTCTCTTCACAGGTGATGCGGGTGCGGGCGAGGCGGTGCATGGCGACCGCGATTCCCACCGCGACGCCGATGACGACGCCTTCCAGAACGCCGAGGAGCACGACGCCGGCGGTGGTGACCGCGTACACCAGCACCTCACGGTGGCGGGTGACCGTGCGGATGTGGTGCAGGGACACCATCTGGATGCCGACGGCCATCACCAGGGCGGCGAGCGAAGCGAGGGGGATCAGCTCCAGGATCGGGACCATCAGCAGCGCGGCAACTACTACGAAAACGCCGTGCAGCATCGTGGAGTTCCGGCTCACGGCGCCGGCTTGGACATTCGCGGAACTTCGTACGGCGACCCCGGCGACCGGCAGGCCCCCGAGCGCGCCGGAGACGATGTTGGCGGCGCCCTGGCCGCGCAGCTCACGGTCGAGGTCGGAGCGGCCCACCCGCGGCCTCGACTCGGGGCGCCCCGCCACGAGCTTGTCCACAGCCACGGCGCCGAGCAGCGACTGCACACTGCACACGAGCGTGACGGTGAGGACGGAGGCCGCGATCCCGAGCACCGGCCCCTCGGGCAGCCCGGCCAGCGCGTGGCTGCTCCACGACGGCAGGTCGACCTTGGGCAGGGTCAGCCCCGCGAGGCAGGCGGTCGCGGTGGCCCCGGCGACGGCGACGAGCGCCGCAGGGATCCTGCGCAGCAGCCGTCCCACCCGGCCGGGAATCCGCGGCCAGGCGAGGAGAAGCGCCAGGGTCAGCGCGCTCATCGACACGGCCGCGGGATGGACGTTCGCCAACTGGTCCGGCAGTGCGCGGAGGTTGTCCAGGACGGAGCTCTGCGGGGTGCCGCCCAGCACGATGTGCAGCTGGGCGACGGCGATGGTCACGCCGATGCCGGCGAGCATGCCGTGCACGATCGCGGGACTGACGGCGAGCGCGGTACGGGCCACTCGCAGGTGGGCCAGGCCTAGTTGGGTGATGCCGGCGAGGACGGTGATGGCGCAGGTCGTGCGCCATCCGTAGAGATGGATGAGCTCGGCGGTGACGACGGTGAGTCCGGCCGCGGGTCCGCTGACCTGGAGTGGTGAGCCGCCGAGCCGCCCGGCGACGAGTCCGCCGACGGCGGCGGCCACCAGGCCCGCCTGGAGCGGCGCGCCGGTGGCGAGGGCGATGCCGAGGGACAGGGGCAGGGCGATCAGGAAGACCGCGATCGAGGCCGACAGATCGGCGCCCGCGATGCGGAATCGGCGGGGCGGAGCCGGCGGGGGGCTGTGGGGCGGGTTGATGCGCTTTTGCCGAGTCGAGTCGGCGGCGCGGGTGGGGACGCAGGCAGTCATGGTTCCCGTCTCCTCCGGGGCAGCGCGGTCGCGGAACAGTTGGTCCTCCGCCGGGAAGGCGGAGGGCGGATCGCGGCCGTGGGGTCACGGCGTGCAGCGGCGGGATTTTCAACGCTCGGTAAACGGATCGTAATGCAGAGTAAAGGATTCGTGCGGAAAATCGTGGCAAATGGGGCATTACTTCACTCCCGGGAGTGAAGCAGGCAATTGATCGGCTTGTCGTACTTATTCAGTCTCGGCCTCATGCGACCTTGGCCGCACGGTCGGCACACAGCCGCCCAAAACCCCAGAAGACGCTCTTCAGCGTTGCCGAGACTGAAGGAAGAAGGCGGGCGCAAGATGGCCGTCACCCAGAGGATCGCCGCGGGCGTTGCACTCGCCGCGGCCTGCGCCACGGCGCTCGCCGGTTGCGCACTCGACACCACCGGTTCCAAGGAAGGCGCGCACGGCGCGAAGAAGGCGGCGGGTGCCCCCGCGCCCAAGAGCGCGGTCCGCCTGATCGGCGACGGCTCCACCGCCTACACCGGCGCGCAGCCGCATCTGCCGCGGCAGGAACGGCTGAAGCCGGGGGAGAAGCCCCCGCAGTTCGTGGTCTTCTCGTGGGACGGTGCCGGCGAGGACAGCCAGAAGCTCTTCTCGCACTTCCGGAAGGTGTCCAAGGCCAACAAGGCCACGATGACGTACTTCCTGAGCGGCGTGTACATGCTGCCGGAGGACAAGCGTGACCTCTACAGGCCGCCGCAGCACTCGGCGGGCAGCTCGGAGATCGGCTTCAACGACAAAGCGGGCATCGAGGAAACCGTGAAGCAGCTGCGCGGTGCGTGGCTGGAGGGCAACGAGATCGGCACGCACTTCAACGGCCACTTCTGCGGCACCGAAGGTGGGGTCGGTGACTGGTCGGTAGCGGACTGGAAGGACGAGATCGCCCAGGCGAAGTCGTTCGTGAAGTCCTGGAAGACCAACACCGGCATGAAGAAGGCGTCCCCGCTGCCCTTCGACTACGACAAGGAACTCATCGGCGCCCGCACGCCCTGCCTGGAAGGGCAGAAGAACTTCATGAAGGCGGCCCGCCAACTGGGCTTCCGCTACGACACCAGCGGCGTCAACGACCAGGTCTGGCCCAAGAAGAAGGAGGGCCTGTGGGACCTGTCGATGCAGCTGGTGCCCTTCCCCGGGCACTCCTACGAGCAGTTGACCATGGACTACAACTTCATGGTCAACCAGTCGGGCACCACCACCCAGGGCGACCCCGGCAAGCACGAGTTCTGGGGCGACCAGATGCGCGACGGCCTCCTCAAGGGCTTCAACCGTGCCTACGACGGCAACCGAGCGCCGCTGATCATCGGCAACCACTTCGAGTCCTGGAACGGCGGCACGTACATGCGCGCCATCGAAGAGGTCATCGAACGCGTCTGCACCAAGTCCGACGTACGCTGCGTCTCCTTCCGGCAGCTCGCCGACTGGCTCGACGTCCAGGACCCGGCCGCTCTGGACAGGCTCCGCGGCCTCAAAGTCGGCGAGACCCCGAAGCAGGGCTGGGCGTCCCTCCTCTCGGGCCGCCCCGCCCCGGCCCCGAAGGGCGTCCCCGGGGCGCCGGCGGCCAAGCCCTAGCGGTCCCGGTCCCCTGCGGGGCTGGTGCTCAGGTTTTTAGCGGTCGCCCGCGGGCTGGTGTTCAGGTCGTATCGGTCGCCTGGGGGCCGTTGCCCAGGCCGTAACGCTCACCCGCGGGCCGTTGCTCAGGCCGTGGCCACGAGTCCCTCACCGAGTACGAAGCCGGGGTCGACCTGTGCCGCCAGGTCCGCCCCGGTCCTCTCGTTGCCCCAACTTCCGGCGTTCTTCAGGTGGAAGTGGACCATCTGGCGCGTGTAGCGCTCCCAGTCGCGCAGTTCGTACATGGCGTCGGCGGCGCTCTGCAGCGTGAGCAGGGATCGGCGGTTGGCGTCCTCCAGGAGCTCGAACCGGGGCGAGCGGCCCTTCTCCATGGAGCGCACCCAGTCCGAGTGCCCGACCGTCACCAGGAGGTCGTCACCGACTTCGGCGCGGAGGAAGTCGATGTCGTCCTGGCCCTGACATTTGTTGCCGACGACCTTCAGGGCGACGCCGAAGTCTCGCGCGTACTCCTTGTACTGGCGATAGACGGAGACTCCCTTCCGGGTCGGCTCGGCGACGAGGAAGGTGATGTCGAAGCGGGTGAACATGCCGGACGCGAAGGAGTCCGAGCCCGCCGTCATGTCGACGACGATGTACTCGCTCTGGCCGTCGACGAGATGGTTCAGGCAGAGCTCCACTGCACCGGTCTTGGAGTGATAGCAGGCCACTCCCAAGTCGGCCTCGGTGAACGGGCCGGTTACCATCAAACGGATGGCGCCGCCGTCGAGTTCCACCGGCCGCGCACAGGCGTCGTACACCGGATTGTCCTCGAGCACCCGCAGCAGCCGTGAGCCTTCGCCGGGCGGGGTTGTCTTGATCATCGTCTCGCTGGACGTGATGCGGGCGTTGGTGCCGCGCAGGTATTCCTTGATCATCGGCAGCCGCTCACCCATCGCGGGCAGCTCGGCGGCGACCGCCTCGTCGAGGCCCAGCGCGGGGCCCAGATGCTGGTTGATGTCGGCGTCCACCGCGAGAACCGGCGCCCCGGAGGCGGCGAGGTGGCGGATGAAGAGCGAGGACAGCGTGGTCTTGCCGCTGCCGCCCTTCCCAACGAAAGCAATTTTCATGTTCACAAAGACTAGTGGGCTGCTCGCCCTGCGTGCACCGCTCGCGTGAAGAAGACCACTCCATCGTGGGGTGAGGCGCAGGGGTGCGTAATGTCGTACTCATGAGTACGACAGACGCGACCGCCGATCCGCTCGCGGCCCTGGGCTCGCTGCCCGGGGTGGCGGACTCCGTGGAGTCCGTGCGCAAGGCTGTGGACCGGGTCTACGGGCACCGGATCATGCGTCGCCGCAGCAACGAGATCAGGTCCGAGGCGGCGCTCCGCGGCGCACGCGGATCCGCGGCGCTCTCCGGCGCCGACTGGGGCCTCGAAGAGGTACGCCGCCGCACCGACTTCAGCGCGGACCAAGAGGGCCGTACGGTCGGCGCGGCCCTCCGGCTGACCGCCGAAGCGGGCCAACTCCTCTCTATCTGGCGGCAGTCGCCCCTTCGCGTGCTGGCCCGGCTGCATCTGGTGGCGGCCGCGGACAAGGGCGACGAGGTCGGTCGTCCGCGCCGGGACGGTGAGCCGGTGGACGAGCCGCTCATCGAGCTGCCGCTGCCGGACGCCGACGAGGTCGCCGGCCGTCTCGAAGGCCTCTCCCGGCTGATCATCGCGGGCGGGTCGGCGCCCGCCCTGGTGACGGCGGCGGTGGTCCACGGCGAACTTCTCGCCCTGCGTCCCTTCGGCTCGCACAACGGCCTGATCGCGCGCGCGGCCGAGCGCATCGTGCTGATCGGCAGCGGTCTCGACCCGAAGTCCGTCTGCCCGGCCGAGGTCGGTCACGGCGAGCTGGGCCGCGCCGTCTATGTGGCGGCATTGGACGGCTACGCCTCCGGTACTCCGGAAGGGGTGGCGACATGGATCGCCCACTGCGGCAAGGCGGTTGAACTGGGGGCCAGGGAGTCGACGGCCGTCTGCGAGGCGCTTCAGCGCGGCGCGGCGTAAGACTCGGAAGGTCTGGAAAACACCCTCCACGAAGAGGGCAGAACACGAAGAGGGCAGAGAGCGGGCCACGAAGAGGCCGGAATGCGCCCTGAACAGGGTTGCGGCGGTACGAGGATTCGTACCGCCGCTGGCATGTTCACCTGGTTACCAAGCGTCCTCGAATGTTGCCCATCAGGCCGGGAACTGTGGCCCGTTTCCTGGTGCGGCTGGCCCGTAATCGACGGGTCGACGTCGCGTGGGTGCCTGGTGTTCATGCGCGGTCCGTGGGGCCTTGGTTGCGTTTGAAGGTGATCCTCTCGGATGTCCTTGGTCTCGCGGGCCGTTAACCCCTTTGTACTCCAGGTCCTGAGGAACCGGAACCCCTGGATGCACTTCTTTACTTTTAGGTTCAAACGGGATTGAAACGGGCGGGAGTGTGCTGACTGCGCACGTGTGACGCAAGCAGTGACGAGATCGTGGACCACGGTTCGTGGACCATGGACCATGGACCATGGATCACGGTTCGTGGACCACGGACCACGGACAACGGATCACGGTTCGCGGATTAGCGCGTGACCTGATCACGCCACCGTCGCGCGTCGCCGGCTCGCGTACCAGACGAGCCCCGCCGTGGCTGCTGCCGCTCCTATCGCGGCCGCCATCACGAGCGCCGGACGCTGTGGTACGGACAGCGTGGGCAGTCGCTGCTTCAGCCGGACCGGACGATTGAAGTCCAGAATCGGCCAGGAGCGCGCGAGGGCCTCGCGCCGCAGCGTGCGGTCCGGATTCACGGCGTGCGGGTGGCCGACGGACTCCAGCATCGGCAGGTCGGTCGCGGAGTCGCTGTAGGCGTAACACTGGGAGAGGTCGTATCCCTCGGACTCGGCCAGTTCCTTGACCGCCTCGGCCTTCGTGGGCCCGTAGGCGTAGTACTCGACCTCTCCGGTGAAGCAGCCGTCCTCGCCCACGACCATGCGGGTCGCCACCACGCGGTCCGCGCCGAGCAGTTCACCGATCGGCTCGACCACCTCCGCACCGGACGTGGACACGATCACGACGTCCCGTCCGGCGGTGTGGTGCTCCTCGATGAGGGACGCGGCCTCGTCGTAGATGATCGGGTCGATCAGGTCGTGCAGGGTCTCGGCGACGATCTCCTTGACCTGCTGCACGTTCCAGCCGCGGCACATCGCGGACAGGTACTTGCGCATCCGCTCCATCTGGTCGTGATCGGCGCCGCCCGCCAAGAACACGAACTGGGCATATGCGGTACGCAAGGCGGCCCTGCGGTTGATCAGGCCGCCTTGGTAGAACGACTTGCTGAACGTGAGCGTGCTCGACTTCGCAATGACCGTCTTGTCCAGATCAAAGAAGGCTGCCGTGCGAGGCAAGGAGTGGTTTTCCACGAGCATGAGCATAGGCGCCCACCATTCGGCGTAAGGTGAGGCGCGTGGGTTTGCCTGAGAAGCCTCTCGGGTACACCATGGAAGTCACGGATCGTTCGCGACCGTGCTAACCCGGTCTGGCTCCTCCCCCCCCGAGTCGGACCGTGGGGACGACCCCCGCTCTCCCCCCCGGCGGGGGTCGTCGCATGTCCGGATACATTTTCTCCACCCATGCGCGGCCCTCGACCCCCCTGCCCGCGGCTGAGGCCGCGGGCTTTCGCATGCCCTTGATTCGTCACCCTGCGTAGCTGTGGGACTGCTCTGCGGAAGTCGCACAGGTGTCACCAGTAAGGGTGAAGGCGATATTCACAGCCACCGAGTTGTCCACAGAAATCGACCAAGATCCACACGATTTCCAGGATCGCTGCACCGTGATTCCAGCGCGCTCCGCTCGCGGCAAGTTCATGGCCGGTTCGGTTTGTTGAGCGTGTTTGGCCGGTTCGTATCGGCCGTTCATATGGAGGCCGGTTGCCGGTTCTCCATACGAGCGGGAATCAGCGGGGCCGAAGAGGGCCCCGCGCAGGATGCAGCGAAGGGGGCTGGAGATCGTGGCGGGAGCCATCACAGACAACCGGCCGCCCGCCGCCGAAGGGCGGCAGGGCGGACCGTTGATCGTCACGGAGGACGCCGTACTACTGGACGACCTGCTGCGCCTGTGCGCCGCGGCGGGCGCCAGGCCGGAGGTCCATCACGGCGTGCCGGAGCGCAGGGGCAGCTGGGAGGCCGCACCGCTCGTGCTGGTCGGCGATGACGCGGCGCGGCGGGTGCGCGGGGCCGCGCGCAGACGCGGAGTGGTGCTGGTGGGTCGGGATCAGGATGACTCGGGCGTCTGGCGGCGGGCTGTCGAGATCGGTGCCGATCACGTCCTGATGCTGCCCGACGGCGAACAGTGGCTGGTCGACCGCATCGCCGACGTCGCTGAGGGAGTCGGCCGGCCCGCGCTCACCGTCGGCGTCCTCGGCGGGCGTGGCGGGGCCGGAGCGTCCACGCTGGCCTGCGCGCTCGCCGTCACCTCGGCGCGCGAGGGGCGTCGCACCCTGCTCGTGGACGCGGATCCGCTGGGTGGCGGACTCGATGTACTCCTGGGCGGTGAGGCGGCCGAGGGCCTGCGCTGGCCGGCTTTCGCCGCCTCCCGCGGCCGGGTCGGCGGCGGCGCCCTGGAGGAGTCCCTGCCCGAGCTGCACGCGCTGCGAGTGCTGAGCTGGGATCGCGGTGACTCCGTCGCGATTCCCCCACAGGCGGTACGGGCGGTCCTGGCCGCCGCCAGACGGCGCGGCGGCGCGGTGGTGGTCGACCTGCCACGCCGCATCGACGAAGGCGTCGCCGAGGCCTTGGCCCAGCTCGACCTCGGCCTGCTGGTGGTCCCTGCCGACCTGCGCTCCATCGCGGCGGCCGGACGCGTCGCGTCCTCGGTCGGCATGGTCCTGCGCGATCTCCGCGTCGCGGTCCGCGGTCCGTACGCCCCTGGCCTCGACGACCGTGAGGTGGCACGGCTTCTCGGACTGCCACTCGTGGGTGAAGTGCCCGAGGAACCACCGCTGTTGGACGGTGGCGCACCCCCCGGTGGATCGGCGCGAGGCCCACTGGCCCGGTTCTGCGCGGCCTTCTGGCAGCGAGTTCCGGTGGAAGGAGGGGGCGTATGAGCTGGGACGCCGGTACGGGGTCGGACCGCAGTGCCGGTCTCGGCGGGAGCATGGGCCTGCTGGACGGTGTACGGCAGTGGCTCGCGGAGAGCGGCTCCGAACCCACCCCCGCGCGGGTGGCACAGGCGCTGCGTGAGCAGGGGCGGGTGCTCGGGGACGCCGAAGTCCTCGGCGCGGCCGAGCAACTACGGTCCGAACTGGTCGGCAGTGGCCCGTTGGAACCGCTGCTCGCCGATCCGTCCGTCACCGACGTACTGGTGTCGGCGCCGGACCGGGTGTGGGTGGACCGGGGCGGCGGCCTGGAGCTGACGGCCGTCTCGTTCGCGGATGCGGCGGCGGTACGACGTCTCGCCCAGCGCCTCGCGGCGGTGGCCGGGCGAAGGCTGGATGACGCCCGGCCGTGGGTCGACGCCCGCCTTCCGGACGGCACACGCCTGCATGCGGTGCTGCCGCCGGTCGCCGTCGGTTCGACCTGTCTGTCCCTGCGGGTCGTACGGCCACGCGCGTTCACGCTCGACGAACTGGTGGCGGCCGGGACGGTACCGCCGGGCGGGGACGGGGTATTGCGAGCGCTGTTGCATGCCCGGTTGTCGTTCCTGGTCAGCGGGGGGACCGGGAGCGGCAACCCCAATCTATGACTGTGACGCCACTAGCCCAGAACTACGCGGGGTGACCGTTACGGCTGTCGCGCAGAGGGGCCTTTGAGGGTCTCGACCGTTACGGCTATGCGTTGGAGACTCTCCGCCGGTACGCCTTCTGTCGGCACGCTGAGCTGCAATAACGTGAGTCAGCGCGGCCCGTGGTGACCTGCTCGCCGCAGGTCTCACACGGCTTGCCGCTCCCCTTGTTGCCGTTACGGATACGCGTAAGGGAGGCAAGGCAGGCGGGCGTGCAGGTGATCCGTTTCAGGAGCGGGTCGGCGTTGCGGATCACGTGGAGGCCGCAGTTCTCGCATGGGGCCGCCGGCATCAGTTCGCCCCGGCCTGCGACTTGCGACCAGTAGACGCGTTCCCGCTGTCGCCCGGCGGGAAGCTGCCCCCCCGTGCTTGGGTCGAAGCCTGCCGCGTAGCAGTCGCCGCAGATGCTGAAGCGCTCCGCCCAGAAGCGGCGCTGCTTCGGGTACTTGCGGGCTCCGTCGACGAGGTAGACCTCGGCGAGGTCGCTCGCGCCACACATCCCGCATTCTCCTCTACGCATAGCCGTAACGATACCCCGGATCATCGACTCTCCTCTACGGGTAGCCGTAACGAAAGTCGGCTGGAGACATGGAGCGGCCCCGGCCGGGATCGGCGTCCGGCCGGGGCCTGGTCCCGCCCGCCCCCATTGGGCACGGGGTACGGGGCGGGCGGGTCTACCTCTGCGCAGCGCGGTACGCGCGCCACAGCTCGTCTGCTGTCGGGCACCGCGTCTCGCCGTGCCCGCAGCCCTCACACGCGACGGAGTGATCGAGGTAGGCGCGGTACGCGGCCTGCACGCGGTTGCACGTGCCGTTGTCGGCGACCTTCTGCATGTGGCCGGGCCCGCTCCCGGAGTCCTCCCACTGCCACCGTGTGCCGGTCATGCCCGCCGGCCCTTGCGCGCCGGGTGCGGGTGGTTGCGGATCTCGACATTGCAGTCCGTTGCCTTCGACGGGTCGCCGGTTGCGGTGTGCTCGGCGCGCTGTCGGTCGAGGGCGCTGCAGACGCCGCAGCCCGGTACCGGCTGGGGTGGCGGTGTGGGTTCCGGGAGGTGTACCGGTCCCGTCATGATGGTTTGGCTGCGCGTACTCTCTGCCATGTCGATGCTCCTCGTAGCGTCGTCCACGCCCCCGGACCGGTGACACGGTCGCGGGGGTCTTGTCGTGCCGACGGTACGCCTGCTTGTCAGGTGATGTCAGGTCACGTCACTCGACGAGAAGCATTGTCGTATGCCTCCTACGGTCGATATATGACCGTGGATCTCGACGGACCTGAGCCGCTGTACGAGCAGATCGCCGCAGTGATCGCTGCCAGGATCACCGACGGCACCTATCCGCCGCGTCGCCGTGTGCCGTCCGAGGCTGGTATCTGCGAGGAGTTCGCTGTGTCCCGGCCTACCGCACGGGCGGCCGTGCAGCTACTCATCGAGAGGGGCTTGGTCGTCACCGTCCGCGGCAAAGGCACCTACGTTGTCGACGACCCCCGGGCATGACGAAGCGCCCCCAACCACGGCCGTGGTGACCGTGGCTGGGGGCGTGTTGTTCAGCGGATGAGGAACTGGGCGACGATTCCGGCACCAGCACCGAGGACCGCAGCGCCTCCGGCAGCGCGCCACATGGTGTGCTCCAGGGTGCGGATCCGTGACTCGTGGTCGGCGACGTCCTTGCCGACTTCCGTGAGGCCTTGGCCGATGGTGTCGAGTTTGGTCTCTACCCGGGTGACGCCATCGCTCAGGGATCTCAACTCCTGGTACATCTGCCCGGACGAGATGTAGACGCCGGGGTCCTGTGGTGTCGCCACCTATACGCCTCTCGCGAGGGATGCCGAGTTGGTGACGTCCCTCCAGCGCGCCACGAGGCCCTTGCCGAGGGCGAGCACCGCGCCCACGCCACCGGCCCCGGCGGCGTACCACATCGAGCCGTCGAGGGGCTGGGTGACGACGACACCGGCGATGCCCGCCTGGAGGAACGTCGTGAGGACGCGCTCGAGGAGATCGCGGCCGTAGGTGGCGGCCGTCTTCACGACGGTCTCGGTACTGGGGAAGTTGAGCTCAGACATGGGTGTGTCCCTTCGGGGGTTCAGGCGACGACGGTGAATCCGTACTTCGCGCCGAGCTTGGTGAGACTGGCCTTGCCGGGGACGCCGTCGGCAGCGCTGCCGCTGTAGCCGCCTCCGGCCTTGGAGCGCTGCCACTTCGCGTAGGCCTCGACCGTGGTCGTGCCGAAGTGGCCGTCGGAGTACGCCTTGGCGAGCAGGCCCGCGTCGACGAGGGCGGACTCCACGGTGCGGACCCCGGAGTAAGTGACCGGAGTGCCCGCCGCTTTCGGGTTGGTCTTGGCCGCGGCGACCACCTTCGACAGGTCGACGACGGGCTTGGCCGGCTTCGGCAGCGGGGGCACGGTGACGGGCTTCGAGCCGAGCCGCTCAGCGACAGCAGCACGTATCGACGCCATGGTGAACCCGCGCGGGTCGACCTTGCCGGGCTGCCACTCCAGGTGGCCGATGACGGAGCGCTCGTCCCAGCCGTGGTGCCGGCAGATCGCGGCGGAGACCTTCTCGATGGTGAGCAGCTGCGCGGCGGGCCATGGGTCCTTGCCGTCGCCGAGGTTCTCGCACTCGAAGCCGTAAAAGGAGCGGTTGCCGTCGGTGTCCGCCTCGTTGTCGGCGGGCAGCGCCGTCTCGTTCTTGACGGCGGCGAGGACGTCACTGTCGCCCAGGCCTGCGTGGTTGGCGCGGCCGTAGCCGACCAGGTGCACGGTGCCGTCCTTGGCGATGACGCCGTGGCAGAGCGGGCCGGGCAGCGTGGAGTGCCCGTCGCGGCACAGCGCCACTGTGGAGGCGGTGCCCTTGGTGACGGTGTGGTGGATCATCACGCCGTGCACGGGACCCCACGGGCCCATGTGGTTGCGGTTGTGGGTCTCCCAGGTGCCGACCTCGACGACGGTGAGGCCTTCGTCGCGGAGCAGGTCGAGGAAGGTGGCGGCGGACGGTGGTGTGGCCATCACACACGCTCCGGCCAGTGCCAGGTGCCGCCAACGGTCCCGCTCTCGTCGTGCGTGATCTCCTGGTTGAAGAACATGCCGGTCGGATTGAGGACGGCAAGTCCGACGAGGTCGGGGTTGACAACCTCGGTGACGACGGCGGCCCGACACTGCGAGGTGTACTCGCCGCCGGGGGTGCCGTAGCTGACGTAGTGGACGATCCGCCCGACGGACGGCTGTTGCTCGGTCATGTGCCCTCCCGGGCATGAGAAAAGCCCCGGCCAACGGCGCGGGGCGACGGTGTGGGGTTTCTCAGGGGTAGAGCGGAACAGCGTCATGCAAGGGCGTCCTCGTGATCGAGGCGACCGTGATGTTGTCCCAGTAGGGCGCGGACGTTGCTTCCAGGCCGGAGGCGATTCCCTGGGCGATGGCCATGAGTTGCTCAGGGCCGGTGATACTGCCGTTGCCCATGTCGCTGCCGTCGCCGGTGAAAGCGTCCGCGCGGGCGATGTTGAACGCGACGTCGAACGAGCCGCCGGTTCCGTTGCTGTTCAGGGTGATCTGGTAGTACTCGGACTGTGGGAGCACGGGCTGCCTTTCAGGCGATCCTCTTCATGCGGAGGGTGGAACCGGCGCGTACCTGGGTGGCGGCGGCGTCGGAGGTGATCTGGGCCCACTGGAACATCAGGTTCCCGGCCGTGCTGCTGGTGGTGAGGACTCCGCTGATGAACGCAGTGGTACCCGTCAGGTTCCCCCCTCCCAGGCCCAGGACGTCGCTCAAGGTCCGCGAGGGGAGGGACACATCGGAGACGGGATTGGATGAGGTCACCGCGGTGTAGGCGCCCGCGACACCCCAGGCCACGGTGGATCCGGCGGGTGCGGTGAACTGCATCTTGAACTTGCCCGTCGTGCCGGAGCTGTGCAGCAGCAGCAGGTCGAAGCGGTACTTGGCGCTGGCTCCGGCGGGCAGGAACAGTTCGTTGTCGTCCTGGTAGGTGATGCTGTTGGTGACGGTCTCGGTGGTCGCCTTGACTACCTCGTCGTAGATCGTCGAGCGAAGGACGTCGACGAGCATCCTCTGACCGGCCCGCATGTCGGGGTAGATGGCCACGACTCCTCCTCACAGGGGGATGTAGACGGGGTGGGCGAGACGGACGTCTTCAGCCGGATCGTGGGCTATCCGCACGCCGTTGACGCCCCGTACCACGGTGAATGTCTGCGGGGACGAGGTGCCTGAGACCGCGGTTACGCGGACCACCTCCCCGCTCACACCTCCGACACGCACATCGAAGGGGAACTCGGCCGCGTACCCGGTGCTGTCCACCCAGACCGTGTTCCCGGCCGCGGTGGCCACGCTCATAGACGTCGCCGAGGACGTCAGGGCCGCGTTCAGGGAACTGCCGTTGGTGTCCGCCCGGCTGTAGCGGTCGCTGCTGGCCACGAACGCCGTCCAGGGCTCGGCCGGTACACAGTTGAGCGTGATCTTCCAGGACTGTGGTCCGGCTTCCTCGGTGTAGCCCTGCACGAGCACATCAACATCGTCCGGGCCGTGGTCCTCTGGGACGTTCGTCAGGCGCAGCATGTCGCCGACATCGAGGCGCAGGATGGCGTCGATCATCTGGAAGACGCGAGGGTTGGCGAGATCCAGGGTGATCCGGGTGTACCGGACGCCGTTGTACGTCCCCAGGTGCAGGCGCATGTACGCGACGTTCGCGGCCTGGTCGTCGGTGTACAGGCTGTAGGTGTAGGCGTTGTCGTAGCGGCCCGCACCTGCGGGGAAGTCCTGGACGGACAGCTCGCCCGACTCCAGAACCGCCCGGACCGGCACGGCGCCCCCTGCCCGGGACACCGACACGTCGTTCTCGGTGAGCTTGTCGTCATCGGCCGGCTTGAACGGGGCGCTGATGAGACCGGCGGAGAAGTCGAGGGTGAGCGCGGGGGGCTGGTTCCACAGCGTGGAGTGGCTGCGGTGGATCACTTCCAGGGCGTCGCGCCGCTCCAGGAGGTAGCCGAAGTTGGTGAGGCTGGATTCGTTGAGCAGCTGCAGCAGCTTCTTGCGGTCCTGCACGCCCATCAGCTGCTGGTGAGCCAGCTCCCCAGAGGTGCTCGCGGTGTATCCGGATTCGGTGGCCAGACGCTCGATTCGCGCGCCCGCGCGCTCCCCCGGGAAGCCGGTGGCCGCACCCCACATGTCGGCGGCCGAGGGTCCGGTGCCGTCCCAGTAGGTGATGTAGCCGAACCCGCGCTCGGTCATGGTCTGGTTGGCCACGGTGAGGAACCCGAACCGCAGGTCGATCGTCGAGACGGCCTTGACGACTACAGGGATGGTGCCGCTGTCCAGGAGGACACCGTCGGTGTACATCTCCCACGCGGTGGTGGAGACGCCGGGGTCCATGGTCAAGCGGATGTGGTGGAGCCCCTCGTCGTAGATGTTCGCGGGGCTTCCGGCGGTGAGGAGCGACTGCGGCGCGGAGGTTTCCCCCACCGCCGTCCACAGCGTGGCGAGGGTGTCCAGGTTGCCGTTGAAGACGAGGAAGAACTCGATGGCGTTGTCCGCGTCGGTGCCGGCCCCGCGGTCGCGGATGACGACACCGCCCGCTGACTCGTTGCCCCCGCCGCGCAGGAACAGATCCACCGACCACTTGGAGGCAGCGGACGAGCTGACCGGGACGGTGCCGATGAAGCGCCCCGTGGAGTCGGGCTTCACGGCGATCACGGGCTCGATCCAGTCCGCCAAGCGGCCGGCCCCGAACTCGACAGGTGTGTCCACGGCTGCGTCGATCTTCTGCCGCATGTTGGACCCGCCGACGAGCGATGTGCCGACCGTGCTGGAACTCCCGTCCGTCAGCGGCCAGCACTCGATGGGGCCCTGCGCCTTGATGTAGCGCAGGAGGGCGGAGTCCTGGGGCTTGTTGCCCGCGTCCATCCGGCGGCTGATGCCGGTCGGGGTGATCTGCGTGTACGTGTCGTTGCCCGAGAGGTCCCGCGTGGGCGGCCAGGCAGGCACCTCACCGGCCATGCGGATGTGCTTGTTGGAGAACACCGCGCTGCCCTGCTTCGTCCACACCAGGCCGGTGGCGTCCGTGAACGAGGTGCCTCCCGGGGTCGCGGCGGCCACCGACATGGCGACCGCGACGGTCCCGGCGATGCCGTTGAGGAGCTTGAGCGCGAAAGCCTTGCCTCGCATCCGGTTCAGCGTCCCTCCGCTGGGCAGTGCGTTGAAGCTGGAGCCGTGCCCGAACTCGAGCTCCGCCGTCCCGGTGAACACACTGGTCGTGCTGCTGCCGGTGATGGGCTCGCCCAGGAGGTCCCATTCCTCGTCGTCGACGGTGCGCCCGGTGTAGAAGCGCAGCTCGTACCCGCCGGCCCCGTTGTCGATGTCCAGCGTCACGCGCAGCGCCAGGCGCCGCCCGTTGTGCGCCTTCAGCTCTGCGGTGGCCGTCTGGTCGATGCGGCTCGCGAACGTCCCGTCCGGGGACCACAGGAACGTCGGGAACCCGTTGACCATCTCCAGGGCCCAGCACGCGTTGGCGGACGGTACATAGCGCAGGCAGATCATCTGCGACTCGGACCAGTCCTCAAGGGCCATGTCCACGCGCAGATCGAAGTCGCCTGCGATGTCCAGGGCTGCACTGTCGGGGGTCTGGATGGCGTCCGAGCCGAGTCCTCCGGCGAACTCGGCCCACGGGGAGCCGACCCGGTACCCCCACCGGAAGGGGGTGTTGCGGCCGATCAGCCCGCGCAGACGGCTCTTCGCGTTGCGCGGGGAGTAGTCGTGGCCGCGGTTGTCGAGCGTGCATTCCGTGGTGGTGGGCTCGGCCGCGGCGAACGACTCGGCGGACAGGCCCCGGGACGCGGTGACCGCGGAGGTCTGCCGCAGATCCCGGGTGATTCCGTTCCACGCACCGCCGAAGAACAGTTCAGCCCAGATGGGCGGGGGCAGGCTCGGCATCAGTCACCTCCAGCGTAACGGGCCACATCTCCACCGGCCTTGGTGCGCACCTCGGCCTGGAGGTACTCCCGGAAGGGGCCACCATCGATCTGGACGACAACCTGGTTGCCGCCCTGCATGTTCAGCAGACCCTGGAGCTTGCTCAGGGGAAGCACGGCTTCCTGCTCCCGGCCCTCACCGATCATGGCCAGGGTCGGCCCTGTGGTGACACCGCCCTCGGCGAGGTACGGGATGTAGGGAAGGAAGCCGATATCGACGCCGGGAAGACGGTTGGCTCCGCTGATCAGCGTGTTCACGCTGTAGATGCCGTCGTTGAGCAGGCTGATGATTCCGTTGAGTGCCCACTTCAGGCCGCCGACGACGCCGTCCCACATGCCATCGAAGAAGCCTGCGATCTTGTCGACCCAGCCGGAGATCGTCCGTCCGATGCTGCTCCACTGGGCTGAGATCCAACCGGTGATCGCACCCCAGTTCTTGATGATGATCCCCAGCGGGGCGAAGTTGAAGAAGATCGTCTTCACCATGGCGACAGCCCAGTTGAACAGCGCGACGATGTCGTCCCACAGGCCCTTGAGCCAGTTCCAGACCGCGTTGAAAATCTTGATGGTCCACGCCTTGATCGTGTCCCAGTTCTTGATGATCACGATTGCCAGAGCGACGACAGCCGCGACGATCAGGGCAATCGGCCAGATCGAAAGCAGCCACGCCGCCGCCATGGTGACCGCGCTCAGCGTGGCGGTAGCGGCCATGGCGATCCAGGAACCCACCCACGCCGCCGCCGTCGCTATGGCCGAGCCGACAGCCGTCGCAGCGGTCGCGACGGTCCCCGCCCCGAACAGCGCGAAGGTGCCGATGAGACCGAACAGCGCGGTACCGATCTGCGAGATCGTGCCGACCCAACTGCCCATGACACCCGCACCGACCTGATTGCGCTGCGCCTCATTGAGATCGACCTGCGCGCTGCTGGCGTCGATGGCCGCCTGCTTGCCGTCGAGCTGGGCCTGGCTGTAGTCCTCGGTCGCCTGCTTGCCGTCGAGCTTGGCCTGCTCGGCATCCGCATCCGCCTGACTCAGGTCGATCTGCGCCTGCTCAGCCTCAAGAGAGTTGGGGCCGAACTCCTTGACCGCCTCGTTGTACTCCTCCTGGGCAACCTTCTGGTCGAGCAGAGCCTGCTTGAGGTCGATCCCGGACTGGGTACCGTCCAGCTGCGCCTGGTTGGCGTCGACCTGCGACTGCCGCATGTCCTGGTTGGCCTGCTTCACATCGAGCGCGGCCTGGGCGACGTCGTTCTGCGCGCGCGCGAGGTCGTCGGCCCGCTGCTCTCCCGTGTTCCACAGGTCGACGGCGCCGTTGACGATGTCGCCCATGCTGGCGAACGCACCGGCGGCCCCGAGCGCCCCGACGCCGACCTTGTCCATGCTGGTGGCGAGACCGCCGGCCTGGCTGTCCGCCTGGCCGAGGTCACCGCTGGCAGAGCTGGCCGCGGCGCCCAGTCCGTCGATGCTGGTAGTTGCGTCGTTGAGCGTTGCGGACGTACTGCCCATGTCCGCGGCGACCTCAACCTTCAGGTCCTCCACGCTCTTCACCCCCCATCGACTGGTTGATGCCGCGGATGGCTGCCAGCATTTCCTGCGGCCCCTTCCGCTCGGCGCCATACGGCAGCAGGAAGTCCTGCGGGGTGAACCTCTTGCCGCCCTTGCCCCGGTTGGCGTTGGCGATGGTGGCCGCGATGGTGGCCGCCTGGATGTCGTTGCGGCGTCTGCCGAGCGGGCCGGTGATCTTCTCGAAGGCCATCCACTCGGTCAGCTCGGCCGAACCCAGCCGGGAGTCCAGGTCGGCCACCGTCATCCCGAGATGCTCCGCTAGCCGGAAACGGAAGAGCCGCTCTGGGCGGCGTCGGAGTTTCCCTCGGCTTCCTTCACGGCGAACCGGCCCATGCGCGAGAGTTCCTGCACCTTGGCGGCCAGCCGCTCGATGACCGAGCCGGACTTCAGGCCGAGCTCGCCCGCGGCGATCTCCTTGTTGGTGTAGAGCCGCTCGAAGTTCTCGTCGACCATCGCCATGCCGACGAGCTTCTCGCGGTACACCTTCAGGGACTCGACCTTGAGCTGAGGGTTCTGCCCGTTGGCGACGACGCTGCCCGCCTCGATGTAGCCGCGGTCGGCGGCCGACAGCTCCATGAGACGGACCTGCGCACCCTCGCCCCACTCGGGCACGGGCACGTCCTCCCACACGCGGTCTACGGCGGAGTTGATCTGAGCCTTCGTCAGTAGTGCCATGATGCGCTCTTCCCCGCTCTCGTCAGGCGCCGGTCGCGGTCAGCACAGGCTTGCCCGAGATTTTGAAAGTGCACGTGCGCTCCATCTTGTCGTCGTGCGGGAACTCGTCCCCGAGGCTGGTGATCAGAGCGGAGAACTCCCACGTGTGCTCGTCGTCCTTGCCCGGCAGGATGACGACCTGGTAGTCCCGCAGGTCGTCTTCCTCGAAGTCGGCATCGAGCGCCAGGTGGGTCGCGTCGCCGGGGTCGTAGTTGATGGTGATCTCGACTTCCCCGCCGTCCTTGAGCCCCTTGACGAACTCCCGGTACTTGTCGGGGGAGTCGTGGGCGGTGACTTCGATGGCCTCACGCGACCTCGAAGGACCGGAAACGTCCGAGACGTTGGCGACGGCCAGAAAGGCGCCGGCGCCGTTGGAGTCACGCTTGAGCTGGGTACCGAATGCGTCAAGACCGGCCATGGTCTCCGCCCTTCTGAGGTTGTCCGGCGCTTGCGGCCGGTCGTTGATCGGACAGTTACGCGGGGGAGACCTCAGTGCCGATACGGAA
Organism: Streptomyces sp. NPDC005808; assembly: GCF_042871385.1. Lineage (NCBI taxonomy): Bacteria > Bacillati > Actinomycetota > Actinomycetes > Kitasatosporales > Streptomycetaceae > Streptomyces > Streptomyces sp. NPDC005808. Next base: position 221,807 of record NZ_JBIAIK010000004.1, on the reverse strand, counting down.
CGTCATCGGCACGTGCCGGATGTCGCCCGGAGGCTCGGGGTCCCTGAGCGTCTGCAGGGACACGAACCGCGTCCACCGGTGGACATGGCCCTCGATGGTCAGCGGTGTGTGGTCCAGGACCTGAATCACACGGGCCGCGATCGTCAGGCTTGAGGCGAAACCGCGGTTCTGGTCCCAGATGTGCAAGGTCCCCAGCACCTCGGAGCTGTACCGGTCGTGCGCGTTGGACGGGGTCTCCACCGCCTCACCGATGACGATGTACGGGTAAGGCTGCTTCTCGTTGACCCAGTCGAAGACGCCCGTGATCAGGGCCATGAGCGGGGCGTCGGCGAGCAGCGCGTTACGCATGCCGTCCTGCGTGGGCAGCGCGGCCAGTCCCGGAATGGGGCTGCTCACCGCAGGGCCCGCCGGATCTCGTCCGTCAGCCGGGCGGCAAAGCGGCCCCGCTCCCGCTCCAGCGCCGGATACAGCGACGGCTGCGCAGGCCGCTTGCGGGTGCCGAACTCGACATAGGTGGCGTAGGAGTTCTCGGGGCCGAACCAGCCGACATCGGCGACCAGGCCGCCCTCGCGGTAGCGGATGTCGACGGTGTCTTTGAGGTGGTGGCTGTCTCCGCCCCTGGTGTCGACCGGCACGTTGCGCTTGACGTCGTCGCGTACCGCCTCGGCCGACTCCTTCACAGCCTCTACCAGGGCATCCTTGATTTGGTCAGGCATGTCCTGGAGGCGTTCCTTCAGCCGGGCCAGGCCGGTGACCCTTACCGGCGCCCGTCCGCTGCGTGCCATCGCCGTCACCTCCTGCTGAGCTGCTTGCGGATGGTGTGCAGTTCGCCGGCGACGGCGAGCAGGGCCCACGCGATCGCCCGCGGTCCGACCTCCTTGATGTCGCCCACGGCGAGCAGTTCCTCGGCCCGCGAACGGCACTCCTGCGGCTCGCACTTGGGCAACTGCCAGTCCCGCTCGGCCATCAGACGCCCAGCTCGAACGGCTTCACGGTCACCGTGGTGACCGCGCTGTAGGTGATGGCCGCGCGGCCCGTCGCGCCCCGGAAGACGTTCGCGAGCGAGATGAACGCGTGCTTCCCGGCGGCGACCGCCACCGCGGTATCCGCGATGGCCAGCCCGGACACCGTGCCCGGCGTGGCCACCGTGACCGTGATGGATCCGCCGGAGCCGTTGTTGACGTACAGGAACCGGCCGGGCCCGACGGGCGCGGTGTCCCCTCCGACAGCGGCAGCGACCGCCTGGGCGGCGACATCGGCGATACCGGTGGCTACCGGCACCGTGGTGAGGCTGAGTTCAGCCATCGGGTTCTCCTTCTCCCTGGATCAGCTCAGCAAGAGCCTTCGAGTACACGGGCCGGGACGGCTGGACGACGGACAGCACCCGGAACACCTGGTCGTTGCCCAGGCCGTCCTTGCCGCGCAGCTCGTCGCCGCGCCGCACGTCGGCGCCGGGCGGCATGAACACGTCGTGCGAGTGCTTGGAGTTCGCCTGCTGGGCGATGAGGCGTTCGGTGGGGGAGGGCTGGTCGACCTTCGCCCGCACGGGCAGCCCCTGTTGGACGAGGGTGGTGGTCTGGCCGCCGTGCCCGTCCGGCGACGTCTGCAGGCGCCAGACGTCCAGCTGCCGGTTGAAGTACCGGCCGACGCTCACCTCGACCTCAGCAATTGCGCGCCGCCGCCGAAGCGGGCCTCGAGGCGCTCGCGCCAGTACTGCGGCAGGTCCATCTCACTGACCCGCCCGTCGCCGCCGAAGGTGACCGCGTAGTCCCCGATCCGCTCCGAGGTGATGACCTCGGTGGCCAGGCCCGTACCGTCCGCCTCGGCCCGCTGCGCCTTCAACGCGCCGGCGACCATGCGGCACACCAGGTCGACGATGTCCGAGGGCACATCAGCGAGCCCGTGCGTCTGGACGACTTCCACCTCGGACGGGCCGTCACAGCCCGTCCAGCCGACCGCACGCCACAGGCGTTGGGAACGCAGCCGCCAGTCCGTCAGCGCGACACCGTCCAGCTCCACCGAGGCGACGGCCGAGACGGGCAGGCCGGGCAGTGTCAGCCACTGACCCGGCCCGCCCTCCAACAGGATCGTCGACGTCGTCTCCGAGATCGGCACTCCCGCCGCCTCACGGACGGCGGTCGAAGCGACGTCGAGGAACACCCCGACCATCGCCTCCTCGGAGGCTTCCACGGTCAGGCCGCGGGCCTCCAGGTCGGCCTGTGTCGCCAACGGGTCGAGCGCCACGGCGACCCCCTCCCGTCAGCTGGCCAGTTCGATCAGGTCAGCCTTGGTGAGGTTCGCCGCGTCCTCGGCAGACAGGTGCCCCTGGCCGACGACGTAGGCGATCCACTCGGACTTGGACGCGTTCACCGCAGGCCGGGCGGACTTGTCCGCGGCTGGGTCGCTGCTCTCGCTCGGTCCCGCTTCCGTGGTTCCGTCCGTGTAGGAGCTGCCGTCCTGGTTGACGCGGGTCAGCTGGCCGCGGGCGAGGCGCTGCTCGACCGACTCGTGAAGGGGCAGATCCATGGCGTGGATCCCGCCGCCTTCCCCTCGGATGTAGATCGTCTCTGTCATCACGTGGCCCTCGGGATTCGCAGGACGTCGATGGTGCCGACGAAACCGGTCTCGAAGTCGATGTGCATCGCCCCGTCGGACTGGAGGAACCGGCCGGACTCGAACGGCCCGAAGTACCGGATGCCCGAGGTGAGGGCGACCTCGACAGTCAGGTCACCCTGCCCTGCTGCCAGCGCGGGCGGGTTGTCGCCGGCGCGCACGATCAGGTCGTGCGCGGTGCTGTCGGTGTGGGTGGCTCGGAGGATGGTGAGTTCTGGGACGGCGTTCGCGATGACGACGCCGTTGGTGACGAGCGTGGCGTCGACCGTCGTCGGGCCGGTGGCACCGTTGAGGGAGCTGTTGGCGACCAGGTTGCGGTACGCGACTGCTGTGCGAGGCATGAGTTCACTTCTCCGATCAGGTCTTGGAGGCGACGAGAGTGACGATGTGGTCCGGGCGGATGACCTTGGCGCCGTACAGGTGCAGGCCCTTGATCGCGTCGGAGAAGCTGTTCTCCGGCCGGTAGGCCTCGGTCTTGTTGATCTGCTCCGCGAAGGAGATTGCCTGCGGCACCCCGGCCTGGACTACGAAGTCGTCGCCGGTGGGGTTCGGGGCCTGGTTGGACTGCGCCAGGTTGAAGCCGAGCGTGCGGCCCACGAATCCGTTGCGCAGTGGCTCGTTGGAACCGGACGCGGAGGCGTCCAGGTACTTGCTGCTGTCCAGCAGCAGGGAGAAGAACCAGTGCGGGCCGACGAGGTAACGGCCCTCTTCGGGGATGTCCGCCTCGTCCATCCGCAGCTTCATCGCCCGGATCTGGGCGTAGGCCAGGTCCGCGGTGGTCACCGCCACGGTGCCCAGCTGGTTGGCGGTCGCGGCCTGGGTGTACAGGTTCGCGACGTAGGAGTCGGCGACCTTCGCCAGCTGGTACGCGGCCCTTGACATGGCCTCGGGCATCACGCTGCCCTTCGCCTGCCGCTTGTCGACGTCATCGACCTTGAACGCGAAGTACTTGCTCTGGTCGACCTGCAGCGTGCGCTGCGCGTCGGTCAGTTCCTCCGGGGTGATGACCGTGGAGTTCGCGGTGTAGGTGCCGATCGTCGGGTCGGAGATGGACGTGATCCGCACGATGTCGCCCGACTCGGCGATCTCGCCCTCGTAGTCGCGGTTGACGACGCCAGGCTGGCCGTAGACGAGACGCGTCCGGGTGCCGACCAGCAGTCGAGCACTCCAGACTTCCGGCCGGAAGCGGGTGATAGCCACGGTGTGGCCTCCTTCTTGGGGTTAGCCGGCGCTGAGGTAGTCGTCGAGCTGGCCCGCATCCTGGGCCGCGACGATCTGGTCAGCGCTCATGGTTTTGAGGTCCTGCTTGGTGAGCTGCTTCGGCCGGCCCGCCTTGCGCGCTGCGCCGCCGTCGGCTGTGCCCTGGAACCTCTTGGCCGTTGCGGCTGCCAGGTAGGGCTTGTTCTTGATGAGCTCCTCGATCGCTTCCGCGACCTCTTCACTGTCGACGTTGCCGTCGTCATCGACCTCGAACTGGTCGAGGTCGAGGAACTTGTAGGCGTCGGCCGGGTCCGCGAGCTTGCCCGCGGCCGCGGCTTTCACTTCCGCCCGGAGGATCCTGCCGTTGGCCTTGGCGGTGGCGTCGGCCTCGGCCTTGCGGCGGACCGTCTCGGTCTCGTCCGCGCCGTCCTTCTCCGCGAGCTTTCGCTCCAGCTCCTTGGCCCGGTCCCGCTCAGCACGCCACTTGCCCTTCATGGACGCGAGCGCGCGCTTGCCCGGGTCGCCGAGCTTGTCGGCGCCCTCCGGGTCTGTGTCGTCGCTGCCGCCTTGGGCTTCGGTGTCGTCCGAGTCCGCCTCGTCTACCTGGTCGCCGTCGTCGTCGCCGTCCGCATCGTCGTCCTGGCCGTCGCCGCCGTCGACGTAGAACATCGGCGACCACGGGTCGACCGGGTAGGGGTGGGACCAGCCGGGCGCGTGCGCGCGGGCATGGCGGGGCAGGGTGCTGCGGTGCATGTGATCTCCCGTTGCGGGGTGTGGGCCTGCGCGTTGCGCGCGGGCGGGGTTCAGGCGATGTACGCGTGCTGCCGCAGCAGCCGGACCGCGTGCTCGCGGTTGCCGGCCTGGCGGACGATCTCCTCAGGCATGAGCCGCGTCGCGGTGGGGCTGAAGCCCCGGATCGACTGGGACCGGGGGATCGCTCCCTCGTCCTGCAGACGGCGGAACTCCTGGCGCCGGAACTCACCGCGCTGCGTGCCCTCGGTCGTGGCCCGCACCGTGCGGCCGAACACGGTCGCCGAGGCCATGCCGCGGCGGGCGTTGACGACCTGGGCGATGTCGGCGCCGGCGTCGATCGCCTTCACCGCGGACGCGCCGAACGTGCGCTGCTTCTCGCCGTCGGACATCGATTTGAAGAGCGCCTCAGGGCTGGAAGGTGTGGGCCGGTGCTCGCGGGTGACGGGCTCCATCGAGCAGTTGCACTTCGGATGCCGGGCGAACGCCGTACTGACGCCGTACTCCCGCCCGGCCAGGACCACACAGCGCGAGCAGGCGCCGCCCTCGACAACCCGCACGTAGGAAGTGACAGCCGGGCGGGCGATCATGCCGACCGAGTCGGCCGCACGCCCTGCATCGGCCACAGCCGTGCGGACCACCGCGTCCAACAGGGCCTGACCGCTGGCCATCGACTGCACCACCGGCCTGCCCTGCGTAACCAGCCGCAGCGCGGCCCACATCGGCGCCATCAGCACGCTTGCAAGCGGAAGCCCGGCGCCGGTCACGCCCACCAGCGCGGCAGGGTTGAGGCGGTCGGAATCCGGCTGCTCCGGATCCATCCCCAGCAGCCCCGTCAGCCATGGCTCGGTCGCCTGCGCGGTGGCCAGCTGCCCGCTCCCCACGATCGCCACCAGGCGGCCGAGCATGCCCAGCCACGACGGATAAATGTTGTCCCGGTCGACCTGCCGCCACATCTGCCGCGACGCCCGCGCGGTCGCCTCGGTCAGACGGCGCCGCGCTTCCATGTGCGCGACCGCCTGGGGGGACGGGCTCATGCCGCAGCCTCCGGCTCCTCGTCCGGCTGCTGCTCGTCCGGCTGCTGCTCCGGATCGGGCACGGTCCCGCCGCCGGTGAGGTTGCGGGTCAGCTCGGTGACCGGGTCTGCCTCCAACTCCCGCTCGCGCATGGCGAGGACGTCGAACACCTCGGTCGGGGTGAGGCCGTACCGCAGCGCCAGCCACTCGAAGGGGAAGCCGAGCTGCTTCAGCTTCAGCAGCGCGTCCGCCATCTGCGCGTGCGAGCGGGACTCGGTCTCCGCCCACAGCACGCGGCCCGAGCGCAGTTCCGCGGCCTTCGCGTACTCGCCCTTGGCCAGCGCGATCAGACGGGCCATCTCACGCAGGCCCTGCCCGTACCACAGGGTCTTCTCGTCGCACCGCTTCACGAGACCGGTCTCCGCGGCGAGGAGGGCGCCCTCACCGAGGTTCGCCATCTTCCCGATCAGGTAGTGCTGCGGGGTCCGCGTCTGCGCCGCGAGGTGACCGACCGCCATCTCGATGATGCCGCTGTACATGCCCAGGTTCGCGGCCTGCCACTCCGCGATCCGGGCGTCCTTGCCGGTGATCCAGGCGACTCGGTCGACCTGGAACTTGTCGAGGTCTACCGCCTGTTTGCCGACGATCTCACCGGCCGAGTTGAGCTTGGGGATCATCGGCCGTTCGGCGCCGAGGACGACGCGCTGCGGGAAGCTGGCGTAGTCGGAGGCAGTGAACAGCTGCGCCCACAGCAGGTTGATCGCGTCCTGCATCGCGACCACGCCGGCGACATCGGAGATCGGATCCTCAACGAGCATCGGCTTGTTGGGCAGCTCCACCATCGGGACCACGCCCATGGGATTGGGCTGCGGGTTCGGCTCGGCGCCCATCTCGCGCGGCGTCCACGTCTTCAGTTCCTCGTCGACGTCCGCCATCTGCGGTGACTTGTCCTGCCGCGCGAGGGGACGGCAGAACTTCCACACCTCGTGCTTCAGGTACAGGGTGGCGAAATCCATGTTGCCGTCCTGCCACCGCTTCAGCGCTGCCCGGCGCAGGCGACGCGAGCCCGGCTCGTAGGCAATGACGCACTGAGAGGCGTCCTCGAACGTGACCACAGGCATGTCCGGGTCATCCGGGTCACCCCACACCAGGACGAAACAGCGGGCCCCGGTCACCGCGCCGAGGAAACCGAGCTGGCTGTCGGCGTCCAGACCGTTGACCTGCCACACCTTCCACAGGTCCCTGTCTGCGGACGTCTCGCCGTCGGCCACAAACCCGGTCACGGTCAGCCGCTCCACGGGCGAGTCGGCCACCACCTGCACCCAGTTGTCGGAGAAGTCCCGGTAGCGCTCCCCGTGGAACTTCGCGAACTCCTCGGACGCGAACTTCAGCGGGTGCTTGCCCCGGTAGTAGTCGTTGTGCCGGTCGATCGGGCCGCGCCGCCGGATCAGCTCGTTCTCCAGCAGCGCGACCAGCTGGAGAGCCTGCCCTTGCGTAGCCATCGGGCCCTCCTCAACTGCCGTAGTAGTAGGACTCTTCGGGCTCGGCCAGGCCGGCCGCGATGACGTCGCCGAGCGCCTCGTGGGCGAGGATGCTCGGGATGGTGACGTCGATCTTCTGAACCGGGCTCGCCTTGCGCAGCACGTAGCGGCCCATCGGGCGGGCGGCTGCGCGGGTGTTCTCGATGTGTGACTGCGTGATCGCGCAGCCGTCGTGCGTGAACGCGGCACCGTCCGAGGTGCGCTTCACGACGTCCGTCTTCAGCCGCTCGCACGCGGAGTGCATCTGCACGATGCGGCGCGTGTGCCAGCGGATGACGCGCTCCTCGCCGTACAGGTCGACCCACTCGTCGATCTCCGTGTCCCAGTACGGCGGGTCCGCGTACAGCCGCACCACGTCGTACCGGTTCATCAGCTGGTCCATCGCCGCACGCACCTCGGCGCGCGGGACCTGGCCGCCGTAGTCCGCGGGGTTCCAGATCGTCGGCTCGTCGTTGTCCCCGAACAGCGGGGTGAACTGATAGCCGTCCATCGTCTCGCCGCGGATCGCCGTCCAGTCGTCGCTGTCGGAGCCGTCGAAGCCGAGGACGATCCGGGTCATCGGCCGGACCCTGCGCGGCTTCGCCTTCGCCGCCCACTTCGCGCCGTCCAGCCAGGACGCCGAACCGGCTACGCACCGGTTGCCGAAGAACCGCTCGGCCTGCGCCTCGTCCGTCTCCATGATCTCGGCGGCCTCGGCCTCGATCGCATCGAGATCCACATGAGTGGAGCCTGCGTAGACGATGCTGTGGATCTTCCGCCGCTGGCGCTTGTCCTTGTACGACAGGGACTTTGGGGCCTGCGGGTGGTACTTGAAGACGTCCCGTCGCTTCGACTCAGACGTCGTCTGCGCCACGGACTTCTCCGACGGATCCCACCCGTTCGTCGTCTCCATCGAGCGGCCGCCCATGCCGGCCGTGCCGCGCCGCTGGGTCTCGGCGACCCGGCGTAGCTTGTTCGCCGTGGTGTACAGGCCGGTCTCGTCCTGCATCGCGAAGATGATCGGGTTGCCCAGGCGAGACAGAGCCGACGAGGTGACCACGTCGATCCGGCCGTCGTCCCCGACCCGCGTGAACTCCTCGCCTGTCTGCATGATCTCGGAGAGCGGGCCGCGCTTCACCATCGACCGCAGCGGGCGGTACACGTTGTCGACCTGGTCCTCGGACGTCGCCGTCAGCTGGATCAGCGGAGTCGGCCACGGCACACCCATCGGCTCGCCCGGCTGGTACTCGTACCACCAGCCGCAGCCGCAGCCGTGATCCGAACACCGGTACCGCTCGCCACCCTTGGCCCAGCCATCAAAGACGACCGGCCCGGCAGCCTCGGCCAGCACGATCGTCGCCGACCACGGCCCCTTGCCCGTCTTCTGCGGAGCGACGACCTGGCTACGGCGGTATTGGAACGCCGGCGCCAGCTGCCCGACGACGGCCGTCGGCTTCACGCGGTAGTGGTTGACCGTGCACCACAGCTGCCACGGGTACAGCTCCATGCGTTCGCCCACGCGGAAGCCGTCCGGGATCGGACAGTGCTCCTCGATCCAGTCCGGCACGATCCACAAGGTGGGGAAGTCGACGACGAACTCGGCCCCAGCGTCAGGCCCCTTCGCCACTGGGCACGACCTTCAGCCGGTCACGAGCCGACGGACGCCGAACGGCATCCGTCTGCCCGGCCTCCGCAGCGGCGGGCCCCTCGATCGCCGGGGCGATCTTCCACCGGTTCCGGTTCATGCCCGCCACGCTGAGGCCGAGGCTGTCGAGGTAGCCGCGCACCATCTTCTTCACATCCACGCGAGCGTCCGCACGCTCGGCCTCGGCCAGCGTCCGCACGAACAGCGCGACCTCCAGCTCCTGGCCCATGTCCTCCCATGCCACAGCCTGCGGCTTCGCCCACAGGTCATCCCACAGATCCAGCTCACGGTCAGCGGCCTCAGTCAGCGGCCACTCGGGCGGTGCTCCCTCGCGTCCTTCCGCCGGCAGCGTCCGCCATCCGCCCTTGTCGATGACCTTCGTACTGCGCAAAGACCTCGGGTCCGGCGGCGGTCCGGAGACCGCGCGCGCTCCTCCACGGGGCATGTCGATCACTCCTCCAACGCTGCATTGCGCAGCACTGATTGCCGTCACCTTGCGTGACAGCTGGGACCCTCTGAACCCGACGGACCAGGCAGCGCCCTCCCCCGCGTCGTCCGCCCCCTGGCCGGTTGGGGGTACCCCCCTGGGTCTGGTCACAGTCGGTGAGATCACTGGAGCGGGTGAAGGCCCTTGCCGATCACATCGCTGGTGATGAATCCCTGGCATGCCTCTTTGGTCTCGAACCAGATCGACAGCCTGACCTGCATGCCCTCCAGCTGAAGGACTGGCTGCCAGGGGTAGCGGGGATTGGGTACCTCTGTCTCGTCGCCCTCGTCGCAGGCGAACCATCCGGTGGCGTTCATGCCCTCAGGTTCCCCAGGTTTCGGCTGCGGTTTTGCGGGAGTGGTGTGCCTTGCTCATGGCCTGCCAGTTGGTCGGGTCGTAGCCGCGGGGGCCGAGTGGTCCGAGGCCGTCGATGTGGTCGACCTCGGTCGCCAGGTCGCGCTGCAGGGGTGGGAGGGCGGAGCACGTGGGGCATTCGCAGTACGGGTGGTCTCGGAGGTACATGGCGCTTGCGTCGCGCCATCGTCGGCCGCGGCCTGCGTCCTTGTGTCGGGGTCTTTCGGCTGTGACCTGGGTCTGGCAGTCGGTGCACCGCCCGCGGGCGGTGAGGGTGGGGCATCCGGGGGTGGGGCAGACCTGCATGGCCTTACGCGGCATGGTCGCCTCCCTGTAGACGCGACGAAGGCCTCGACCAATCCCCCCGGATTGGTCGAGGCCTTCGTGTGTCCTGGTCAGCGGTATGTGGGCACGCTGAACATGGGTTGAGTGTTACACCCTGCGATCTAGTGGGTCAAGCGGCCTTGACTGTGAGGTGGTTTTGGAGTTCGTGCAGGTCGATGAGGGCGCGGCCTTGGGTGTCGTGGCCGTGGTGGGTGAGCTTGCCGCGGTGGAGCCAGACGCGGATGGTGCCGGGCTTGATGCCGGTGGCTGCGTGGGCGGCGTAGGGGTCGACGAGGACGGGCTGTGCCATGCCCCCATGATGCGGCACAGGCGGGTTTTCAGGGGATGCCCTGAACCCCCTCTACCCCCTCTACTTGCCTGCTCAGGGGCCTCTATGGGGGGCTCTATAGCGGTAGTGGCCCCCCTCTAGATCCACTCGCCGGGTAGGGCGGGGCCAGAGGGGGGTGCCGTAGTGGGGGTTGTAGTGCCCTCCCCCTCTACCGGTCGCCCAGGAGCTCGGTGGGCATGGCGGCTTCGAGGTCTTCGCGGCGGTATCCGGCGAGGTTCTTGCCGCCGATGTTGACCTGCTTGGTGGTGCGCTTCACGCCGGCGTCGTCGAGTTCCTTGGCGAGGCGTTCGGCGTCCCAGTCGCCGTAGTCCTCGTCGAGGTTCTCCAGGCGGGCGAGGATGTCGGCGGTGTGCATCTTGGGGCTGTGGCGCATGACGGAGAGGCAGTCGGACAGGACGGGGCTGACGGTGAAGCCGGAGGCTTCGGCGATGGCGCTGGGGTCGTTGGCGGCGTCGCCGGTGAGCTGTCCGGCCTGCTCGCGCAGGGTGCGGCCCTTGGCGCACATGGTGTTGAAGGCGGCGGTCTCCAGCATGTCGGCCTTGACGGTGACGAAGGAGGCGGGGCCGGTGACGAGGACGCCGACGCCCTTGTGCTCCTCGGACAGCACGGAGGCGTCCGCGCCCTGGGCGGCCTTGCCTTTGCCGAGGACCATGTCGGAGGACGTCTGGTCGGTGACCTGTGTCGAGTAGCGGATGGTGATGATCTCGCGGAGCTTGGTGGGCACGGACTTGGCGTCGGGGCGCTGGGAGGCGTAGTTGGAGATGAATCCGGCTGCGGGGCCGCGTCGGGCGATGCGCGCCATGTCGTTGATGATCTCCTCGCGCTCCTGGTCGTCGACGGCGAGGAACGCTTCTTGCAGCTCGTCGACGGTGAACAGGATGAACGGCATGTTGTAGCGGGTGACGATCTCGGGGGTGAGCTTGCCTTCGGGGCAGATCGAGGTGGGCAGGCCGCGCAGGATGGTGAAGCGGCGCTCCATCTCGCGCAGGAGCTCTTTGAGCAGGGCTTTGAAGGCGAGGATGGCGTCTTCTTCGGCGCCGAGGACCAGGCGGTGGGCGACCTGCCGCATCTGGATCCAGTCCTGGCCGCCCTTGAAGTCGCAGACGTAGTGGCGGACGTGGGCGTCGAGGAGGCCGGCGGCGGTGAGCAGGCGTTGGCTGAAGGTTTTGCCGCGCCGGGGGAGGCCGCCGAAGAACATGGACTGCCAGACGATGGGGATGGAGACGCGGTTGCCGCGGGCGTCCTGGCCGAAGGGGACGGCGTCCCAGATGGAGAAGGTGTCGAGGGCTTCCATGGGCGAGGTGGTGGGCGGGGAGAGGTAGGGGTCGTCGTCGGCGACCCACATGGAGACGCGTCCTGCGTTGCCGCCTGCGACGGCGCGGACGCGGCTCATGATGACCTGGATTTCGTCGACGCCCAGTTCGGCGGCGATCGCGGTCCGCTTGGCGAGGACGTCGGCCGCGGTCTTCCCGCCGCCCTTGGGCAGGTCGAACAGGACGGCCCATCCGTTGCCGTCCCGCAGCGGCCCCATGATGCAGTTGACCTTGGGTCCTTCGTCGTCGCCCTTGCCCTGCTTGAGGAGCCCGGTGGCGCGCAGGGCGTCGTTGAGCTGCGCTGCGTCCATGGCGATGCGCAGGGGCGGGATGCCGTGGTCGAGGATGCGGGCTTCGTCGGACCAGCCGATGGCGGTGAGGCCGCCGCACATCATGCAGCCGGCGGCGAGCTGCAGGCCGAGGGTGGCGTAGTTGAGGGCGACGGCCGCGGCGCTGGCGAGGCCGAGGGCGGCACCCCAGCGCCAGCGGCGGGCTTCGGTGCGCTCGCGGTGCGCTACGACGGCCTGGGCGGCGAGGACGACGTCGTCGGGCTTGGCCTTGACCTGGACGCGCAGGGCTTTGATGCCGGCGGTGTGGTCCTGGGCGGCGAGGACGGGCCACAGGCGGCGTCCGCCGCGGTAGGCGCCGCGCGCGGAGTAGCCGACGACCTTGACGGCGTACTTGGGGGTGCGCAGGCCGTGGTAGCGGGTGTGCCACCAGCCGACCTTGATAAGGGCTCCGCTGTTGGCGCGGACGGATGTCCAGTTGCGTGCCCAGGCGGGGAGGATCGGTACGTCGGGGACGGTGAGCCAGTCGGCGAGGGGGTTGTCGGGACGGTCGACGGCTTCGACGTCCTGGGTGGCGTCCTGGGCGTCCTCGGCGTCCTGTGGTGCGTCCTGGAGGGGCTTGGTCAGGATGTCGGTCATGCTTGGGGCTCCTACTTTTCCAGGTGGAAAGGTTGGGCCCGGGGACGGCGACTTGCTTGGCGGTGGGACGCCGCCCCCGGGGTGATCTACATCTTGTTCTTGGCGTCCTCGCGGGCCTGCGCTTCCGTCCGGATCTTGTCGACGCGGTTCTCAAGCCGCTTGGTCGGCTTGCCGCGGGACTCCCGTCGCTGGATGCGGGCGCCGAGCAGCAGCACCTTCGCCAGCTCGCGGGCGTTGTGCGGGTCGTGTTTGGAGACAGGCACGGTCAGTCCTCCGGGGCGGTGTCGTCGGTCTCGGGCGGGGCGGGTGGCCAGTCAGTCGTCGTACAAGAACCGGCCGCGCCGCCATACGGGCTGCGCACGGAGCTTGCGGTCCAGCTCGGCGTTGACGGCCTGGGCCTCCTGCGACTCATTGCCGTGCTTGCCTTCGGGGTCCGGGCGTGCGGCCATGAGCTGCCTGATCTCTTCGCGGTCTCGCTTCCAGCCCATGACGGGCTCCTCTCATTCGGTGGCCGGGCTGTCCGGCCCCACCGCACCCGCCGAACTTCTTGGATGACATACAAGAGGTTCGGCGGCGCGGAAGGGCAGGTCAGCGGCCTTTCTTTCGCGGGGGGTTGACGGCGGGGCGGATCTTGGAGGCGGCCCATCCGCAGGCGACGATGACGCCGACGAGGGAGACGGCGAGCAGGGTGAGGTTCTGGCCGACTGCGCCGATGATCCCAATGAGCGTGCCGCCCATGATCACGACGACCGCGCACACCGCCGCGGTGCAGACGACGACCACGGCGAGGATCAGGAACGTGACGATGATCAGCCGCTGCAGGGCCGGGTCCATGCCCTGCTGGACGGGCGCCTGCACGATGACCGGTGGCGGGGGCTGCCCGATCGTGAAGTGGACGGGGCGGCCCTGCTGGTCGTAGAGGACGTTCGGTGGGCGGTGGTGGGCGGCCACCTGGTCGGGTGCGGCGTAGCGCTGGTAGTTCTCCGGCAGGTTGCTCACGCCGTCCACCACCTTCGGGCGGTGCGGGTGATGCGCGGCCACAGCCACATGCCGGCGGCGATGGCGAGGACCGAGGGCTGCGAGACGGCCGCGGCGACGACGGCCAGGACGATCGCGAGCAGGGACGGGTAGATGACGAGCACGCCAAGCGCGAGGCCGAACAGGAAGCGCATCACAGGAATCCACCCTCCATCGGCTTGGCCGGGGTCTCGGGCTGGGGCTTCCTTGCGGCCCGTGAGAGGGCGGTGCGGATGTACGGCTCGCCGACGATGAGACGGCGGCGGGCGGCGATGTGCTCGGCGATCGCGCGGGCGGATGCGTCCGGGCCGAGGAGGGATGCGGCCTCGATGACGACGCCCTCGACGTTCAGCGGCTCCAGGGCGTTGACCTGGAGCGCATCAGCCGCATCAGGTCGATGCACCTCGTACTCGGGGGCCTTCTGGCCGAGGACCAGGGCGACGGCGACGGCGTCGATGGGGACCCCGTAGGTGCCGAGCAGGGAGGCGAGTTCGGCGGGGCGTGCATCAGGTCGCGCATCGTGTGCGAGGCGGATCGCATCCGCGGGGTCCATGGTGGCGAACCGCTCGCGCAGTACCTCGGTGGCGGTGGCCGGTCGAGGTTTTGCGGGGTCCTTCTGGGACCTCTCGACCGCAGCTCCGCCGTACATGGATGCGAGGGCCGCATCGGCTCCGTCGCGGACGCGGACGCGCTGGACGTCGACCAGGCCGGCGCCAAGCTCTGTGTCCCCCACGCCGACGTGTTTGGCGAGCCGCCAGTACCGGCGCACGGCACCTTTGCGCTTGCGCTTGTCGGGGTGGCCGTCGGCGACGGCGCGGTTGAAGGCCAGCTGTCGGGCGGTGTCCGCGTTGTAGCGCATCACCTCGGCGTCCTGGCCGGTGCGGTAGACGACGATGCTCCGGGCGATGAGGCCGAGGCCCTCGGCGGCGCCCGACATGGCCAGGGGGGTGACTGCGTACACGGCGGCCTCGCGGACGTCGTTGGCGATGGATACGCCGATGCAGCTGGCGGATACCGGGGCGACCCACATGCCGGCCCGGACGATGCCGGGTGATGCCTGGTTGAGCATCGTCCGACCCAGCATGATCATGGCGAGGATGAGGGTGAGGCCCTCGCCCGCGGCGACCACGCCGGCCGCGGTCGCCTGGCGGTGGAACTCGGCGACGGCGTTGCTGTATGTACCCCAGGCGCCGAAGGCTCCGACGACGACCATGGCGATGGACGCGCCACCGAGGACCCAGCTCTGTCCCTTGGTGAGGGTGTTGGTGCTCACTGGCCACCTCCGCGGATGTGGTCGGCTTCGTCGGCGAGTTGGTCGAGGGTGTCGAGGTGGGCGCGGGTGACGGCGGTGAAGGCGCGGAGGCCGTCGGGGTCGAGGGAGACGATTTCGGCGTCGATCTCGATGGCGATGACGGGTAGCAGTTCGGCCTGCAGGGCGGCGTAGGGGGCGTGGGAGATCCAGGCGCGCAGGTAGTCGACGGTGCCGAGGCGGGTGTCGAAGGTGGCGTAGATTTCGGGCCCGTTGTGGGTGATGTCGGGCCGGAACTGGGCGCCGGTGTGCGGATCACGGCACCAGTCCGGCTCGTCGATCTCCAGGGATTTGGCGACGAGGATGTTCACGGTGACGGTGCGGGGCTCGGTACTCACTGGCCTTCACCCCGCTCGGCGTCGAGGAGCGCGGCCACGGCGGGGAACTGGGCGTCGACGGAGCGGCGGACGGCGTCCTGCTCGACGGCGTACAGAAGGATGCGGAGGGCTTCGCGAAGGGCGGCCGGGTTGTCGCTGCCGAGGACGCGCCGGCCGAGGTCGACGGCGACGGCGAGGTCGCTGGTCTGCGGGGTGCGGGGGTGGGGGATTTTGGGGATGGCCGGGCGGTTGTCCTCGGCGTCCCATGCGGCGGGGGTCAGCGGCTGGTTCATCGGGTCACCTGCTTGGCGATGACTCCGGTGGCGCCGGCCGCTGTGACGCGCACAGTGATGGTGCGGCCGGGGCGGCGGCGGATGACACCCGCGGCGATGAGGCGGCGGCCCGTTTCGGGCGCAGGGGTGGGCATGGAAAGATCGGCCATAGCCGGATCTCCTCCTGGTCTAGTCAGGTAGGCGTTCTCGGTCAGGCCCTTGGCTGGGACGGCAATCCCGGCCTTGGGCCGTTTCAGTTGTGGGTGTTACTCGGTCTTCTTCTGGTAGGCGCGGATGGCCTGGTTGACGCTCGGTGTCTTCACGCCGAGCTCTCTGGCGACTGCGGCCTGGCTGCCGAGCTGTTCGGCGCCGTCGATGAGGGCGAGTGCCCGTTCGTCGGTGGCTTCCTGGTAGGCCTGCTGTGCGGCCTCTTGCTTACGGACGGCTTCGTCGTGCCGTGCTCTCCACGTAGTCACGTCCCTCCTCGTACCGGAGGTGACTGCCTGACCACAAATGTAAGCAGGGGTGCTTATCTCTGTCAAGGTGGTCACGCGGCCACGTCCCGCTGTGCCACGGCGAGTTCGAGCCAGCGGGCCGGCTCCCAACTCCCGCCGCACCACGTACACGTCACCGAGGACTGCCCGGGACGCAGCAGCAGGACGGCCCCGCACACGGTGTCCTCTGCGTCCACGACTGCGGGACACAGGCCGAGACGCTTCGGACGCTCGGCCGGATCGCGCGGGTTGACGATGGACGCGACGTCTCGTTCGAGGTCGCGGATCTCCTCGGCGAACGCGCCGGCCATCGGCCAACTGGAAGCGATCCACTCCAGGTTCATCGACAGGGCCCGCGAGGCGACGGCGATCCGGCGGCCGATGGTCCCGCCGACCACCGGTTCGCCCCAACCGCGATCGGCCTGCATGGCGCTGCGCCAGTCCTCAAGGACGCTGACCAAGCCGCCGGGGCCGCGGAGGTTGAACGCGGGCTCGGCGATCGGCATCGGCGCCTCCACGGGCCGCGTGCGGCCGTACTCGGGCCGCCGCCCGCCGGGGTGCAGGAAGGCGGCGAGAGCCTCGTACAAGCGCGGTGCGCGGTCGAGGCGCCGGGCTGTGGCGAGCGTGCAGCCGGGGCACAGGTAGTCGTGCTCCAGCTGCCGCTCACACAGTCCGCAGGACGCGGTCATCCTGCTGCCCGCTCTTCCGCGGCCTTCAGCCGGGCCTGGGCGGCGCGCGCCACCTTGCGGTCGCGGCGGTCGTCGAGGATCCCGAAGGCGATCTGGACGAGCAGCATGAAGTTCATGCCGATCGCGATACCTACGGCGAGGAGCTGGATCTCGTGGTCAGTCATGCGGCGAGTCCTTCCGTGGTGGGCCACTGGCATCCGTCGAGGCCGCGGCGGTGACTGTCGGGCAGTACGGCGAGGGGCCAGCCGAGGTGATGCAGGCCCATCGCGAGGAGGGTGTAGGCGTCGGCCTGGTCGTAGCGGCCGACGCCGTCGCAGTCGATGCCGTACCGGGCATGCACCGCATCCCTGACGGCACCCTTGGAGCCGGAGCCCTTGCCGGTGGCATACAGGGCCCGACAGGACGGCGGGACGATCGCGTAGGGGATACCGCGACGCCAGCAGGCGTGACGGACCATGACGCGCAGCCCGGCCAGGTCCTCGTGCCGGTGGGCGACTCCGCCGCCGAACGACGGGCCTTCGATGACGACCAGGTCGGCGTTGCGGATATGCGTGGCGACCTGGTCGACGATGAACGCGAGCCGCGGATGCCCGCGCAGGCCGGCCTTCGGGCGGATGATTTCAGCCCAGCCCTCCCCGGCCACGCCCGTGCAGGTGAGGCTGAGGTCGAGGCCGATGACCCGGGGAACCGTTGACTTCTGAGCAACGGTTGCGAGGGAGTCCGACTCCCCCGCACGGGTCACGGCCTCGGCGTGACCCTCTGCGGGCTCTTCGTCGAGCAGGTCGGTGTTGACGGCGCCGCCGACGGACACCCACAGGACTTGCGCTTGGGCGCTTACGAAGTCGCGGCGGCGGGCTTGGTCTTCGAGCTCGGCGTAAGTGAGGCCGAGCCGGGCGAGCGAGGTACTGACGGCCGCGTGGAACTCGGCCTCGGTCACCTCGATCACGATGTCGTCGTTTGCGGGGGACAGGCTGTCCTCCGCAGTTGCCTCCGAGTGGGAGGCAACCGTAGGGATATCCCCACGGTTGAGGTTTGCGGCTCCGTCGCTCGGAGTCGCAACCGTGGGTGTCTGCCCCACAGTTGTGGGCGCCGTGCCCATACCTGCGTTGCCGTCCGGGCCACGCAGGTCGTGAGTCGTGGGGATATCCCCACTGCTGAAGTCGTGCTGCACGTCGAACTCCCCTCTCGTCATGCCGCGGCCATGACGTTGAGCCGGTTGAGGATGGTGCTGAACTGGTGCACGGCCTGAAGGTCCGAGACCTCTCCGGCGGTGCTGCCGTGCGGGACCGCGATCCCGTTCACCCGGCAGAAGTTGAGCTGCTTGACGCTGGCCGGCTTGTTCCGCCACGGGGCCGCGCGGGTGGCAAGCCACCTGCTGCCCATGGCCTTGGCCTGCTGCTCCAGCCACGCCTTCGCGTCGGACAGAGGGAGCGGGATATCGCGCTTGGGCCCGACGATCCCGTTGTTGATGTCGAAGCGGCGGAGCCAGTACGTCCGGTCGACCGGGTTGCGGACCAGGAAGACGAAGGCCGCATCCCCGACAGGTATGAACCACACCCCCGACTGCGTCTTCAGCCAGCGCGTGACGGAGCCGTGGAACAGGTCGATCTCCTCGACCTGAATCCGCGAGAGGTCGATGACCCGCTTGGATTTCTCCTCGGTCTCGCGCACCGCCTCGCGCAGCGTCTGGTCCTCGTCCGACATGACGACCTCGCGGCCGGTGAGGTCGACGATCGACGCGAGCTTGTGGCGAGTGGAGGCACCCATCACGTCGAGGATCAGCGCGTCCTTCTTGCCCTTGAACAGGCGCAGGGCGCGGCCTGCCATCTGGCAGTACAGGCCCGCCGACTTGGTCGGCCGGGCGATGACCACGCACGACGTCCACGGGGCGTCGAAACCTTCCGTAAGGACCATGCAGTTCGTAAGGACCTGGACGGCCCCGGTCTTGTACTGGCCGAGGACGGCGGCGCGATCATCCTTGGGCATGTCGCCCCAGACGGCGGCGGCCGGGATGCCTGCCTCGGTGAAGGCCTCGGCCATGGACTGGGCAGTGTCGACAGTCGGGGTGAAGACGACGCCGGGCCGGTCGGCGGCGTGCTGCCGGTAGGCCTCGGCGACGACCTGTGCGGCGCCGGAGTCGTCGAGGGCCTGGCCGAGCTGCCCGTCCTGGAGGTCGCCGGCGCGGGTCTTCACGGCGTCGAGGTTCAGGCCTGGCACGGTGATGCGCTTGCCGCGGACGTCGCACAGGTAGCCGTCCTCGATCATCTCCAGGATGTCGAGGGTGAAGACGACCTCCTGCCAGACGTCAGCGAGGCCGCCATCGGTGCGGGTCATGGTGGCGGTGAACCCTGCGGTGGGTACTCCTGCCCAGGCGCCGAAGTGCTCGAGCACGGTCATGTAGCTGACGGCGGCGGCGTGGTGGCATTCGTCGACGATGACGAGGCCGATGTTCTCGATGGCCTGGCGGCGGCGTTCGACGGCGAGGGTCTGGATGCTGGCGACGATGACGTCGACGTCCTGGTGCTCGTCGCGGCCGGCCTTGACGACTCCGACGCGCAGGTCGGGGCGGACGGCGCGGATCTTGTCGGCGGCCTGCTGGATCAGTTCCTCGCGGTGGGCGATGACCAGGGCGCGGGCGCCGTCCAGCTGGATGAGCAACTCGCTGATGAGGTTGGCGAATACGACGGTCTTGCCCGCTCCGGTGGGGAGTACGACGGCGAGCCGGTTGTTCGTACCGTCCTGCCAGCCGGTGGTGAGCGCCTTGATCGCGTCGGCCTGGTACGGGCGAGGGGTGAATGTTTCAGGCAGTTCGGACATGGCGGTCACCTCGGTTCGTCGCTGCGGGGTTCTGCGGGGATGCTGCGGGGTTCTTTGCGGGGATGACGCCGGGGATCCAAACCGGCTCTGAGCTGGCCCTAAGCAGGGTTTGCGGGGATCTCCGGAATGTTTGAGAGGTCTTCGCATATAGAGACCGGAGTTTTTTTGAGTGACGCATCACGCCGTGTGTTGCGCATGGTGTGTGTGATGCGTTCCCTATATGGGTGAGGTAGCGCCACTCCCCGCAATTCCCCGCAACCCCGTATACGC
Source organism: Streptomyces sp. NPDC005808 (assembly GCF_042871385.1). Lineage (NCBI taxonomy): Bacteria > Bacillati > Actinomycetota > Actinomycetes > Kitasatosporales > Streptomycetaceae > Streptomyces > Streptomyces sp. NPDC005808. The sequence goes on along the minus strand of NZ_JBIAIK010000004.1, from coordinate 202,125 downwards.
GCAGGTGAGGGGCACTTTTCGGGTTGCGGGGAAACCCCGCAGGTTGCGGGGTTCTACTCCCCGCGGTCACCGCTCAGCCCTTCCGGTGCCCTTGTCGACGTGCTGCTCGACGCGCCAGGTGTTCTGCTTCAGGTGGCTGTCGTAGACCAGGACGACCTTGAGGTCCTCGAAGTAGCGCCCTTGCCGCGCCTTCAGCCAGTGACCCAGCTGCTTACCGGACGGCAGGTCACCGTTGTGCAGCTGCGGCACGGTGTCCTTCAGGCCGAGCAGTTCCTTCGTGGTGACCGGATCGGTGCCGATCCTCTGGTGCCAGGACGTCAGGAATGCCGCCCACTCCTGGGCCTCGTCGTCCAGGGCCGCGCTGGCCTCGCCACGGTTGGCGAGCCAGCCGTCCACCTTCAGGTAGTTGAGGATCCCCGCGATGACGGACGCCCACCGCGAGTAGTCGCCCATGCGGGTGTTGACCGTCTTGGCGCCGTCGTCGAGCCATCCGCGAACCATCGTGACCAGTGCCGCGACGAGGGTGGATGCGTTGCTCTCCAGCCATTCGCGGAGGTCGCCGACGGTGAAGTTGTCGCGCTGGTCGGGGTTGGGGCAGTCGGGGTCGAGGCGGACCCAGAGGGTGCGGCGGGCGTTGTCCCCGCCGGTGCGCAGGTTGTTGCCGGTGAGGACCCACAGCCGGTCGTTCGGCATGGTGACGCTGCTGGTGCTTCCGAGCAGGCGGTCGCTCCAGGTGGCGCTCGTAACGAGCGACGACAGGATGGGGCTCTTGATGATGTGCCCGTTGGGCAGGTTGTCCATGGCGATGACCGGGTCGCCGCAGTCCCACATCTTTGCCGTGATGGCCTTGCGCAACTCGGCGTCGTTCTCGGCCCAGGGGGTTTCGGCCAGTCCGTACAGTCGCCCGAACACGTCTTTCAGGAGGGTCTTGCCGGAGGCCTGCGAGGTGCCGGTGATGACGACGAGCGGCGTCGGCCCGGGGACGTAGGGCCGGATGATCGGTGACAGGAGGGCGCCCAGGTACTGGGCGCGGTCGGAGTTATCGACGAACGGGAAGTCGGCGAGCATCTGGTTCAGGACGATGTCCTTGGCCCGCTCGACGGACTCCTTCGATACCTGCGGCTGCAGGCGGCGGAGCGGGACCCGCGGGTGCATATACAGGCCGGTGCCTCGGTCGTAACCGGGTGCCTGCACGAGGGTTCCGTCGGGCCGGACGACGGGAGAGGTGACGATTCCGCGGAGCGGCAGCAGGGGCCAGTCCTTGCGGCCGAGGACCGTGCCGCACGTCTTCGGCATGAATAGCTCGCGGACTTCCTTGGTGCCCTCGGTGAGCGGGTCCTTGACGATCTGGTAGGTGGTGACGTGGTCGCCGAGGTAGGCGCGCAGGTTGTCGGTGCCCAGCTGCTTGACGAGCGGGTTGCCCTGGTCGTCCTCGTGCACCCAGCACGGTCCGCTGGATCGCTTGTACAGGTCGGGGAGTTGGTCGGCGCGCATGATGTCGAGGAGGCCGTCGATGGCGTCGGCTTCGTTGGTGATGTCGAGTTGGGGCTTGTTGGTGACGATGCGGAGGTCGGGGCCCGCGTCCGGGATTCCGTGCTCGTCCGGCACGGAATCCGGGTCGATGGCTGAGGAACCGTCCGTGAAGTTGCTGCCGGCCCGGGTCGGTACGGAGTGCAGGCGTTGGCGTGGCGGCTCGGACCCGTAGCCGCGGCGGCGGAGTTCGGCGGCGGCCAGCTTGAAGTTTCCGCCGTGGTGGAGGTGTGCGTAGGCGGCGAACTTCGAGTACGGGGTCTCGGACTGGAAGTCGCTGCCGGTGGCGAAGACGTACAGCCGGTCCCGCTCGGGGTCGCGCCCGGTCGTGGCCTTCAATCCGCCGACCCCGTCAGCCCAGCCCCAATAGGTTGTGTGGCCGCGCATGATGACGGGCCGGAAGATCCCGGTGAGGATCTCCTGCCAGTCCGCGCGGGCCTCGTAGTCCTCGCCAGGCCGGAGGTCTCCGCCAGGCAGTGGGGGGAGTTCGCGCGGTGCGGTCTTCGGGGTCTCCGGCTTGGGCAGGGTGTCGAGCATCCGGAGGACCTGCCGCATGGCGTCGACGGTGTCGGCGTCCAGCGTGGGGATGGTGGCCGGGCTGCCCGCGACACGGACGTAGGGCTTGCCGCTGGGGTGGACGGTCCCGCCGGAGGGTTCGACGAGCCCGTAACCCCCTTCGCCGCGGGTTTCTGCCTGGACGCGGACGATGCGGGCGTTGGGCTTCTCGCGAAGCCGCTGCCGTTCTTCTTCGGTGTACTCGTCCTCACGGGCCAGGCGGGAGGCGAGCTTGGTATTGCCGGGGACCGGGGCGCCGTCGATGCGCACCCGGACGTGGATGCCTTGCCCCTCGCCGCCGGGGCTCCGTGAGGCCCAGCCGTTGAGAACGGCCTGCCACGGCTCTCCGAGCCCGGAGGCGTCCATGATTTCCGTGGCCTCTTCGAGGAGGCCGTCGCGGACGGCGTGGTCTTCGAACTCCCACATCTCGACGTTGCCGGAGACGGCTCCGTAGACGGCAGCGATCCCGGCCGGGCGCCCCCCGCTGAACCACTGGTCGTGCTCTTCTGGCGTGGACCGGGCGACCTTGTACGGGGTCCAGCTGCGGACGTCAGCGGCCTTGCTGCCGTCGGCCTTGATCTTCAAGACGCACAGGCCGGCGTCGTCCATCTCGCGAGCGAAAGCCCGGAGGCCTGGGGCGGACTGCTCGTCGTTCAACGCTGCTCCCCGTGGAACTGGGTCAGATGCTGGGTCTTGATGGCGCGGACGAACTCGGGGACGACGACGCCGTGGACGGGGCCTTCGCGACGCTGCGGGCAGTCGGGGCGGTAGCAGTCGTAGCGGGCACGCCGGTTTTCGAGGTCGACGGTCAGTTCGCCGTCGATGCCGACCGGGGTATTCACGCCGCCTCCCGCGCTGCGGGCTGGTGGAAGGCTGCGCGGATGCGGGCGCGCTGGTCGTCGGTCAGCGGCGGTGCCTGGTCGACGATGCGGATGACGCGCTCCCAGTAGCCGGCCGGACGCTCAGGCCGGGCCGGGCGGGCAGGGGTACCCACGATCTGGGTACCCCCGGCCGCGGCAGTGTTCGGCTGGCTGGTCACGCCTGCGCCGCCTTCATGTGCAGGCGCATGGCGCGCAGCTGGTCGAGGGCGGCGGCGGTCTGGTCGATCAGCTTGTCGAGCTCGACTTCGCCGAAGATCTGGCCGTTGCCGGTGGCGGTGATCGCCGATACCCGGGGGCCGCTGTCGACCATGCTGTCGTCGGCGATCAGGTACGCGTCGAGGAGCAGGCCATTGTCGGCGTCGAAGCCGGGCGGGGCCTGGATGGTGGCGCGGGCGCTGAGGTGCTCGGTGACCGTGCCGTCGTCACTGGCGTAGGTCCAGCAGGCGTCGGGCTCGCACCACGAGTAGTGGCCGGGCGCGGGGGCCGCGGTGCCGCGGGCGACCTGCGCGAGAGTGCGGATCTTCGAGCTGAACGTGTCGAGGTTCGAGGCGAACGTGTCGGCCTGGTCGGGGGTGAGGTAGCTGGCTTCGCCGCCGCCATCTTCCACGCGGATGTGCGCCTCGCGCATCTTCACGTCGGAGCTGTACAGGTCGCAGCCGAGATGCGCATAGGCGAAGACCTGGTCCTCTTCGCCGAAGAAGTCGGGCACGTACAGGTCGACGTGGTCGCCGACGTGGTCGATGTCCTCGACGTGCCGGGTGTCCTCGACGGCGTGCTTCTCCTTGCACCAGTCCGCCGGGCAGGCAACGGGGACCTGAACCCCATTCACGAGGGCGGTGATGATGGACAGGCCGGCGAGCGTGGGGCGCTGGTCTCTTGAGGCAGGCGACGCCGTCGGCGCCTCTCCTGGCTGTGCTTGAATTGACATGAGGACGTTCTCTTTCCGGCGGCGGCACTGATGGGGTGGCTAGACCCCGGGTGCCGCCGTCTTGCTGGTTAGCGCTGGTGGATGGAGCTGTTCTCGTCAGACGGGGCCGGGTGGCTAGACCTGGCCCCGTCGCTGTTCTCCTCGGCAATGACCTCGTAGACCTGGCAGCCGAGCGCATTGGTGATCTTCTTGAGCGTTTCTGGGCGGGGCTGCCGCTGGCCGTTCTCGATGCGGCTGAGCGCCGCCCCGCTGATCCCTGCGAGGGCAGCGAAACGGTTCATGCCGTGGCCCAGCCCAATCCGTTTGCGCCGGATCAGACGTCCGTCCGTCTTCATGACCAGATCGTATGGCAGTGAATGGCAATGAACCAGTAATACTGCCAAGTAACAACTGGCACTTGTGGCGCTGGGCTTGGCCGTTACTCCCTGCGATCGGAAGTAACGCCAGCGTTATTGCCAGTTTCGTTGCCAGACCCTACGGTTGGAGGTGTTGCCGATCGTTACCAACATCAAGGGGTCCCAGTGGCAGACATGAGGTGGAGCCCGGACGACTGGGCTCGGCTCGGCGCAACGATCCGGGAGTCGCGCGACAGGCAGGGGTTCAGCCGCAAGAGGCTGGCCGAGACGTCCGGGGTGTCCGAGAAGAGCATCCAGCTCACTGAGGAAGGTCGCGTACCTACGCGCTGGCCGAAGTCGCTGGATGCCCTCGAAGCGGCGCTGTATTGGGTGCCGGGGACGATGGCCCGGGTCCTCGACGGCTTCGATCCGAAGACCGAACTGCGTGATGGCACGCCCGCAGACATCGCCGATCGCGCCGCCGATGTGGTGGCGCAGATGCCGGGCGGGACTGCGCGGGACTTCGAGGCGAAGCGCACCCGTGCTTCGTCAGGGTGGGCGAGTGGCCGCGATATCGAACTGACGCAGTCCGGGCACCTCGCCCAAGACACGTTCATCCGCCAAATGAAGCGCTACCGGAGACTGCTGAACGTTTCGCGCCAAGACATCGCGACACGTGTTGTAGATCTTGGTGGAGACATCGGGCCGACCGATATCGCGCGCCTTGAAAACGGCACACGGCTGCTGAAAATGGCAGAGGCTGAGATGATCGCCCGCGCCCTGGAGACCACTGTCGAATGGCTACTCGGGTCGGGCTTCAGTGTTGGGGTGCCGGACGAGTTGAAGGTTCCGCCTACTGATGAGGAATTGCAGGCCGAAGCAAAGGCTGTGCAGCGGCGCATTGCCGAGATGGGCATGCAGGTCAACAGCGCTAGGGAGCAGTACTCGCACGCCAGGCGCAACGAGGAGCAAGCGCGACAGCAGGCCCAAATGGCGCTGGCTATGATGGACCAAGTCTCAGCTCAGCAAACAGAACTGATTAGGCAATATCAGTATCTGATTGGGCGTATCGACTCCTTGCGTGCAGCAAAAGGCGAGGAGTTGATTATCCAGACCTATCCTGTATATGAGGACGGCGAAGAGCGTAGCGGCGAAAATTCGCAGCCGAGGCCAGCACATACGGCTTCTGGCGACAAGGCGGGCGCGAGCTATCCAGGCAGCAAGGCCGAGCAGAGCGCACGTGCAGAGGCGGCCCGGGATGCAGTTCGCAAGTTGCTCTAGCCAGAGCGCCCTCGCTTCCACTCGAAGGCGACGGCGTCGTAGTCGAAGTACCCGCCATCAGGCATGCGGCCTTGCCGCGGGATCGTCAGCGTCACCGTGACGAGCGCGCGCAGCACGTTGCGCTTCCGCTCCAGCTCCAACGCCTTCCACGCCTTCCGCACATCCGGCGCCCCGACCAGGTCGACGAGCGGATCCTGTGTTGCCGCACGCGCCAGCTGCTGCGTGACACCCTCCAGCTGGCCGCGGGCCGTGTCGGTACCCGTGGTGAACGCCTCGATGCCAATCTGCCCCGCGCCGAACAGGCCCGCCAGGTCCGTCATGCGCCCGCGGATCTGCTCGCTCTCCGCCTGCAACGCGGCGACGTCCACATCGTCCGGGCCGGGCAGCAGCAGGTCCTGCGCGTCGTCCCGTGACAGCCGCTCGATGATGGTGTCCTCCACGTACTGGTCGACCTTCTCGGCACGCCGGCCGCCGCCGTGCCCGGTGCCGCATTTGTAGCTGGGGTAGGCCCGGCCGCCGGACTGGGTCACGGTCATGCCCCCGCCGCACTTCGGGCGCCCGCACACGTAGAGCAGCGAGCCCACCCACCTCGGCTGCGCCCCGCGGTTCGTCTTGCGGCCCGGATCCTTCAGGATCGCCACGACGGCCCTGTACTTCGGCTCGTCGACGATCGGCTCCCACTGCCCGCGCCCGACCTCCTCGCCCCTGTAGATGGCGATTCCGGCGTTCCTGGGGCGCATCAGCATGTGCCGCATCTCGGTGTGCGTGACCGGGTTCCCGCGCGTGGTGGCCATGCCTTTATCGGCGCACCACTTCACCAGGCCCCGGATCGACCCGCCGGACAGGAGCATGTCCGTCCACAACCGGAGCGCCTCGGCCTCCTCAGGCACGACCTTGGTCATGTCGAGGACGGGCACCTCGACCTCTTCGCCCGTCTTCCGGTCGGCCTTCTTTCGCATCTCGCCGGTGGGTACGCCCCACCCGAACGGGCGGATACCGCCCGGCCACTCGCCCGCCATTGCCTTCTGCTGACGGGCGCGGGCCACCCTGTGCCCTTTGTGTTCGGACTCCTGGCGGGCGACGGCGCCGAGGATCCGCGCGGTCATCCGGCCGGACGGGGTGGCGAGATCGATCGTCCCGGCCTGCACGGTGTGTGTGGCGATGCCGCGGCGGTCGGACAGCTCGATGTATTCCTCCAGCTCGACGATCGAGCGGGTGAGCCGGTCGGTGTGCCAGACGATGACGACGGTCGCGGTGCCCTGGTCGAGGTCGGCGAGCATCCGCCGGTAGTCCTTGCGGTGCTTCCCGGAGAACGCGGAGACGTCGTTGTCGACGTACACCTCGACGACGTCCCAGCCGTTACGCAGCGCGAGGGCTTCGCAGTCCTCGCGCTGCCGGTCGACGCCGAGGCCGGCGCCCGTCCGGTCCTGGCTGATGCGGCAATAGATGGCGGCGCGGACAGGGCCGTTGGGCGCTGAGGTGGGCTTCATCCTCCGAGTGTGCCGTGTCAGTGGTGTCTCTGTCAGGGGTTCGGGAAGACGTCGCTCCTGAGTGCCCTGCTCGGGCTGGTCGGCCCCGGGGAACGGATTGTTCTCGCCGAGGACTCGGCGGAGCTGCGGCCCGACCATCCCCATGTGGTGCGCCTTGAGGGGCGGCCCGCGAACCAGGAGGGCGTCGGGCTCGTCGCACTCCAGGACCTGGTCCGGCAGGCCCTGCGGATGAGACCGGACCGGCTGGTCGTCGGCGAGGTGCGCGGGCCGGAGGTCGTGTCCCTGCTGGCCGCGCTGAACACCGGCCACGAGGGCGGGTGTTCTGTCAAACCATCAATGCATCGTCGCAGGTCAGAGGCCTAGCCGCTCACGTAGTAGCCGCGACCGCTCACCACGTTCACGAGACCCTCGGCCCGCAGGTGTGCCAGCGCGCGGGATGCCGTCGACTGCGAAACGTCGAATTCGGCAGCAAGGGCCACGGTGCCCGGCAGACGGCCTCCGACTGGATAGGTGCCAGCGCTGATGCGTCGCCGGATCTCCTCGGCGAGTTGAGGCCAGTGCGGCTCTGCCCTGTTGATCTCCACTTAGTCAGCGTGCGACCTATTTACCCGCTGCGCTATCGAGGTAGTCAGGTACCGAGCTAGTCTTGATATTGAGCGGAAACAGAGCGGCCCCCAGCGATCGGGCTGAAGCGATCACCAGGGGCCTACCGACACGAATGGAGCGTGCCGACATGACACAGCCTAGATTCCTTGGCCTTGACGCTGAGACCGGCAAGCGCATGTACGCCGTACCTCAGCCCGGGGGGTTCCTCGATCACCTGGCAGACGTGACCGCCCTGGAAGCGGCTACCGCCTTTCTCGCTGTGGTCGGCGAAGTGCTCGACAGCGAGGACGAACTCAGCGACGGGGAGCTAGCCGTGTTCCTTGCCCCCGCCGTCGCCATGCTGACAGAGGTCATGGCCATCGCCGTGAAGCGCGTTGACGTGCGTTACCTAGGCCAGAGCCTCCGGGCAAGCCAGCGGAGCTAACCCCCAAACGCAGATGAGCCCCGTCCCCGGGATATCCCAGGGTCGGGGCTTGTTCGTACCTCAGGGCGCCTCGCAGGGCGTTCCGTCTGCGTATGGCGGGATGGTCACGCCGGATCGTTTGAGGTACTCGCGGACAGCGCGCCGGATGATGACGTTGGGGGACGTGTCGGTGTCCCCTGCATGGCCGAGCAGTGCCACGGACTCAGGCTCATGTAGTCGGGTGCGGAACTGACGGACAGTCATACAGATCCTTACTGAACGATGGGTCAGTTGATGCTGAACGGTGGGGCTTCACTGTGCGTGATGTGGCGTGGGTCTCAATCGGGTGTCTGAACCGGGCGCACCAGACAGAGCCCTCCCCCGCGCTAAATCTCCCAAGACGATCAAGGCCCCCTCCCCACCCTCGGTGCCCTTGCAGTCGCACACAGTAATGAATGATGGGGCGTCAGCAGTCACAGTGAGTGAGCTAGCAACCGAAGCTCTCGGCTGCTGTCTTCCTGCTGTGACACGGCACGCACAGCGCCTGCCAGTTGCCCGGGTCCCACGCGCGCGGACCTTTCAGCGCCAAAGCGTCGAGGTGGTCGACCTGCCTTGCTGCTGGCCTCAACGGCGCGGGGATGGCAGCGCACTTGGCTGACTCGCACAGCGGGTGGTCATGCAGGTAGCGCGAACTGACACGACGCCAGCGGACTAGGTCACTGGGGTTGTCGTTGTAGCTGTCCCGGTAGCGCTCGCCTGTGATGGTGCTGGTGCGCGCATGGGCATGGCACTTACCGCTGACCACCTGACAGGCACAGCCAGGCACGGAGCACGTGGCATAGGCACGCCCAGGCATCTTGGGTGGACGCTCACACGGGCACTCAACTGCAGGAGCCTTACGGCGTGGCTTGCGCGGCTTCGCTGCACGGGCCTGAGACGGCCTCGCAGCAGGCTGAACAGCCCCAGGGACCACGCCCAGCCAATCGCCGTTTACAGGCGTCACCCTGTTCGTTCTCAGCCACGCTTCGGCGCTCTCGTCCGCCACTTCGAAGGTGTCCCCTCCGCTGTAAACCGTGCCGCCGTAGACCAGCGTATGGAAGCTGCCGACTCGCAGTTCAACCATGGGAGTCAGCGCCGTGACCCACGGAAATACCGGCGATAGACGTCGACCTGCATTCCTGTGTTGTGCAGTTTGGTACGGCCGTCCTCGTAGTACGTCTCGTAACCAGCCTCACGCAGCAGATGACCGTACTCACTCATGGACAGCGTGAAGGATGCGCCGTTGGCCTCCGCCACACAATGGGCAGCGCGATACGCCTTGCTCAGCGTCAGGTCATAACCCTCGTCGTACTTCAACGTGGAAGTGATCAAATCCTCGGGGCGCAAAGGGTGTTCCTCTCAGAAAGCCAAGTCGACCACCTACGAATTTTCGTAGGTGGTAACCCAAATGGGGCCCAGCCACAGTCAAGTGACCAGGCCCCTCAGGGTTGTTACTGCTTAGGCGCCGATGACGTCTCTGGCGACCAGCGCAGTAGGCCGGACAACGCGCGCACCGTAGACGTGCAGGCCACGCAGCCGGTCAACGAACTTGGTCGGATGGCGCAGGGCCTCAACCTTGGTGACCTGGTCCGCGTATGTGGTGGCGATGCCGTGGCCAGCGATCAGGAGCTTTCCAGCGCCCGCACCCGGACCATTGGGGACCTGGTTCGATTCGAGCACAGAGAACCCAGCGGCGTTGCCGACCACACCAGAGCTACGCGTAGTGCCGCCCAGCGCGTCACCGCTGGAAACAAAACGCGGGTCCTTGAGCAGCCAGCCATGGAACGCTGGAGTGACGACAACCCAGCGACCGTCAATCGGGACGTCGTTCTGGGAAAGCGACGTGCGCAGGTCCACCAGGAGGTCATACGCCTCGCTCGCAACGTCCACGGTGACCTCGGCGCCCGGAGTAACCGCCGCAGCCATCTGCGCAGCAACGTAGGCGTCAGCAGTCTTGGCCAGCAGGTGAGCAGCGCGCGCAGTCACCCTGGAAATAAAGTCGTTGTCATCGCGGGCCTGCGCCTGGTCGACATCGTCAATGTCCAGAGACCAAGCCTTCTTCTGGTCAATGGGCATCGTCTGCGGGGTGGATGCCGCATTCCCGCCGGTCATGTCGGTGTAGGCGGTGTAAGTCTCCACGATTGGGTCAGCGATGGTGTTAATAACAACGCTCCCGCCAAACTCGGAGACGTCGCCTTCGTAGTCCCTGTTGGTAACACCCTCGGAACCGTAGGCAAGCGCCGTGTCAAGAGCGGCGAGAGTCGCAGCCGCATAGACAGCGGGAATGAAGTTGTTCAAAGCCATTTTGGCCAGTCCTTTTCGTCAGTCGGTAGGTGCGGCATTACTCGCCACGAAGTAGGTCCCGCAGCTGCCCATTTCGGCGGGCCGTCTCAATCTGCTTGGATGTCATGCCTTGCAGATCGTCGTGAGATAGCTGCGGATTAGCGTCTGGGGCAGCACCACGTGCGCCACCATCGCCAGTCCCCTGGAATCGGGGCTTACTCGGCGTGACATCAGCAGCCGCATCGCGCGTACCGACTGAAGGAGAGTCGCTATCGCTGGCCGGGTCGCCCGTACCTGCGTCAGCACTCTCAGAAGCCTTGGCAGTGGCCAACTCTGCCTTCAAAGCCTTTACCTCATCACGCAACGCATTTAGCGCGCGCTTTCCAGCGTCACCAAGCTGTTCGTCAACAGGCTCAGGCTGCGCCGATTTTTCCGTGGACTGCGTCCCGTCGGACGGAATCCCGGAAAGTTGTTCGGCTAGGTTCGCCGTAGGCTGCTCGCTCACTTCGTGGCCCCCATAATCAGCCGAATTCCGCAGGCGTGCGGCATCTTCGAACCCGTCCGCATGGCCAGAATCTCTACCGGCACGTTGGCGTCGTCGAGTATCCAATTAACCTGCAAGGTTGTCGGCTTACCGATCGGCACATCGTTCTCCCGGAGCCACGCACGGAACGCAGCTCTAATGGCAAAAACGGGCGTCACGTACGCCATGGACGCACGCTCAGTACGCTCAGCGAGGAAGACACGGAACGCAGTCTCAAGCTCTGGCGAGATATCGGGCAGGTACTTAGACATGGGGAGTCCATTCGTGAGGATGAAAGAGATACCGGCGCTCGCTGCCATCACTGCGTGAGTTTGTGTAGGGCGCCGGAAAGCTGTGGCCCCCGCCTCCCAGCGAGAGGAGACAGGGAACGGGGGCCGCCTCAACCTCACCGGCGACCACTAGCCAGTGAGGGAGCATGAGAAAGGGCCCGGAGTGGCTGTCAGTGCCCCGGACCCTTCACCTGTCTTTGTAACGGCTACTCAGTGCAGGTCAATTGGCTGCACGCCTTTCGCGCTGACGTTGCCGATCCTGCACGCGCTTGTAGGCAGTCCGGTGGTCAGCGGAACAGAAGGTAGGCCAGCGCCGACGTTGCCCCAGGAAGCGCCAGGATGTGAAGGCTTCGCCGCATTGCCGACAGCGCCGATGCATGACGACGATCCGGCCATGGCGAACCAATCGACCGGCGGAACCATCGTGCAGGGGCACGCCCGGAGCGGCCATGAAACGGGCCACCATTGCCCCTGTAGCGGCCTGGCTTTGCTCCAGGGTGAAACTGGACACCACAGGGAACGTTCGGCCCTCATAGAGGATGTCAGCGCCCCTGCCGGGCGACGCCCCAAAGTCCAGCGGGTCAGGGGTCGTTCCGCGCAGCCGGTAGCCGGGCAATCGGCCGTAGCGCTCACGGTCCACCAGCGGGTCAAGGCCATAGCGCTTGTCAGCGAGCGTAGGGCGCGCGGGCAGGCGGACAGCCGTAACGCTGAAGCTGCCTATGTGGTCGTCTGCGTACAGGCATGCTTCGGCGAATGACTCGGGCGTATCCGGTCGGCGCGCTGGCCGAGGAAGGGATTCAGTCAAGGGTGCCTCCAGAAGGCACAAGAAAGGGGCACCAGCGGCCTAGCCGGTGCCCCATGAGGGAAGGGGGGAAGGAAGTGTCCAGAGCGCGTTAGGCGCGCTTATGGACCCTGTCTAGGCGGCCCCTCTTGCATGCGCTGTCGCAATAGAGCCTGTACCTGCCTGTGTACTCGATGTGTTTTCCGCACCGCGCGCAGGTCAGGCAGTCAACGCAATACGGCGGACCGTCAGCGGGAAGTGACAGGTAACAGATACGACATGGCTTGGCCTTAGACATCGGCAGCCTTTCGTTGTGCTCGGTAGAAAGCCGTTCGGCAGCGAGGCGAGCAGTAGCGCTTAGGGCGGCCACGGCCAGGCCGATAGGTGGGTTCCTCGCACCCCTCGCGCTCACAGGTGGCGTTCTCGCGCTCTTCCTGTATCTCTTCCATCTGCTCAACCAAATCGTCCTGCAGCGACATGCAGTCCTCGGACGCCTGGCGCGAGTTGTAGTCGCATATCCGCTGGTTCCTGTAGCGGACGGCGAAGGAGTCGCCGCACAGCTCGCAGTCTCTTTTCTCCCTGGGGCGCTTGCTATCTCGGTACTCAGCGACTCGGCATGACTCGGAGCAGTACTTGCGCTGACGGCCTGTCAGGTGCTTATTGCAGTGCTCGCAGGTTAGCCACCCGTCACCGATCAACATGGGGTGTGTTCCTTTCGGTTATGTGCTACGGGTCTCTGTTTTGCCTTAGAGATCTCTATAGCTAATTTGTTATGCGTACAGAGAAAGAAAAAAAGAACAGCTAACAGAGAGTGATTGATCGCCCAACCTCCTTGCGCTGTCTCAGCCGGTCTGCTTCTCCGCATACGCGTACTTACGACAGTTGTCCGAGCAGTAGCGCCTTGGGCGCCCCATGCCATTCTGGACCAGCGCGTTTCCGCACCGCTGGCACTTCTCGGCGGAGTCGGCGGCGCGCAGGGCACGTGCTATTTCCTGCTGTGTCTCCAGCACTTCGGGGGCACCCTCGCGCAGTAGGTTGCCGGACTTCCATAGGGCGCCTTCGGCTACGCGGAGTAGGCGGATTAGCTCGTTACGGGTCATGACTTTCGTACTTCCTTCCGTCATTAGGCGTCGTCGTATCGTCCTGACTGACTGTCAGAACCATGACGAAATATGGCCAGAGAGAAGCCGCCCAGCGCGATGCCGGACGGCTTGTCTTCAGAATCTGGGGATTTCAGGCGGCCACTAGACCGGCCTTGCGCTTCGCTTGCTTCTCCGCGTGCAGACCTAGCATGGCGAGCCGCTTAGCCTGCAATACGGGGTTATTGCCCATGTTGCTTTGCAGTGCGCGGACCAGTCGGCCACGGTGTGAGTTCTCATTCTCCCAAGACATGATGATCTTGAGCATGTCTTCCGCCGCCATGGTGTCTCCCTCTCTCCAGCGGGGTGCGCCCTTACAGTCTTCGGTCGCGCCGAATGCTTCTGAGTGAGTCGGTTGCCTCGATTACCTGTGTCGAGCCGGTCGCCAGCGCCGTTCGCTGCCTAGCTGACGCGGTGTCAGAAGTGCTACGTGCCCCGCTCGGCGCATGAAAGCCCCGCCTGGAGCCTGTGGGAAGCAGGACGGCGAACGGGGCTCAGTGAGGCGCTCAGCGGTATAGCCAGGCCCCTAGGCCGTCCTCCCGTAGCCGCTTCAATGCCTTACTGCGCGTAGAGGGGACTTGTGCTCTACCGATGCCCAGTGCCGCCCCTATCTCGCCGTCGCTCATGCACCTGTGCTCGCCGATTCCGTACGTCATCTGAATCACCGCGCGCTGCTTCGGGCCCAGGTCCATCAGGAGTAGCCGCACACGGGCCGCTGACGCTCGCGTGGCTGACTCTGAACACTCGGCCGGTAGTGGGGCGGCCAGGTCTTCCGGAAGCGCCGCAGTGGGACACACGGCGATCCGCACGGCTTCAGCGGTCGCCGGACTCATACGCCATGTCAACTCACCACTTTGCAACAGCCGTTCGGCCTCTTTGAAATCGCCGTTGGCGTGCTTCACCGCTGAGCGCCACAATGACGCCTCAGTCACGCTGATCCCTTGGTATCGCATGGCGCAGTGCGCAGCATTCATTGCGCCAGTCACGGTCTTGGCCACGTAGTGGATGAAGTGCTCCACCGTCACGCCGTTAAAGCGGCTGATACAGCGCCACGCAGCCTCGCGCCCCACCTGTCTTAGGTCTTCTGTGTGCGTCAGGCTAATGCGCCGTGCGCGCGCCCTGATCAGTCCCTCAAGTTCCTTGAGAATGCCAGTAATTGCGTCAGCGTCCCCGTCGAGCGCGTACCCGAGTTGCGTTTCATTGAGGTTCATGCGCTGAAGGTTAGCCATTATGTGATGTGCCGTCACCTACGAAAAAAGCCCCGCCCGACCACAGGGGGCCAAGCGGGGCTGAGCGAGCCTCTCAGGGGCGCTATGCGGCGCTCATTCCGTCAACTCCTCTTCCAGCGCGAGCGCCATTAGTGCGGCTTCTGCCGGGTTGACGCTGCGCCACCATTCCGGCCCCTCGAAGATGATTTCCGCCCGATCCTCGCTGAATCGCCGCTCAGCGCCCTTCGGTAGGGGAGCAACCTTCACGACGGCACCGAACTCCCTGAGCATCGCGTTACGGCCCTCTGTGGTGCGCTGGGCCCATGCCTGCGCAAGCGTGATTCCGGAATCCACCCACTCGGTACGGGCAGGCGTAGCCGCTTCGCTGAGCAGGGTTACCCGCTTCTTTTCCAGCGCCTCAATCTGGCTGATTACGGCCTGCACCACTCGCCCCCCGGCAGGCAGCGCCGAAAGGTTCCCAGCCAGGTTATCTAGCGCTTCATCTGTCTCGCGCAATTCGCGGGCAACGTCACGGCCCCGAGACTCAACCTTGTGCATGAGGGAGAATCCGCCAAAGCGCTTCAGGAAATCAGTAGAGCAAAGCGTCTCTAGCCCTCTGGCCTGAACGATGTTGGACGCGTGCTCACCGTGCTTGCCTACACCCTTCGGGCACACGTAGGTGGAATAGTCCTTGTCGCTGACTACGCGCTTTTGGTGGTACATGGGGCCTTGGCATTCGGAGCACTCCGCCACATGCAGAAGCAGTGCCTTACCGGTGCGCTCCTTCCCCCTACCAACTGCACGCTCATCGAGGGTTTCCCGGAGCGTCGTCCACGTGTCAGCGTCGAGCAGTTCCGGCCCAACCTTGTGCGGTTCGCCGTTAGCGTCCAATACCGGCTGGTGGTTCAGCGCAGTGCGAGGCTTTCCGGGCGCTGACTGAATCAGGAATCCGCGCACGGCAGGCGTAATGAGAATGTCCCGCAGCGTCGTCGTGCTCCACTTCGATCCGCGCACCTTTCGGCCGTCGCGCTTCCTGGCATGGTCAGCGGGTGGCAGGATTCCCCGCTCGTTCAGATCGTGCATAAGGCTGGACAGCGATGCGCCCTGGTAAAGCAACTTCTCTACGCAGTCACGGACAATGGCGGCTGCCCCGGGGTCGATATCGAGGTATGTTCCGCCGTCGCGCCTGACGAGTTTGAAACCGTACGGCGGTGCCCCGCCCAACCATCGGCCCACACTGCGCAGATGCTGTTTTGAGGCGTTGATGCGCGCCCTAATGGTTTCCCGCTCGTGCTCGGCGAATGCTGCAAGTATGTTGGCCATGAATCGGGAAGATTCTGGCCCTAGCGTGCCATCAACAGTGACCAGGGTTGCGCCGCTGTGCTCGGTCAGCTCCCAGAGGAGCGCGAATTCCAGGACGCTTCGGGAGTACCGGTCAAGCTTGACTGCCAGCACGTAGTCAGCGCTGTGGAGTGCGTCAAGAACCTTCGACATGCCGGGCCGGTTTTCGAGCTTACTTGCGCCGGAAACGTCAACGTCTTCAGCGACGAGAACAACTTTCCACCCACGCTGTTTCGCGTATGCCTCACACGCTGCCGTTTGCGAAGCAATGGACGTAGATGCGTCGCTGTCCCGGGAAAGTCGGACGTAAACGATGACTGTTGGCTGCCTCATTACCTGCCCCTCCTGACTCGACGTTGTCTGTCGGGTCGAATGCGTGAAGTGGCAAGGGCAGCATTCGGGCGGCTGCGGGACGGTGCACGCGAACGCCGCGGCGCAGGTGCCGGCTCGCCTGGAGGCCCTGGGCACGGCCGCCGGACTCGATCGGGCCGCTCTGCACAGCCAGTTGGCGGCGGCGTTGTCGGTGGTCCTGCATCTCGTACGTGACCGGGCCGGGCGGCGCCGGATCGCCGAGGTCCATGTACTGGAGCGAGACCCGTCGGGGCTGGTGGTGACAGTGCCCGCGCTGCGATGGGGCGCGGAGGCCTTCGTGTACGAGCGGGGGTGGGAGCGGCTGCAGGGGCTGCTTCGGCACGGGAGTGAGGGGCGGCAGTGAGGGCTCGGAGGCGGGATGGGAACGGGGAGTGGGATGGCGATCGGTGAGATGTCCGGGATGTCGTTCGGGGTGGCCATGGCGTGTGCCGGGGCGGCGGCCTGGCTGACGGGCGGGCGGGACTCGGGGGCACGCAGGGCGCGGCTGGTGTTGGCGGAGGGTGGAGTGGTCGGGTCCGATCCGCCGCCTTGGGAGAAGGCGTTCGTCGGATGGCGGCGGCTGACTGGGCGGTTGCGGGTCGAGGGTTGGTCGCTGGTCGCCGGGCTGGTGATCGCGCTGATCGGTACGTCCGTGGTGCCGCTGCTTCTGGGGGTGGCCGGAGTGCCGCTGTTCGGGAGGGTGCGGCGACACGCGGAGGCTCGGCGGGAGTTGGAGCGGCGGGGGGATGCGGTGATCGGCCTGTGTGGGGCGATCGCCGGAGAGGTGCGAGCCGGGAGGCAGCCGGCCGAGGCCTTGCTTCGGGCGGCGCGCGAATCGGCAGGGCTCGGTGAGGCGCAGGCGCAGGCGGTGGTGCTGGCGGCGGCGCGGTTCGGCGGGGATGTGCCGGGCGCGCTCACCGATGCCGCACGGCAGCCGGGGGCCGACGGGCTCGTGGGGCTCGCCGCGTGTTGGCGCGTGGCTGTGGACCGGGGTGCGGGGCTGGCCGCGGGGCTCGACCGGCTGGAGGGGGCATTGCGTGCCGACAGAGACCAAAGGGCCGACCTGCGGGCGCAGTTGGCCGGATCACGATCCACCGCGGTGATGCTCGCGGGACTGCCGGTTCTGGGGCTCCTGCTCGGTACCGCCTTGGGCGCCGATCCGCTGCACGTACTGCTGCACACGGGTGCCGGTTTGGCCTGCCTGCTGATCGGCGGGGTCCTGGAGGGCGTGGGGCTGTGGTGGGCCCTGCGAATCGTGCGAGGAGCGGAGGCCGCATGAGCACGGAAGTTGTCCACAGGCTGGGGGTAGCGGTGTGTGCAGTGCTGGCCTTGGGCTGGCTGGCAGGGTCGCTGTACGCGGCGCGGCGCGAGCGGCGGGTGCGTCGGAGGCTGGCCGCGTTTCCGGCCTTGGAGGTGGCGCCGAGCGCGCGGCGCTTCGAGTTGGCGGGTGTGGGACGGCAGTGGCTGCCCGTGGTGGGGGCCGTGTGTGCCGGCTGGGTGCTGGTCGGGGGCCTCGTCGGGATCCTGGTGGGTCTGGCCACCGGGTTCGGGGTCTGGCGGTGGCGGCAGCGACGGGGCCGTGGCCCTGTGGAGGGGCACGACAGGGCGCGCGCGGCGCGACAACTGCCGCTTGCCGCTGATCTGTTGGCGGCGTGCATCGCTGCGGGCGCGGGCCCCGTGGTGGCCGCGCAGGCCGTGGGTGAGGCACTGGGGGGACCGGTGGGGGAGCGGCTCGCACGAGGTGCGGCCGAAGTGCGCCTCGGGGGTGAACCGGTCGTGGCATGGCGGAGCTTGGCGTCGATACCGAGTGGCGGGCCGCTGGCGCGGCTCCTGGAGCGCGCGGGCGAGTCGGGCGTACCGGCGGCCGTGCCCGTCGGTCGCCTTGCCGCCGAGGCTCGCGCCGAGTGGGGGCGCACCGCCACGGCGCGGGCGCGTCGGGCGGCTGTCATGGTCACCGCGCCGGTGGGGCTGTGTTTTCTGCCCGCGTTCCTCGCTATCGGCGTGCTGCCTGTGGTGATCGGCCTGGCGGGCGGGCTGTTGGGAGGGAGCGATGGATGACCCAGTGACCAGCGACCAGCGACCAGCGACCAGTGACGGTGTGCGGTGTACAGAAAATGATCAATGGGCGTGGACCTTACGGGGGTTGAGATGGGCAAGGCAAGGCCAGTGCAGGTACGGATGCGGGTATGGCTTCTCGGGCTGGCGCGGAGGGACGCGGGAATGGTCACCTCCGAGTACGCGGTGGGAATCATCGTTATCTTGGGTCTCTGAACGATGTCAGTTATGTAAGGCAAGTAAGGTAGTTCTGCACTTGCCTTAACGGTATCCAAGGAGTGTTAGGCACGTTGGCTACGTCTGCTGTCCTGTACCGGCACTACCGAGCTGAGCGGGCCATATCGGGGGACGGGTCTACGTACTGGGTCGTCGTTAACGATGCCTTCGAGCTGCACACCGAGGCGTGCGCCTATCTGGTGGGGCTCAAGAGCGACGACCGGGCCTACAACACCCAGCGCACGTACGCGGGCCGGATCGCCCTGTATCTGTCGTACTGCACCGAGAACGCGGTCGACTGGTCCCGGCCCGGACTCGCCCAACTGATGGCGATGATGCGGTGGTTGATCGATGAGCCGCTGCCACCGAAGGGCCGTCGCCCGGCTGCCGAGCCGCGCTTTCGCGACAAGGGCACGGCGAACAAGATCATGGGTACGGTCGGGGAGTTCCTGACGTGGTCCGCGCTGCAGGGCTGGGTGCCGGCGAGCGTGGTGAGCCAGCTCGTGCAGCCGAAGTTCCTGCACTACGCCCCGTCCGGGTTCGATCCGGGTGAGGACGGCCAGCATCGGACGATCCAGTCCCGGAGGATCAAGTACCGCGTCGCGGTGCCGGGTTACGAGTGGCTGTCCGACGACCAGATCGAGAAGGTTCTCGACTGCACGACGCACGCCCGTGACCGGTTCCTGGCGTCCGTGCTGGCGGTCACCGGTATGCGTATCGGCGAGGGGCTGGGGCTGCGGCGCGAGGATATGCACTTCCTGCCCGACTCCACCTCGCTGGGCTGCCGGATCGAGGGACCGCACGTGCATGTTCGGCGCCGCCTGAACAGCAACAACGCGTACGCCAAGTCGCGCTATCCGCGGTGGATTCCGGTGGAGGCCGAGACAGTGGAGCTGTACGCCGCCTACCGCTTCGAGCGTGACGCGGTGCCGGAGGCGGAGGGCTGCGACATGGTGTTCGTGAACCTGTTCCGCGCCCCGCTGGGCGAGCCGATGAAGTACCCCAGCACGTATGAGCTGTTCAAGCGGCTCGCGGACCGCGCCGGGTTCCGCGCCCGGCCGCACATGCTGCGGCACTCGGCGATCACTCGGTGGCTCCGTTCCGGGATGGCCCGCGATGTGGCCCAGAACATGGCCGGGCACCAGTCGCCGCAGTCGATGGACCCCTACACCCACGCAACCGACCAGGACAAGCGCGACGCCGTCAAGCTGGTGGCCGCCAAACGGAAGGAAGCCCGTCAGTGACGGTGTCCGGCAATGTCGTCCCGCTCCACGGGCCCCGGCGGGACGCCGGCCAGGCGGTGGACGGTCTGCCGCCGAAGGTCCTGATCGAGTGGACTGCGTGGCTGCGTGAGCGGATCGTGCCCGCCTGGCGGCCCGGCGAATGGGACGGCGAGACCCGCCTGTTCAGCGGTGACGTCGACCACGCGGGCACGGCCGTCTTTCGGTGCGATGTGGCAGCCTGTGACGCGCTCACCCGCATCCGGCGGGGCCTGTGCGCGACCTGCGAGAAGACCCATCGGGCCGGCAGTCTGGGGCTGAAGGAGTTCAAGGCCGCGTACGTGCCGGACCGCAACCGGGTGATCTCCGGTGAGCGGGCCGACTGCCGTGTTCAGGGGTGCCCGCGGGACTCGGTTCTGTGGGGCCTGTGCAACGCGCACGGTTCGCTGCGGCACAAGGATCTGCAGCGCGACCCGGGCTCCGAACTGGAGGAGTGGATTGAGCGGCAGTCGCCGTACGGGCCGTCGCCCGCCTGCCTGGTGGCGGGCTGCCGTTACGACGCGCGGGCGACCTGGGGGCTGTGCGGCATACACCAGAGCCGCTGGAAGAAGGCCACGGCCGCCTCCCGGGGGCGGCGGTCCGCGCCGCCGGCCGCGTGGCTGGAGAAGCAGGCGCCGTTCCTGAACGTCCACCAGTTCTCGCTGGCCCCGCTGCATCCGGTGGCCCGTCTGGAGATGCTGTACGCGCTGCAGCAGCGCGACGAACGAGGCCAGAAGATCGACCCTGTGGCCGTGCGTCAGGCCGTCTCGCACCTCGCGGAGCGGGCCGAGTCCATCGCCACCGCGACGGCCGGACAGCTGCCGAGCGGGACGCAGGCGAACGTGGACGCCCTGGTGCGTGAGACGCACCGCATCCTGCGCTCGGCGTTCGACCGCTTCGAGGGCATCGACCCGAGATGCAGGGACGTGCTGGACCTGGCCGAACTCGGCGTCAAGAGCCTGCGCGGGGGTATCACCCAGCGGCCGCTGGGCCTGGACGTGACGGACATCCGCCAGCCGTGGCTGCGGCAGATCCTGGTCACCTTCATCGCCGAGACGAAGCCGAACACCACCGAGGCCCGAAGGGGCCTGCGGGTGTGCTCGGCAGTCTCCCGGGCCCTGGATACGCGGCCCGGCGGCGGCGTGGACCCTTCGGCGCTGGTCTTCGTCGACATGAACGCCGTGGTCGACACCTTCCGCGTGCTGCCCAAGCTGGACGGCGGGCCCATGTCGAGCAAGCAGCGCGGCGGGTTGCTGTCGTTCTTCTTCAAGATCCTCGACTACAACCGGGCCGCGGGGCACCTGGACGGCATGTCCGCGAGCTTCGCGAGGCACTCCAGCCACGTCATCAAGGCCGAGGAGGTCGACGAGGACGATGTCGGCAAGGCCCTGCCCGAGTCGGTCATCGGCCAACTCGACGACTATGTGGACCTGTTGGGGCAGGGTGCGACACACGGGAAGATGACGCCCGAGCAGGTCCAGGCGATGGCCCGCGCGGTCTACGAGCTGCTGCGGGACACCGGCCGGCGTCCCTATGAGATCGCCGAGCTGAGGACGGACTGCCTCGAACACGCCGATGGCGAATGGCTGTTGATCTGGGACAACCGCAAGGGAAGGCGTCTGAACCGGCGCCTGGAGCTTGAGCGCGACACCGTGGAGACCGTCCGCACGTGGCGGGCCGTGCGCGAGACGCTCGACCTGCCCACGGGCAGCGAAGGGTTCCTGTTCCCGCCGGCCGGCGAGAACGGCAAGATCCGTCACCTGGGGTCCGAGCAGATCGCGGCGATGATCCGTAAGTGGGCCGACAGCGTGCCCGTCCTGCTGTCCGAGGAGTTCGACAGGAACGGCGACCGGGTGCCGTTCGACCGCTCGCTGATCTATCCGTACGCGTTTCGGCACTCGTTCTGCCAGCGGTACGCGGACGCCGGGGTACGAATCGAAGTACTGCGCGAGCTCATGGATCACAAATCCATGCAAACCACCCAGCGGTACTACCGGATCAGTCACAAGCGGAAGCGGGAGGCGGTCAACGTGATGCGCCTGCACACCGTGGACCGCAGGGGCAGGTCCGCGCCGATGGCGTCCGCTACCGCGTACGAGGCCCGCTCGGTGGCGGTGCCGTTCGGCAACTGTACCGAGCCCTCCAACGTCAAGGCGGGCGGAAAGGCATGCCCGATCCGCTTCCAGTGTGCCGCCTGCCCCTCCTACCGGCCGGATCCGTCGTACCTGCCCGCCATCGAGGATCACATCCGCTCGCTCAAGGCCGACAAGGAGATGGCGGTCATGATGGAGGCGGACGAGTTCGTGGTGAAGAACCTGGACGACCAGGTCGCGGCCTTCCAGGGAACGGCCGTCACGATGCGGAAGCTGGCGGAGGCCATGAGCCCTGAGGAACGCAACGAGGTCGAGGAGGCGTCGTCCGTCCTGCGCAAGGTGAGGGCCACCCAGGGCCACGGCGGAGCCGTGTCCCTGGGCATGCCGGGCTTGCCCGGCCGGCGCGGAGGGAGCACGGCATGAGCGAGGCGAAACGCACCCCCGGCGACGTCCTGCGCGACAGCCGCAGGAAGGACAGCCAGTCCAAGAGGGCCAGGGTGCTGGCCACGGTGGACGCGATGAAAGCCAAGGGCGAGACGGTCACCTTCCTCGCCGTCGCCCGCACCGCCGGCGTGTCCCGGTGGCTCGTGTACGCCGAAGGGGTGCGCGAGCACATCGAGGCCGCGATGAAGAGCCAGGCCAAGGCCGAGCGCCGCACGAAGCAGGCTGGCCGGGACGCCTCCGCGGCGAGCCTGGCCACAGACCTGGCCCTGGTCCGCGAGGAGAACAGGGCCCTGCGTGAGGAGCGCGACCGCCTCAAGAAGGCCGTCCAGCGCTCGCTGGGCGCCCAACTCGACCAGGCCGGGACCAAGGAGCTGACCGAGCGGGTCAACGAGCTCCTGGCGGCCGTGGAACGGATCACCCTGGAACGCGACGAGATACGCGCCGAACGGGACAACCTCAAGCGCAGACTCACCGAGACCGAGGACGATCTGACCGCCGCCCGCGAAGCGGGCAAGGAGATGTTCAAGCGCATCAACCGCGCCTGACCCGGCGCGGTACGAAGGGGCCCGGCGGCGACAGCTGCCGGGCCCCTTCGAGGTCAGGCCGAGGCGGCGGACTGATCCGAGGTCAACTCGGCGATCTGGGCCTCCAGGTCCGCGATCCGCTCCGCCTGGCGCCGCATGGTCCCCTGGTTCTTCACGACCTTGCTGCCCAGCCTCTCCACGCCGCTGAAGGTCCTGATGCCGCCTTCGGCGGCATCAGCCATCTGCCCGAACGCATCTGCGTCGACGCTGTTGGGGTTGCCGGCCTCGAATGAGCAGGCCCGGTGCATGTCGCCCATGTAGGCCACAGCCTTGCGGCAGGCCAGCAACGCGTCCCGGGCACCGAACTCGTCGCCCTGGCCCAACTTGTGGAAGCGTGTGACCCTCGCCCCGCGCTTGAGCGGGTCGCGGGAGTGCATGAACTGCTCCAGCCGGTGCCCGAGCACGTGGGCGGCGGCACGGGCCCTGGGCACCGCCCGCCGCAGGCGGCTGCCGTCGGGGATGCCGGTGCCGCGGGAGATGTCCGCGTAGGACAATTCGCGGCCCGCGTTGGGCCCGAGCCACAGCAGAACATCGATGGCATCCTGCTCCATCTGGGAGGGGGTGTCACTGTCGCGTTTGGGACTCACCGGAGCTTCTTCTCACTCTCGTCCAGGAACGCTTGCAGAGCCTCGTCGTTCAGCGCTGTGTAAGGGCCGGCGGCCAGGTCACGGATGAAGGCGATGGCCACTTCGGACGCGGTGCACAGATCGGTGATGGCCCTGCTGCGCTCCCCGGTGAACTGCACCTGGTGACGCTGCAACAGCGACAGCGCCCGCAGCGTGGCCAGGCGGACCTCGGTCATCTCGGTGAAGACCTGCAGGGCCACGTCGGGCTCGGAGGGTTCCCGCAACGTGGTGCGAACGGCCCGCTCCACTTCCGCCGCCTCCTCGTCCTGGGCCCGACGCCCCGGGGACACGTCCTCCCCCTCGCCCTCCTCGGCCGCCTGGCCGGTTGCCTCGCGCCGCTCGAACTCCGCCAGCGCTTCCCGGGCGGCGTCACGGGTGGTGGCATCCGCCAGGATCGCGGTCTTCAGCGCCTTCGGCTGTTGAGCGACGTAGACCGGGGAACCTGGCTTGACCCCAGCCCGCTCGGCTTCCTCCTCGATCGCCTGCCGTCGCTCGCCGTTGTTCATGCGAGCCTCGTAACTGCGGTAATAGCCGTGCTCGCCGAAGAACGGCACCTCCTCCTCATCCGGCAGATCGACATGGAGACCGGGCTCCAGCTCGTCGATCGAGGGGACACGTCCGTCGGCTGCCGCCCGCTTCCATGCCTCGTGAAAGGCCATGATCCGCTTGGCGGAGCTTCCGGATCGGCGGGCGAACTCGCGCGCGCTGATGCGCCGGAAAATGTTTCGGCCGAAACATTTCGTGGACGCCTGTTCGAATCCAACGCCGCGGTTCTCGTCGGGCTCGACGCGGCGGGCGATCAGGAGGGCTCGGGCCCAGCCGCCTTTGCGGTCGTGGGTGGCGAACTCCTCGATATCAGCGTTGAGACGGTCCTCGCCGTCATCTGCGGCTGGCTCCATCACACGCCCACCAGGTCCGGAGTGGCGGCCCGCCCGCGGGCAGCGGGAACCGCGTCCTTCTTGACCCGGACCCCGATCCACATGGCGAGGACTTCCACGGTCCCCAGCGCCTCCACGCAGGCGGTCGTCTCCTCCTGGGTGAAGTCCAGGACAGCGGACGGCGGGTACCGATGCATGAGAGCGGTGATCTGGTCGTTCAGCCGTACCAAGTCCCGGGCCAGGGCCTGGGACTTGCTCGGCTTGTCCGTGCCGCGGCCGGTGCGGCCCTCGCGGTCACGGCGGCGCTTGTCGTCCATGGCCCGCTTCACCGCGTCACGGAAGGCGTCGTCCTCCTCCACCAACTCCCGCAGCACCTTGTCCCGTTCCACGGGAGGCAGGGACCCGAGGTACTGAGCCACGGACATGTCGCTGGCGGGGTCGAGCAGGTCCTGCAGCCCGGGGCCGATGCCCAGGGCACGGCGGTACTGGGGGGCGCTGATACGGCCGACGCCGGCCCCGCCCGCTTCCTGCAGCAGCGAGCGCAGGGTGTTGTAGTCCTGGTCATAGGGCTTGCCGGAGGGGGCCAGGCGAGCGCCTTCACGAAGCGCGCTGTAACTGACGTGGATGCCGCTGTCGGCCACGAGATGCCGCACCGGCGGGGTGCACATGCGGGCGGTGTGCCGGTACTCCCGGGCCGTCCTGGGGCTCAGGCCGATCTCGTCGCAGTACTGGTCGAAGGCGCCGTCGGGGCCCGACGGCGTGACGCTCAGCAGCTTGTCGCCGATGACGAGGCGGTTCTCGCAGCCCTCGTTCATCAGCCGACGGCCCTCACGCACGTCATGGTCTGTGTAGCTCATACGGATGTCCCATCGCAGTCAGCTCGACGGGCGCACACTAATCAGCCGGAATCGCAAAAATACGCGCATCCAACTGACTTGGAAGGGAGGCGAGTTGACGCCATCGCGCCGCGGCCTGCGACGCAGGCGCGTCACCGCGCCCTGCGGGGGTCACCCGCGAGGGGGACCGACTGCCGCCATGCCTGCTCTCGCGACAGGTGAATAGGCGAGCCCACCCGTAGGGGACCCCGGATGCTGTCACCCTTCGCGTCGTTCCGCGAAGGGTGACCGACTGCGCGGACAGGGAAGGGTGTCAGTGCCCCAGCGTACGGTCGGTGGGCACACCGCCCATCGGGACGAGGCCACGGCTTGGCGACCCTCGACTGTCAGTGGGCGCGAGTAAAGTGCCCCCGCGCATTTCCGGGGCAGCGGATTCTGCCAACTTCACTGGGTGAACACCCGGCAAATCAGCCCAAAGGCAACCGCTCGGGTGTGCATTCACTCACCCTCCCGGGTGTGTGATGTGTGTCACTTAAAGGGTGAAAAAGGGGCGCCAACCTGGGCTGTTACCGGATAAGCAAGGTCGAACTGCGCAGATCAACATGTGGCTACACGATGCACAACCACAACAACGCAAGGCAAGATGGGGGCATCGCTGCACCCGAGTGTGATCGTCGCCACATTGGCGGTCTTTACCTTGCGTACGCGGCGGTAACCGCATTCGGATATGCGGAAGGCCCCACCCGACGACGCCGGCCAGCATCTAGGTGAGGCCCTCCCTCAGCACTCCGCCTGCAGCGCGGCCCCGACCGTTAGGTCGGGGCGCTTCGCGTTACAGCGGCCCGTAGTCCCGCACGATCTTGTAGACCGTGAAGGCCACCGGCCCCAGCCAGCGGACCGCCCGTCGGTGCGGCGGAATCCGCTTGCTGCAGCAGCGGCAGTGCCCCTCAGGCTTCTCGTTCTTCTCAGCCATTGGGATCTATCACCCCCATCCGTGGGACCTACGGATTTCGTAGGTCCGGTGGTGGGCCCACATCCTTCGTGGACTCCCGGGGAGGCACGAGTGTTCGCTGACCCCAGGGGTGACTGATTGCAGAGCAGCGTACCCGCACGGTGCGGAATCCGTGGGGCGGTCAACTTCCCCTCGCCGAATGGTGAGCGAGGCGCTGCGCGCCGCGACGGACGGCTGCACGGGGCATGCATCCTCAACTTCGCACGATCACGGCACTCTTACCTGCAACGCCCCCCGGCCGTACGTCCGGAACGGAGTACCAGTTCCCCTCAGGGGAGTCGCCTATCTCACACGGGAATGTCAGGTTCCAAGTGAACCGTCAGGCCCGAACGACCTTATTAATACGACTAGTTGGGTCGCGCGGTTGCAGAACAACGGCACCGGCACGGGTGCGAGGCGCCTGCCGAGCCCGACGCCGCGACCACAGGTCAAGCTGGCGGACGGCCGCCCGGGGAAGTTCGGCAAGAACGGCGTTCGCCGCGTCGGTGAAGCCCTGGAGCTGGTCGCTGAGTTCGTTCCTAGAGTGGTTCCAAGCCTCCATGTCGAGGGGCTCGTACTGGGGCACGGACTCAGGCACCAGCCTGTGCGTCATGTAGTCGTACAACGCCTGGACGTACGTCTGGACGCTCTTCTGGAGGTCGGTGGCGGCCGTCACGAGGGCCGGCACCATCAGCCGGATGTGCGCGACAGTGTTGTCTAGGGCGGCCATATCCTCGGCCGTCCCGCCGTACAGCACATCTCGGGTGCTGTCGTGCAGGTCGTGGCGTGCGCGGGTGCTCGCATCCCTGTCCGCCCGAACGGCGTCCACCCTCGTTTCGACCTCGTCGAGCTTCAGGAGGGTCTTGGTGGCCTGCTGGAGGAAGCGGAGGCAGGCGGCCCGTCTGTCCCGCAGCCAGTGAGCGTGTTCCGCCACCGATTGCCGCCAGCGACACAATGCCCGTGACCACCGAGGCCGCGACAGCCGCCATTCCTGCATCCATGGCCGCCATACTGCCGTGCTGCGCAGGGCAGTATGGCGGCGGGCTGCGCTGCCCCGGGCTCAAGGCCCGTCCCGCAGCCTCGACAATGCCGCAGTTCAGGTCAGGTTTCGCTCCAGCCAGGTCTTCGTGAGGGCCTTGATCTTGGTGTCCTGGTAGAGCCGGTCGGGGGTGCCCTTGAAGTTGCGGACGGCGTAGAGGAAGGCGCGGTCGCCGCGGGAAGCGCGCGGGGTCGCGGTTTCCTGGACGTGCTTGGCCTGGAACCTGCGCACGAAGCGCCAGTTGAGGGTGGTGTCCCGGGCGGGTTCGTAACTTCGCGGGCCACTCGCTTTCGGACAGGGCCCGGGGGCGTACGGCCGTTGGGCAGCCCGGTTTGACAGGCGACCAGACCAGAACTCTCATATGCCCATGACCCAGGAACCGTTCTGGCAGCAGGCCAATGCGCTGGCCGCGCACATCGTCCGGCGCTCTCCGCGGCTCCTCGGCCAAATCAACCATCGCCGCAGCCAGTTCCGGGGCCGCCTCCGCCGTAGTTGGGGCCGCAGCCTCGACCTCTACTGCCTCACCTTGGACCATGCCCGCGAGCTGGGCGCCTCGATCAACCGGCATGCGCCACAGCCACGCGATCCGCTCACGCAGGTACTGACACAGATCCACGCTCGCGCGTGCCGGGCTGCCGACGAAGTGCACTGTCTGGTGGAAGTCGGCCATGCTCACGGAGCGCTGAAACCAGCCCGGCTCCTCTACGAACTCGCCGTGGTCGCATACGTCCTTGGCGAGTACGGTCGCCAGCCTGAGCAGAACGACCTGGTCGACCGATACCTCGCATACCACGACACCGTCGCCTTCAAAGCAATGGAGACCTACCAGGAACACGTCGAAGCGCTCGGCCAGCACCCCTTCTCCGAAGAGGAAGTGGAAGAGGCCCGGCAGGCCGCAGAGGCCGCCAAGCAGCAGTTCGGCAGGAGCATCGGGAAGCAGTTCGGCTGGGCGGATCTGCTACCCGGCGACAAGCAGAAGTCCACCCAGGATCTGGCCAAACTCGCAGGAATCGCCCACCTCCACCCCTACTTCGAATGGGCTTCCGCTGAAACCCACGCCGGAGCCCAAGGCATCGCGCTGAACACCGTCGCCACCCGCAGAGGACCGGCGCTGAGGGCTGGCCCAAGCGTCGAGGGGATCGCCGATCCGGCCAGCCTCGCCCTGCTCTGCCTGTACCACTGCACCCTGGCGCTCGTCCTCCACTGGAGGCCGCAGCTGGGTGAGCAGGTCTGGATACACCTTCAGGTGGTCGAGGAACTACGGAAGCGGACGGACACGGCGCTAGGAGCCGCTCACCAGAAGGCCAAGCGACTGCCGCTGATCGGCACAAACTAAGCGTCGAGCGCCGTCGCATGCCAACGGATCTCGGCCCTGTTCTCGTCTCGTATAGCTACGGCCAGCAGTATGTAACGCTGAGTAACGGCCCTAGTCCTCGTTTCCTTGATCCTGACCGCCTTGTTGAGCTGAACGAGTGATGGCGAGGGGAGCGCGTCACTCACACTTGGCGTTGTAGCGCCAGCCGATGGACAGGCCGTCCCTCACCAGACCGGCTGGCGCCAGCAGCGTCACTCATCGTCGTGCACCGAGGTGACCGGCAACGGCATGATGACGACGCGAGACCGGCAGCGTCCGCGGCCGGCGGGAGAGGGGACTCGAAGAACATGCCTCTGGATCTGAGCAGGCTGGGCAAGGGCGACCGTGCACCTCTCATCCGCCCACGCGACATCTTCAATGGACTACCGAACCGCCCCTTCCCATACCTTCGTCAGGAGCAGGGCGAGGTATTCGAATCATGGTTCGATATCAGAGACAATCATGACATCGTGATCAAGCAGAACACGGGGGGCGGCAAGACGGTCGTCGGCCTGCTGATCGCGCAGAGCACCTTGAACGAGGGCATCGGCAAGGCCGTCTATCTCACGCCCGACAATTACCTGGCGTCCCAGGCCCGAGCCGAGGCCCATCGGCTGGGACTGGCGACAGCCAGCGACCCGGACGACATGGAGTTCCGCGGTGAGCGGGCAATCCTGATCACCACTTTCCACACCCTCATCAACGGCCTGTCCCGCTTCGGAGTGATCGGCGGATCACACCAGCCCATGGATCTGGGCACTGTGATCGTTGACGATGCCCACGCCGCGCTGGCGGCCGCCGAGGCTCAGTTCACGCTCAACATCGCCCGCGGGCACGCCGCCTATCAGCCGCTCCTGGATATGTTCGAGGGCGACCTACGCCGACAGTCTGCGAAGGCATGGGCGGACATCAGTACAGCGGAGTACACGGCGACCATCCGTGTCCCGTTCTGGGCATGGGCAGACCGGGCCCAGGACGTCATGGAGTTGCTGCACCCGCACCGGGAAAGCAACGATAAGTTCCGGTTCGCGTGGCCCCTGATCGCGGACGTTCTCCCGCTGTGTGCCGCGACCGCGACCAGTCAGGGCTTCGAGATCCGTCCGCCGTGCCCGCCCATCCACATGATCCCGTCCTTCGCGAAGGCCCGCCGCCGCGTCTACCTCACTGCCACTCTCGCAGACGACAGTGTGCTCGTGACCTCGCTCGATGCCGACCCGGAACTCCTGGTCAAACCCGTCACTCCAGGAAGCGCGGCGGACCTCGGCGACCGGTTGATCCTTTCTCCGCTGGCACTCAACCGCAACCTCGACGCCGTGGCCATCAGACAGCTTGCCCGGCAATTCGCCAACGGCGACCGGAACGGTGACGGCGCCCCCGACTCACAGCCGATCAACGTCGTCGTCATTGTGCCTAGTGGGCCGGCAGCGGAGCCGTGGAAGCCATTCGCGGACGCCGTACTCAAAGTCAATGACCTCGCAGCCGGAGTAGAAACTCTCAAGTCCACACGCGGTCGCCTCGTGGTCTTGATCAACAAGTACGACGGGGTCGACCTGCCCGGCGACGCCTGTCGCCTCCTGATCATCGATGGCGTCCCCACTCCGATGAGCGGAGCCGACCGCCGCGAAGCGGATGCGCTGACCGGCAGCCCGACCGTCACAGCACGTGAGATCCAGAGGATCGAGCAGGGCATGGGCCGAGGAGTACGTGATCGGGACGACCACTGTGCCGTTCTCCTTCTCGGAGCCAACCTCGCCCGAGCCACAACGGAGCCTCACCGCCTGTCGATGTTCTCCAATGCGACCCAGGCCCAGCTTGGGCTCAGCCAGGAACTGGCTCTCCAGATCAAGGGTGAGGGAATCAACTCGATTCGGGAGGCTCTCTCCCTCTTCCTCAGCCGGGATCCGGCCTGGGTTGAGGAGAGCCGGCGCCGCACGGCCACGGTCCGCTACGCCGAGTACACGAGAATCCGCCCCGAGGCCGTAGCGAGTCGCCAGGCATTCGATCTGGCCGTCGTTGGCCAGACCAGCAAGGCAGCTGAACGTTTTGTACAGGTGATCAACCAGACCGATGACGCAGCCTTGCGGGGATGGCTGATGGAGCAGCGGGCTGGATACGTCCACTTCACCGATTCGCACCAGGCTCAGCAGGTGCTCGTGAACGCCACGGGACTCAATCACGCGGTACTGCGACCAGCTGCTGGCATCGCCCCCGCCAAGGCGAAAGCCGGGGCGGTTCAAGCCCGAGAAGCAGTCGCGTTCTTGACCGCAACATATGACAATCCGACCCAACTCGTCCTCGGTGTCAAGGCCATGCTGGAGGATGTCGCCTGGGACGAGGAGCGGACAAACCAGGCCGAAGCTGCATGGCAGCAGCTAGGACGACACCTCGGGCTCGCCAGCAGCCGCCCCGACAAGGAGAGCGGTGGTGAAGGGCCAGACAACCTCTGGATCCTCAGTCCGACTCGGCATGCCGTCACAGAACTCAAGACAGGCTGCACCACCGACACCATCTCGAAGCACGATCTGAACCAGCTCGGCGGCAGCGTCCGATGGGATCGCAGGGAATATCCGGAAGCCAGTCCTCTGCCGGTCATGCTCCACCCGAGCAATATTTGCGACTCGCTGGGTACCCCGGAGCCAGGCATGGTCGTCATCACGCCAGACAAGCTCGACGCCCTCAAAGCCGCCGTGACCAAGTACACGGTTGCCCTGGCCGACGGACTGGGTCTGTGGCACGACGAGGCCACCGTTGCAACCCATCTCGTGGCAAACCGCCTGAACGGGGATCAACTTTTCAACGCCTATGCCACCCCGGCGCGCAAGGTCTGAATCGATCTCAACGATCAAATGATTGGGGCTGCCGACCCATGGTCGGCGGCCCCAAGTAGCGAGTTCTCCAGGTCACCCTATTCAGCGATAGCGCCACACCTGTTGCACTCGCTATCGTCACCGCGCCGCGTTGCACGAAATGCCCTCGGTAAGCTTTATTTTCAACGTTTGCTTCGGCCTCACGTGCCGATGACCTTGTCTCAGGTTCCCCTTCTTGGGATATTGATAACTTCGGCTTACGGAACCTGCGAGTGAGGGTTTGGGCTCAACGCCCTCCGTGGATGCCTTCGGCCACTGGCGGGTCGTCGTCGACGTAGCCACGAGGGTCGGCATCCAAGAAGATGCCATAGGGCAGGTCGCCCAAGTGCACGAGAAGCTTGGTGCCCCCTTCGAGGTCGCACGCTGCGCAGTGAAACCCGTGAGGGCGGAGGAAAACCTCCTCCGTGTTGACGGTGAATTGGCCGTCGGCGTGGACGTGGATGGCCTCCACCTCGCCAGCCATCCACCCCTGAGAGCCGCAGGCCGGGCACTCCACTGGCGCTTCCCGGCCCATGGTGATCATCGGCTTGCTGGTGATTGCCGCCAGGACCACGTCACGCTCTTTGGGTGACATGTGACCGAAGCGCTGCTCGAACAACGAACGGGCCTTGACCAGCAGGGCTTCCGCCGCAACGCGTTCCTGTCGCACCTGCTTCTCGACCAGTTTGTCGTGCAGGGCCAAGTACCTGCCCCAGTAGCTGTTCGCATCAACTTTCAGTTCTTCGAGAACCGGGTCGACCAAGCGCAGACAGACCGTGAACACTGCTTCAGATTGTGCCGAATCGTGTATCGCGCTGTGGGCAACTCCGTTGCGGGCGTCCGCCAGGGGTTCGAGATCCTCTTTGCTGATCGGGATCTTCCCGGGAAGAAGCTTGGCCACCCGCAGGTAGGCGTCAACAAGACCGATGGTCTTGACCTTGGTCAGTGGGCCTGCGTGGGAGCCCAGGCCCGTGGCATGGAGCAACGAGTCGAAGTGCCGACCGTCGACGATCAAAACGGGATGAATCCCTGCAAGGTATGCCTTGAGCAGGTGCTCCGTAGCGACTCCAGCATGGTGAACGGCGAAGTCGTGGCTCTCGGGGCCCTCGACAAAGGCCGCCAGTGCGGCATTCATCCATCTGCGGGATGAACCCTTCAACTGCTCTGCATCCATGGCCGAAACGATATGACCGCTGGACCGTCAAGCGCTCGGAGTTTCTCCAGTGTCCGCTGTGCGGCTCAGCTGGAGGACGGGGACGGTCGTAGAGCTGTGCGGCGCATCGAGCCCAGTTGCCTCCGGGCTGGGTCCAAGCGGTGGCCGTTCCGGGCTGATTCCCAAGAGCTCTGTGAGAACCGCCGCCGGCAGCTGGGGGAGAGAGCTCCATCAAACCCGGAGCGGTTCAGTCACCGCTCCAGTCGGAACCGTCGAAGACTGCCAGGAGCGTGGACGGCTCGGTCTGCAAGCCACGAGCAAGCTTGATCAAGGTAGTCAAGCTTGGGTTGCGACGCCCGTGCTCGATGTAGACCACTCCGCGGAAGCTCATACCGCTTCTGCTGGCGAGCTCCTCAAGAGTGAGCCCACGAGCCTCACGCAACCGACGCACATGCATGCCGAAGGTGTGGAGTTGAGGGTCAGGCGGATCAAGGCGGGGCACGAACTCGACTTGACATCTGTGCCCATTTGACTGCCATGAACAGCTGTGCATAATCAGCACGGAGTGCTGTGCTTCAGCCTTGTTGAGTCTGGAAGCGACCGTCGACGAAGCCAGGTTTCTTGGAGAGGACGCCGCTATGCCGGCCCCGAGGAAGTACCCGCCAGAATTGATTGAGCGGGCAGTTCGGATGGTCATTGAGATGAGGTCGACCAGTCCCGGACGCTCCGGCCTCGTGCGACAGGTGGGGGAACTGCTGAGGGTGCACCCAGAGGTACTACGGCACTGGGTTAACAAAGCCGATGCAGAAGCTGGTCGAAATGGTGAAACTGCCGTGAGCGCCACTTCCCGAGTGCGTCAGCTTGAGAAGGAGAACGCTGACCTGCGTCGCCTGAACGGAATTCTTAAGGCGGCTGCCGTCCTGTTCGCGGCGGATCTCGAACCTAGACAATAAGCGGCTGTATCACTGGCTCCCAACGCTGCGCATGGCCCCAATTACGCCGTCGGCTACTTGTCTTATGCGCCAGTAGGCAATAACTGAGCCGCTAAAGATACACGACAACCACGGAAAATTATCGCCACCGCCTTCCGGGTGACCGCCGGCCCATCTCCCAAGTGAGGCCAATCATGAAAGGCTAGCCAACTCGCATGCGACCCAGTGCTTAATTCGCTCGCACACGCAGAGTTTGAGTTCGATTAGGGGAAAAGAGGCTTCGTTGCTGCAGAGCAGGCAATGTAGAACATCGAATCGACAGGGTTCACGGGAGGAAGCCAGGGCGACCGTCGGCGGCGGTGAAATGGTAGGTGGTGGCCTCGGAGAGGACACCGAGGGGCGGATCGCCGTTCTCGATGATCACAGCCTGGCCGGGGAAGGCGAGCATGTCTTCGTAGAAGCGGTCCACGACGGTGGATGTGATGCGTACGTCGGGTAGGTCGGGGTCCTGTGGGGTGTTCTTCACCGGCTGGCGGTAGGTGACCACGGGGGAGTCCAGGATGACGAAGCCGAGATGGGGGAGATCTCGGTCGATGCAGAAGCGGGCCAGGGCGGTGG
Source organism: Streptomyces sp. NPDC005808 (assembly GCF_042871385.1). NCBI lineage: Bacteria > Bacillati > Actinomycetota > Actinomycetes > Kitasatosporales > Streptomycetaceae > Streptomyces > Streptomyces sp. NPDC005808. The sequence continues at coordinate 168,237 of NZ_JBIAIK010000004.1, read as the reverse complement.
TGAAGGCCGAGTGAAGTACGGACCGCACGCCCTTGCCGCGACCAGCGCGCGGGCGGCCCCCGGCTCGGATCTCGGCGTTGTACTGGTCGTACCCGGAGTTGTCGACTGCCGGTACTTCCCAACTGCCTAGGGTGCGTTGGAGAACCGAGTCGAAGTCGTTGACGACACGGGCGGCGATGTATTCCGCAGGCCGGGCAGCGGGTACCGCTCCTTCCCCGTCAAGGCGAGAGCGCTTGTCCTCAAGTTCCGCGATCCGCGCATGCAGTTCCAGCCCCCGCTCGACTGCAGATCGTGCGTCCAGCAGCTCTTGAAGGCCTTCCCGGAGCGGTGCGAGCTGGCCCTCGGCTTCGGCGATGACTTCGTCCAGCGCCTCCAGGTCGCTCTTGACGGTCTGCCAGGTCCGGGTGCTTTCTTCCTGTTCGCGGGCGAGGTCGGCGATGGTCGGCAGAAGGTCGTTGAGCAGGGCTGTCGTTTTCACGGCTTCTGCCTGTACCGCAGTGTGGAGCTGAGTGGCTTCCTGCTGGCTGTGGCCGGGGTGCTGGTGCTCGGGATCCGCTCCGCAAAAGACGCAGGTTCCGACGCGGAAGTAGCCGAGGATGCTGCCAGCCTCGTTGACCATGACCAAACGCTCCAGATCGGAGCGGTACTGGTCTTCCAGCAGGCTGAACCGTCCCAGCAGATCGCTGACCTCGGCCAGCCGTTCGTCGAGCACAGCAAGTCGGCGGGCGTGCGCCATGCGCTCGCGTACTGCTTCGCGGTGACCCGCGTCGGCCGTGCGCAGGGCAGTGTTCTGCGCGTCGATCGCGGTTTTGACCCGCGCCAGGCGGTCCTTGAGGTCACGCTCAGGCTCGTCCGACTCAAGCTTCGCCCATAAGTCGATCACGAGCTGGTCCAAGAGGTTGATCTGTCCCCTGTTCACACGCCGCTGTCCCGCGTTGGGCCCGGTGTCGACGGCAGGGTCTCCCTCCCCGGTCAGGAGGAACCGCATGACCGACATCTCTGCGGTGCGGGTGCTGGCGGTGCCGGTGCGCAGCACCGGGGAGGGCATGGCGATCATGCGGTCCTCCGTAACGACGGACAGGTGCACCAGATCGGTCAGCGCCAGGGAACGGGTGCCACCGGCTTCGTTCTTGCGGATGAGAACCTCGTCCAGACCCATGGCGCGCATCAGGTGGACCGAGAGGCTGTTCCTGCTGCGGACGTTGTGCACCGAGTTCACGATGACATCCGCCGGGCGGTGAACCCGGTCACGGAGGTCCTCATAGTGCAGATGCGTGGAGTTGGTGCCGGGGCGACGGACGAGCGTCAGCGGACTGCCGTCGGGCAGTAGCAGCCCGAGCAGTATCTGGGTGTACCCGTCGGCCTCCGGGACCATCTCCAACTGGGCGCCGCCGAGCATGTACTCGACCGACCTGACGATGAAGGTTTTTCCGGTGTCGGATGCGCCGTAGATGGTGGTCAGCTCGGGGCCGAAGACGATTTGCGCTGATGGCTTGTCCGAGCCGGCGTAGGTGAGGTGGACCAGCTGGAGACTACCCACGATGGTCCTCGAACGGGCGGCGGGTCATGGGGGTGGGGGGAGCCGTCATCAGGGACTGGGTGGTGGCGCGTACGTCGGTGTCCGGGGCCCAGTGGTGGACAGCCCACTCGGCGCGCTCGCGGAGCCGCAGGAGGTAGGGGGCTTCGAGAACGTCCACGAAGGCCGGGCCGCGTTCCGTGGCCCGGTAGACCAGGCCGGTCCCGTCCGCTTCGAGTTCGGCCAGGCCGGCGCGGATGAGCACCAGAAGCGCCTGTTCGAGGACGGTGCGCTTCAGGCCGAACTCTCCGGAGCGGGCGGGCAGGTCCGGGTGCAGGCTGGGCGGTCCGTCGAATTCGGCGCTGTGCAGCACAGCATGGTCCAGGAGCGCGAGTTGGGCCAGGTCCAGAGCATCGGGATGGCTTTCCGAGAGCAGCACCAGTGCCCGCACGCCGATCTCCAGCGGGCTGTTCAGCGGTTTCATGTCCCTTCTCCCTCGCACCACGTGAGCTCGTTCTCGTTCGCCAGGTGATGGCATACCCCGGTACGGTCCAGAGTTCTCACGTGCTGGGCGAAAATCGTCTGCGTCAGCCCGGCACTGATCGCCTGGGAGGTGACAGCCTGCAGGCGCTTCCACCCTGTGGGGTGGTCATCCCTTGCCACGTCGACCACGGCGTCGTATATGTCCTTGACGATGGCCTCGAAATGACCTTCGGGGTAGGCCTCCTCCCCGAAGCGACGGAGAGATTCGGCGCTGAAGAACGCTTCGCGCTGATGGCGCAGGTGCGGACCAGCCGTGGGGTGCTGCGCAATCTGGTTAACGGTGCTGGCATTGCTGGGCCAGCGCTCGGCGTAGACCTGGACGAGCTGCTGCACGTAGCGGGCCTCGCGCGGCTCCGGCTTCTCGGGCGGTTCCTTGACAGCCGGGCGGGGCGGGGACTCCGGCGGGAATCGCTTCACCCAGAAGTCAGTCGTCTTGTGCTGTTCGAGCATCTTCTTCATGTTGACGGTCTGAAAGATCTCGAACGACGTGTCCGCCGCCAACTCCTCGGCCTCGCGCCTCAATCGGGGGCCCAGGTCCGTGATGACCTTGTCTGTGGTCTCGCGCAGCGACTCCACGAAGTCCTTGCGGGTACGGAGCGGGCGTTGCAGGGCCTGTTGCAGGCTGGGGCCGATGGACGGGGCGACGAAGGTGTACTGCTCCGGCACGATGAACTGACCGGTGACCACGCCCGCGAACATCTTCCGGATCTCACCCGCGGCGGTGCTCCAGGCCAGTGTTCCCTTGTAGCGCTTGCACTGGTAGTTGTGCCAAGGACCTTCCAGGCCCTGGCGGGTGAGGAATCCGGCCACGTCGATGCCGTGATCGCCAGCGCCTCCTTGGTGCTCCACCCGTACATACAGGCTGTTCAGCGAGGGCACCCACTCCTCGACGAACTTCTCGAACTCGTCGGGATCGTAGGTGAAGACCAGCTTTTCAGGCGACGGCATGGCCGGAAACTGCATGGACGTTGGATAGTTGAGGATCAGCGGCGGGGCGTCTGCCCGGCCGTCTGCCTTCCGCGGTTCCTGACTCGGATCCAACATCTCCCCCTGAATGCCGCCGCCATTTTCCGCGATGGACCCACTAGAGGTATCACTGGCAGGTCGTTCACGAAAAGACCACAACCGAGCGAATAGGAGTCAGGTGCCAGTGTGAACCGTTCCGGGTTCGATAGGGACTCGGGCCTGTACCGAGTTGTGCGGAGTACCGGAACGCGGACGGCGTCGGCCAGTGCCACACCCGCTCGCAGGATCTCGTCGTCGCACATCGTGTCGAAGTCCCGCCCGGGCCGAGGCCAGGAGGCGCGTCAGCGCCCACCCCGAAAGCGTAGTGACATGCCGACCGGCTCTGGGGCGAGCGACGCGGGCACCACGAAAGCGGACCCCGCTCGGGGCGCTGTGTCTGACGGGCCGACAACTGTCGGTTCCGGCAAGTACTCTGGGTGATGGAGCGCACCGATGTCGGTGACCCGCACCAACCTCAGTGGACCGATCCCGGTTCGGGGTGGCCAGTACCGCGATTCCCGTGAGGATTCAGCGGTGGCCGGGTGATGGTGATCTGTCCAAGGTGGTCGCAACGGCCCAGTGCCCCGCAGCGGCGGGGAGGCGGTACGGCGGCGGCACACACCTCTGCACCCGCAGGAGGCGGACCCACTCCGCGTCCCGATCCGTTCAGGGAATGCGGCGCAAGCCCCTTCCTCGCGTGCGAAAGCAGAGGTGCGGTATGTCACCGCGTCGTCCCAAGCGCCCTGTCGGGCGCTTCCCCTATCTCGACGATCCCGAGTACCGGGCACAGTTCGTCGAGGCCGGCCTGGCCGATCCCCGATGCACTCTCGACCGAGGCGCACTGGAGCGTATGGCCACCGATGCCGTCAATCTCAAGCCGCTGATCGCGTCGAGCGGGAACAAGACCACCGGCGTGGTCGTCCACGGCTTCAAGGAAGCCGCCGTGCACCCGGTGGTCACCGAGCACGGCACCCTCTACCAGATGAGGGTCCAACAGCCCGGCATCGCCAGTGCGATCAACCAGTTCAACATCCGCTTCGCCTACGACGTCGCCCAGAACGCCGCCGTCACCACCCCGCGCGTGACCCCGGCCGCATCCCCGGACGGCGGGCAACTGGCACTTCTGGAGGTCGAGTTCGCCTCCGAGGAAGCGCTGCTGGACCACCTGACCTTCATCGAGGGCCGGCTCAGCGCGGCGGAGAAGGCCCGCAAGTACGACTTGAAGGCGGACCTCGCGGTCTCGGGCCAGACCGAGCCGGCGACCTACCACATCGTGCGCTACCGCTTCGGGGACCAGGTCTGGTACGTCACCGTCTCGACGGCCGGGACGAACCGCACCCTCCACCGGCACAGCCTGCTCGGACTCCAGCCCGCCGTCGGACTGCTCGGCCTGCCGCAGAAGGTCCTCGGCGGAGCCGAAGGCCAGCGCTGGCGCAACCCGGCCGACTGGCGGGACCGCTACACCGCGCAGCTCAACAGGTACGACGGAGTCGACCCCCAGGATATCGAGATCCCGGCGGACGACCCGGAGAAGGCCAAGGAGGCGCGCGCGTGGGCGGAGCTGGCGGCCTCCGCGTTGCCGGTGGCGACCACCGGCGCCGTCTTCGTCATCGGCTACGTGCCGGCCACCGGCAATCGCCCGGACTTCGACGCCGCGCTCGCGTCCACCAACCTACGCACCCACCTGCGCGGCCCGCTCGACTTCTCCGGCCCCAACCAGGCCATGGCGTCCGGCCGGACGCTGGTCGACCACGCGTTCGCGGACGACGCGATCACGGAGTTGGAGCACGCGGTCCTCACCGGGACCCGCCCGGCCGCAGACCTGCACGACGACCCGCGCGAGGCCGTGCTGAACCTCGTCCGGCTGGCGGACCGGGTGGTCTTCCCCAGCGACATTCCCAGCCTGCGCCGGACAACCAAGGTCCTCGTCGAGCCGTCACCGGCCCGCCTGCAGACCAAGCACGCCCAGACCCGCGGCGAGATCCGCAGCGCACTGCTCACAGCTGCCGTCGGCGGGGTGGACCTCCCGGCCGCCGCCATGGACACCCCCCATCACGGCACGGTACGCAACGGCATCGCCACCACAGGGCTGTCCGCCGCCGAGCTGATCGCCGCGGCGACGGCGGTCGAGCCGAGCGAGAGCCGCGACGCGGCCCGCACCGAGCTGGCGCACATCGCGGTACCGGGCCTCGTCAACGGCAAGGTGCTGCTCGGCTCCTACGGTTCCACCGGCGACCGCCGGACGGTACCCACCAAGCTCGCCGCGGCCCGCGTCACCGACGAGGGGATCAGGCTGTTCGTCGAGGCCATCGACGCCTTCGCCGAGGTGATGCAACTGCGCGCTGGCCGCGAGATCACGCCCCAGGCGGGCACGGCGCCGGGCCGGCTGCGCAAGGTGGTCAGCAGGGACACCGACGACGCGGCCAAGCCGGCCGACTCGGCGTGGTTCACCAAGCACTGGCCGGTGGAGACCACCAACTCCGATTCGAGCGGCGGAGCGAGCACCGCGTCCAGGCTCTCCGACAGCGAGCAGTGGACGGACAAGGTCAAGGACACCCTCGGCAGGGTCACGGCCGCGAAGAAGTCCATGACGGCCCTCTCCATGCACTTCAAGGAGATGCACTCCCTCGTGGGACCGGGCAGGGATCTGACCGCCGACGAGCGGCAGTCCTGGGAGGACGAGCTCGACACGGTGAAGTCCCAATTGGACGACGCCCGCGAGTACCTGAGGAAGCTGCGGTACCGGCCGGCCGACACCACTGCCACGAGCGGTGACATCACCGACTTCGCCTTCGCGGCGGAGGAGTCCGAGTGAGCGGCCTCCTGCCGGGGGCGCGTCTGGCGCAGGACGCCGCACCGCCGCCAGGCCCGGTCCTGCGGCCAGTGCACGTCCCGCTTCTCGCTCGCGCCCTGAGCGGCTACAGCAGCAGCGCCCCGTACTGGTCACTGGTCGACACTGTCGAGGCCTTCTGTCCGGGTCTCTACCTCGTCGCTGACGCCCAAGGACGCATCGTCTGGCTCGGGATGGCGGCCGGCGACCAGGGGGTGACCGGGCGGATCAGGACGCATCTGGGCGAGCCCTGGAAGCGCGCCGTCTTCCACCGGGTCTGGGTCGCCTCCGCCTACGACCAGATCTCCCGACCCGCTCTGGAGGCCGCCGAAGGCTGGGCTGCCGACGCGCTGGATCTGCGTACCCGGATGCCGCACCGCACCTGGCCGTCGTCCACCCACTGGCAGTTGCTCGTCGGCCGTCAACCTGTGGTGTGACCGCGTAGAGCGTGGGTCCGGGATCGCTGCGCTCCCGGACCCACGCCCGCCCTCGCCGTCCAAGGGCGGCATCGGACGGCGTACGCGACCACCCGGCCGCAACCTCCGGGGTGGGGACACGCGCTGCCTGCAGGGCATCTTGAAGCGCACCTGTGACGAGCTTGGCTCACCACTTGCCTAACTTGCCTTACTGAGCTCTACAGCTCTGTACTGCAGAGTCGCTTGACAACACTAGATAAAACTTGCGGCGGTCGCCTTCGCGGCCGCGCTCTACAAGGTGCTGACGAGTGGGCAGGTCAGTGCGGAGCTGCAGGGGATCGTGGAACGGGCGCTCAATGTCCAGATGTGAAGGGCGGAGAAGGGCGCGGCGGATCGCGTCGGTGGTGAGGGGGTCGGCTCGGGCCGGAAGGGCGGTCCGCGGCTCGCTCCGCTGCCAGGACCGGGGATTTGTGACCGCTGAGGCGGCCGTGGTGCTGCCCGCGTTGGTGCTCGTCGCGATGTCGCTGGTGTGGGCCCTGCTGGCAGCCTCCGCGCAGATCCAGTGCCAGGACGCGGCGAGGGCAGGCGCCCGCGCGGCGGCCCGTCAGGACTCGCCCGACGCGGTCCTGACGACGACGCGCCGCGCGGCACCGCGTGGCGCGCGGGTCGAGGTGAGCCGGGAGGGCGACCTTGTCCGGGTGACGGTCACGGCGAGTGCTCCGGGCCCGGACGCGTTGACCCTGGAGCTGAGCGATGAGGCAGTGGCTTTGGCGGAGGAGACGGTGGGGGTGAGCGGGGAATGACGGGAGGTGGCTGCCCCGCGGCCTTGGAGCGCCTCGGGAAGAGGCGGCGGGGCGGGTGCGTCAGGTGGGTCCACCCGTCGGGCACGGCAGACAGGTTGACGGCGTCGCGCAGGTCCGGCATACCGGCTGGGTCGGACAGAGGGGCGGCGACCGTCTGGTCGGTCGGGGTGATCGCCGTGCTGTGCGCGGTGTTCGGGGTGGTCCTGGCCATGGGGCAGGTCGTCCTGGTCCGTCACCGGGCGGCGGGAGCAGCCGACTTGGCGGCGCTCGCGGCGGCGGACCACTGGATGGACGGTCCGACGGTCGCCTGCGGCAAGGCGGACCGAGTGGCACGCGCCCAGCACGCACGCCTCGTCCGATGCGTACTCGGCGGCGAGATCTCGGACGTCACGGCGGCCTCGGGCCAGGGGCCGTTCGCGGCGGAGGTGAGGTCGAGGGCGGGGCCTGCGGGGCCGGTGGGACCTCCGCAGCCGGAGGAGACCGCTGGGCCTCCGCAGGGCGGACTCGGCGTCGTCGGTGGCCCCGGTGGCCCCGGTGACCAGGTCCTCGCGCCGAAGGCGGAACCCGACTAGTGGACACGGCCGACTGGTATTTCGCCATGAACTGTCCGACACGGCGGGGGAGTTCGCCCGGTTGCTGTTGTCCGCCTCGGGACGGGGCGGGGCGGGGCCGGGCCGGGCAGGGCAGGGTTGGACGGCCACCCCGCCCCAACGAGGAGTTCTACAAGCGGCACGACATCGTGCAACGTGCCTCGCGGTCTCGCGGTCTCGTGGTTTCAACCGCCTCAAATGGATCCGTTGTTCGTCGGCCCCCTCCGGCGGACGTGCAGCGCGCTGCACGTCCAGAAGAAGCGGTGCACGACCCCGAAGGGGGTGAGGCCCGTGTCGGCGAACAGGCGGGCGTAGTGGTCTGCGCGCCGTTTGCGGCCGCCGACGTTGCGCATCATGTTGCAGGTCCAGGCGAGGGGCTAGGCGAGGGGGCTAGGTCTCCGGCGCCTCCCGCAGCAGCTCCGTGAGCAATCGCACAGCGCCCCGTTTGTGCAGGGGATCGTTGCCGTTGCCGCACTTGGGGGACTGGATGCAGGACGGGCAGCCGGCCTCGCACTCGCAGGAGGCGATGGCCTGGCGGGTGGCTGTGAGCCAGGCGCGGGCGGTGTGGAAGGCGCGCTCCGCGAAGCCCGCGCCGCCGGGGTGGCCGTCGTACACGAAGACCGTGGGCAGCAGGGTGTCCGGGTGCAGCGGGACGGAGACGCCGCCGATGTCCCAGCGGTCGCAGGTGGCGAAGAGCGGCAACATGCCGATGGAGGCGTGCTCGGCCGCGTGCAGGGCGCCGCCGAGGATCTCCGGGTTGATCCGGGCCGCGTCCAGCTGGTCCTCGGTGACCGTCCACCACACGGCACGGGTTCGCAGCGTACGAGGAGGGAGGTCGAGTTTCGTCTCGCCCAGGACCTCACCGGTGATGACGCGGCGGCGCAGGAAGGAGACGACCTGGTTGGTGACTTCGACGGAGCCGAAGCACAACCGGCCGTGGCCCCAGGGGACTTCGACGTCCGTCTCCAGGACGGAGATGGCGGTGGTGTCGCGGGCGACCGTCGAATACGGCGGGTTGGCCTCCTCGACCAGGGCGACGGAATCCGTCAGGTCCAGCTTGCGTACCAGGTAGGTGCGGCCCTGGTGCAGGTGGACCGCGCCCTCGTGGACCGTCGTGTGCGAGGCGCTCGCGTCGACCGTGCCGAGCAGCCGGCCGGTGCCTGCCTCGACGACCTGCACCGGGCTGCCGCCCTCACCGCGGATGTCGGTCAGGTCGGCGGCCCGCTCCCGGCGCGTCCAGTGCCAGGCCTTCGTCCGGCGGCGCAGCAGCTTCGCGGCCTCCAACTGGGGCAGCAGACCGGCGGCCGCCGGGCCGAAGAGCTTCAAGTCGTCGTCCGTGAGCGGGATCTCGGCGGCGGCTGCGCACAGGTGCGGGGCGAGGACGTACGGGTTGTCGGGGTCGAGAACGGTGGACTCCACGGGCTGGTCGAAGAGGGCCTCGGGATGGTGGACCAGGAAGGTGTCCAGCGGGTCGTCGCGGGCGACGAGGATCGCCAGCGCGCCCTGTCCCGAGCGGCCGGCGCGGCCCGCCTGCTGCCACAGTGATGCTCGGGTGCCTGGGTAGCCCGCGATGACGACCGCGTCGAGGCCGGAGATGTCGATGCCGAGTTCGAGGGCGGTGGTGGCGGCGAGGCCGAGGAGTTCGCCGGAGTGGAGGGCGCGTTCGAGGGCGCGGCGTTCCTCCGGGAGGTAGCCGCCGCGGTAGGCGGCCACTCGCCGGGCCAGTGAGCGGTCGATCTCGGCGAGGCGTTCCTGGGCGATCATCGCGATCAGCTCGGCGCCGCGGCGGGAACGTACGAAGGCGATCGAGCGCATGCCCTGGACGGTGAGGTCGGTGAGGAGGTCGGCGGTCTCGGCGGTGGCGGTACGGCGGACGGGGGCACCCTTTTCGCCGTGCAGTTCGGTGAGAGGGGGTTCCCAGAGGGCGAAGACCAGCTCGCCGCGCGGGGAGGCATCGTCGGCGACCTCGACCACCGGCAGGCCCGTCAGACGGCGTGCGGCGACCGAGGGCTCGGCTGCGGTCGCGGAGGCCAGCAGGAAGACGGGGGAGGCGCCGTAGTGGGCGCACAGGCGGCGCAGTCGGCGCAGGATCTGGGCGACATGGGAGCCGAAGACACCGCGGTAGGTGTGGCACTCGTCGATGACGACGTACTGCAGGGCACGGAGGAAGGAGGACCAGCGGGGGTGGGAGGGCAATATGCCGCGGTGCAGCATGTCGGGGTTGGTCAGGACGTAGTTGGCGTACTGGCGCACCCACTCGCGTTCCTCGAAGGGCGTGTCCCCGTCGTAGGCGGCTGGGCGTACGGCGTTTCCCAGAGGTTGTGAAAGTTCCTTCACAGATCGGCGCTGATCTGCGGCGAGGGCCTTGGTCGGGGCGAGGTAGAGGGCGGTCGCGCCGCGGCCGTTCGGAGACTCGGAGCCGTCCAGGAGGGCCGACAGGACCGGCACGAGGTACGCCAGGGACTTGCCGGAGGCGGTGCCCGTGGCGACGATCACCGACTCGCCGTCCAAGGCGTGTTCGGCGGCCAGAGCCTGGTGGGACCAGGGGTGTTCGATGCCTGCGGCCTGCACCGCGGCGATGACCTCCGAGCGGATCCGGTCGGGCCAGACGGCATGGCGACCCGCACGAGGGGGCAAGTGCTCCGTATGAGTGATGCGCGAAGCCCGGCTCGGCCCCGAGGCGAGCCGGTCCAGGACCGTGCTCGGCGAGGGGCGGGAAGCGGTGTCCGTCGAGGGTCGATCGGATCGGTGATTCTTGGCCATCGGCATCGAGTGTGTCACCGGCATGACGGACAATGGAGCCAAGGCGTCGTGCACGCCTGCCGGTAAGTGATTGAATGCCATCGCGGCTGGCGAACCGTCCCGGGGGCTCCGCCGAGGTGTCCCGTGGGGCGACCGCTCGATAGCAAGGTGCTGGAGGATTCGTGGACCTGTCTCTGTCGACTCGCAGTGTGTCCGGCCCTAACGGCGACCGTACGGTCGTCGAGGTCGGTGGCGAAATCGATGTATATACCGCGCCCAAGCTGCGCGAGCAGCTGGTCGAGCTGGTGAACGACGGCAGTTTCCACCTCGTCGTCGACATGGAGGGCGTGGACTTCCTCGACTCCACCGGGCTCGGCGTCCTTGTGGGCGGCCTGAAGCGTGTGCGCGCCCACGAGGGCTCGCTGCGCCTGGTCTGCAACCAGGAGCGCATTCTGAAGATCTTCCGTATCACCGGCCTCACCAAGGTGTTCCCGATCCACACCTCGGTCGAGGAAGCGGTGAACGCCACCGACTGACCCGTCCGCGGGCCGTGAGCCGACGGACGGCAGAAGTCGCGCGCCCATGACGGCAGAAGCAACAGAGGGGGTCCGGGCCCGGGTGGCCCGGCCCTCCGACAGCACGCCCGTAGCTGAGGGGGATGCATGGCCACCGTTGAGCTCCGCTTCAGCGCGCTGCCCGAGCACGTCAGGACCGCCCGACTGGTGGCGGCAGCGGTGGCGCGCAGGGCCGGAGTGGACGAGGCGGTACTCGACGAGGTCAGACTCGCCGTCGGCGAGGCCTGCACCCGCGCCGTCGGGCTGCACCAGAGCAGCGGCATCTCGGCGCCGGTGCGGGTGCTGCTGATCGAGGAGGAGAAGCAGTTCTCCATCGAGGTCGGCGACGAAGCGCCGCGCACGGCTCCCGGTGAGTCGGTGCCCGGCGCACCCCACGGCGACTCCGACACGGAGACCGAGGAGGACGAGATGGGGCTCGCTGTCATCAGCGGCCTCGTCGACGACGTCGAGGTCACCGCAGGGGAGCACGGCGGACTGATCAGGATGAGCTGGCCGACCACGCCGCCGGCCACGCTCGCTCCCTGAGCGGATCCCCGTAGCCCCTCGTAATCGCTTAAGCAAACCAAAAGGGCCCTGCTCAGCAGGGCCCTTTTGCATGCCCCGGTACTCCTGCCCTCTCATGACGCGGCCTTTTCGTGAATTTATTCACGATCAATTGCGCGATTATTTGATCAAGTGTCAACGGTTTTGGGGCATTACCTCTTTTGGGGCCCATGGGCACCGGGCGATCATTTGCTGAAGAGCATGCGAAGGTTGATTCCGTTTACCGCCCACTGTTTTGATCAGGTTCCGGTACCTACAATCCGTCCACATCTTGAGCTCGGTCCAAGCGTCAAGGAGGACGAATGGCGGGGCTTTCTACCCCTCAGAAGTTTGACCAGTCCACAACCTTCGCAGCGGCAGTACTGACCGACGACAACCGTCTCATCGTGATGGTCATCGGGGCCGTCGCGCTCGCGGCGCTCGTGGTCGCCGGGGTCCTGGTACGCCAGGTGCTTGCGGCGGGCGAGGGCACAGACAGCATGAAGGAGATCGCAAGGGCGATCCAGGAGGGCGCGAATGCCTACCTGGGACGGCAGATGCGCACCCTCGCGGTATTCGCCGCCGTGGTGTTCTTCCTGCTCATGCTGCTTCCTGCGGACGACTGGAATCAGCGTGCCGGACGGTCGATCTTCTTCTTGATCGGCGCGGCGTTCTCGGCGACCACCGGTTATATCGGTATGTGGCTCGCCGTACGGAGCAATGTCCGCGTGGCCGCCGCGGCAAGGGAAGCGACTCCGGCGGAGGGTGAGCCCGAAAAGGATCTCACCGCCGTCTCGCACAAAGCCATGAAGATCGCTTTCCGTACGGGTGGCGTCGTCGGCATGTTCACGGTGGGGCTCGGTCTGCTGGGCGCCTCCTGTGTGGTGCTGGTGTACGCCGCCGACGCTCCGAAGGTCCTGGAGGGCTTCGGCCTCGGTGCCGCGCTGATCGCGATGTTCATGCGTGTCGGCGGCGGCATCTTCACCAAGGCCGCCGACGTCGGCGCCGACCTGGTCGGCAAGGTCGAGAAGGGCATTCCGGAGGACGACCCTCGCAATGCCGCGACCATCGCCGACAATGTGGGCGACAACGTCGGCGACTGTGCCGGCATGGCCGCGGACCTCTTCGAGTCGTACGCCGTGACCCTGGTGGCCGCGCTGATCCTCGGCAAGGCGGCCTTCGGCGACGCCGGGCTCGCGTTCCCGCTGATCGTGCCCGCGATCGGCGTACTCACCGCGATGGTCGGCATCTTCGCGGTGGCGCCCCGCCGTTCCGACCGCAGCGGCATGTCCGCGATCAACCGCGGGTTCTTCATCTCCGCGGTGATCTCGCTCGTGCTCGTGGCCGTGGCCGTCTACACCTATCTCCCGGGGAAGTACGCCGACCTCGACGGCATCACGGACGTCGCGATCTCGGCCAAGGCCGGCGACCCGCGGATCCTCGCTTTGGTCGCCGTCGCGATCGGCATCGTCATGGCCGCGCTGATCCAGCAACTGACCGGCTACTTCACCGAGACGACCCGCCGTCCCGTACGGGACATCGGCAAGAGCTCGCTCACCGGCGCTGCCACCGTCGTCCTCGCAGGTATCTCCATCGGTCTGGAATCAGCCGTCTACACCGCCCTGTTGATCGGCCTCGGCGTGTACGGGGCCTTCCTGCTCGGCGGTACGTCGATCATGCTGGCGCTCTTCGCCGTGGCCCTCGCCGGCACCGGTCTGCTCACCACGGTCGGCGTGATCGTGGCGATGGACACCTTCGGGCCCGTCTCCGACAACGCGCAGGGCATCGCCGAGATGTCCGGTGACGTCGAGGGCGCGGGCGCACAGGTGCTCACCGACCTGGACGCCGTCGGCAACACCACCAAGGCCATCACCAAGGGCATCGCCATCGCCACCGCCGTACTCGCGGCCTCGGCGCTCTTCGGCTCGTACCGCGACGCGATCCTCACGGCCGCGAACGAAGTCGGCGAGAAGGTCTCGGGACCGGGCGCACCGATGAACCTGATGATGGACATCTCCCAGCCCAACAACCTGGTCGGTCTCATCGCGGGCGCCGCGGTCGTCTTCCTCTTCTCGGGGCTGGCGATCAACGCGGTCTCGCGGTCCGCCGGGGCCGTGGTCTACGAGGTGCGGCGGCAGTTCCGCGAGCACCCCGGGATCATGGACTACACCGAGAAACCCGAGTACGGGCGTGTCGTCGACATCTGCACCAAGGACGCGTTGCGCGAACTGGCCACGCCCGGTCTGCTCGCCGTACTCACGCCGATCGCGATCGGGTTCACGCTCGGCGTCGGCGCGCTCGGCTCGTTCCTGGCGGGCGCGATCGGCACCGGCACGCTGATGGCGGTCTTCCTCGCCAACTCGGGCGGTGCCTGGGACAACGCGAAGAAGCTCGTCGAGGACGGTCACCATGGCGGCAAGGGCAGCGAGGCACATGCCGCGACGGTGATCGGCGACACCGTCGGCGACCCCTTCAAGGACACCGCGGGACCCGCGATCAACCCGCTGTTGAAGGTGATGAACCTGGTGGCGCTGCTCATCGCGCCCGCGGTCGTCAAGTTCTCGTACGGCGACGACGAGAGCGTGGGCATGCGGGTGCTGATCGCGGTGCTCTCGTTCCTTGTCATCATCGGCGCGGTGTACATCTCCAAGCGGCGCGGGATCGCCGTTGGTGACGAAGGCGACGCGGAAAGGGTGACCAAGTCGGCCGACCCCGCGGTGGTGCCGTAGGGAGTCCGGTGGCGCCCGGTCGCGCACCTGGTCAGGGTTCCGCAGGGAGCCCATAGGATCCGCACAAGTAGCGGGCGGACGGCGCGTACGCATGTGCCGTCCGCCCGCCTTGTCTGTGTTCACACCTTCTCCGTGAGCCTTCTCTCCCTTGGTGCAAATGGCTTCAGAAAGTATTAAAGCCGACATTCGACGTGCGAATGTCGCGCGCATGCCGTGTATGTTCCGGGGCCGAGAGCCATGGAAGGGACCAATCCGGTGAACAAGAAGCTCGCGGCCGCACTGTCCGGCGGTGCGGTACTGGTACTGGCGCTGTCGGGATGCAGCAGCGACGACACCAACGACAAGCTGAACTCCTGGGCCAAGGAGGTCTGTGTCGCGGTGCAGCCGCAGATCCAGAAGATCGCGGCGGCCAACGCCCAGATCCAGCAGGAGACCTCGGACGACAGCACGCCGGAAGAGGTGCAGAAGGCCGACTCCACGGGCTTCCAGGACATCTCCGACGCCTACAAGACGATGGCGACCGCCATCGCGAACGTCGGGCCCCCGGACGTCGACGACGGCAAGAAGAAGCAGGAGGACGCGGTCAAGGAGCTCAACGGTCTCTCCGCGTCCTACGCCGAGCTGGTGAAGCAGTCGGACGCCCTCGACACCAAGGACCAGGCGAAGTTCGCGGACGGACTCAGCGGGGTCGCCGAGCAGTTGGGCGAGCTGGGCAAGAGCGGGAACGACGCCCTGAAGAAGCTCGAAGAGGGAGACGTCGGCAAGGCCATGGCCACGCAGGAGAGCTGCAAGTCCACCCCTGCCTCCGCCCCGGCCTCCTCGGCCGCCTCGCCTTCGTCGACCGAGGGCTGACCCGGACGAGGCCGACACTGCCGGGCTGATCCCGGGAGGGCGATCCTTCGTCAACCGAAAGAAGGCCCGGTACGCGCGCGTGCCGGGCCTTCGGGGTGTGCTGGGGTGTCGGATGTGTGGCTTGCGGGTGCCGGGGGTGGGGTGTGGGCCTGTGTGGCCTCGGCTGTGTGATGTGTGTTGTGTGCTGTGCCGGGGTGCCGGGCGCGGGGGGTGCTGGGGGCGTCTGCCTGCGTGGCGCTGTCCGTGTCCCTGGTGCGGCCGTCCGTCGTGTGCCTGGTGCGGCGTCGTTCGTGTGCCTTGCGCCGGGTCGGCTGTCCACAGGTCTACGCGGGATCGGCACGGACTTGTCCACAGGTGTGCGTGTGGTCGACGGGGCTGTCCACAGGCGCACGCGCCCGTCGGCGGGAGCGGCCACAATGGGGGACGTGAGCCACACCAGCCAGTCACCCTTGCCCTCGTCCTTGCCCTCGTCCGACCGCACCGACGTCGCCGCCCGGTTGCGTGACGCCCTGCTCGGGGCGGCCTTCACCGCCGATGGTCTGCTCGATCTGCTCGGCGCTCCCGCGTACGCGGCGCTGGCGCGCAGCGAGACCGTGCCCGCGCTCCGGGCCACCCGGGGGGACACGCCGCTGGAGATGCTCGTACGGCTCTTCCTGCTGCAGCAGCCCGTGCCGCACGAGCGCGTGGCGGACGTTCTGCCGGTCGGGGACTGCGTGGAGAGTGGCTGGCTGGCGCGGGTGGGCGGGGACGAGGTCGCCGCGACCGTGGATATCCGGCCCTATGGCGGAGCCGACGGGCAGGACTGGTTCATCGTGTCCGACCTGGGATGTGCCGTCGGCGGTGCGGGCGGCATCAGCAGCCGGGACGAAGGCGTCGTACTTGGCGTGGGCGGCGCCTCCACGACCCTCGCGGGCATCACTGTCCGTGCGCCCGCGGAGTCCGCCCTCGACCTCGGCACCGGCTCCGGGATCCAGGCCCTGCACGCCGCTCAGCACGCCACGCGCGTGACCGCGACCGACGTCAACCCGCGCGCACTGCACATCACCGCGCTCACCCTCGCCCTCTCCGGCGCCCCGGCCGCCGAGCTGCGGGAGGGCTCGCTCTTCGAGCCGGTCGCCGACGAGACGTACGACCTGATCGTCTCGAACCCGCCCTTCGTGATCTCGCCGGGCGCCCGGCTCACCTACCGCGACGGCGGAATGGGCGGGGACGATCTGTGCAGGACGCTCGTTCAGCAGGCGGGGGCGCGTCTCAGAGACGGGGGGTATGCGCAGTTTCTGGCCAACTGGCAGCATGTGGAGGGCGAGGAGTGGCAGGACCGGCTCCGGTCGTGGGTGCCGCGCGACTGTGACGCGTGGATCGTGCAGCGCGAGGTCCAGGACGTCACGCAGTACGCCGAGTTGTGGCTGCGCGACGCGGGCGACCATCGGGTGGATCCCGCCGAGTACCAGGCGCGGTACGACGCCTGGCTGGACGAGTTCGAGGCCCGCAAGGTGAAGGCGGTCGGCTTCGGGTGGATCACGCTGCGCAAGGCCCCGGCCGCGCAGCCCTCGATCACGGTCGAGGAGTGGCCGCACCCCGTCGAACAGCCCCTCGGCGAGGCCGTGCGCGCGCACTTCGCCCGCGTCGACTACCTGCGGGCGCACGATGACGCCGCCCTGCTCGCCGAGCACTTCAGGCTCGCGGTCGAGGTCGTCCAGGAGCAGGTGGGGCTGCCGGGCGCCGAGGACCCGGAGCATGTGGTGCTGCGCCAGAACCGCGGGATGCGCCGGGCCACGAAGGTCGACACGGTCGGCGCGGGTTTCGCCGGTGTGTGCGACGGCACACTGAGCGCCGGCCGGATTCTGGACGCCATCGCCCAACTGGTCGGCGAGGATCCGGTGTTGCTGCGGGACCGGACGCCCGCGCAGATCAGGCTGCTGGTGGAGCAAGGGTTCCTTGAGCCCGCGGGGTGATGACGGCTACCCGCGCGGTGACGACGACTACCGGGGGCTGATCACGACTACCCGGGGGCTGATGACGGCTACCCCGGGGGTGATGACGGCTACCCGCGAGGTGATGACGGCTACCCGCGAGGTGATGAGGGATAAGGAGGGCTGAGGAATAAGGAGGGTTGAAGGCTGAGCAGGGCTGAAGGCTGAGGGTGAGCCTGCGGCATCGTGCCCGCGGCGACTCCTGATCGCGCAGCTGAATGTGACGGTTCCCGATCGCTGAGCGCGTACGGCCCCGGAATTCGAGTCCGGAAGCAACAAGTTCGAGACGAGTTGGCGCGATGGGTCCGTGACGCACCGTGCCGTACTCAGGGGCGCACGCGTGGCGCGGCCGGAGGGGCTCATGGGGTGTCGGGTGTCGGCCGCCCGGCGTTCATCAGGGGTTCGTATGTCCGCTGTCGGGGCCTGTCAGCGTCCCGACCCTGAAGACTCGGGCGGAAGGACTGAACCGTGGAAAGTGGACCGGCGATCTTCGCGGGGGCGGTGTTCGCGCTGTTCGGAGGCGGACTGCTGGCCTGGACCGCGACCAGGCTGCGCCACGGCGAGCCCGTCGCCGTCGGTGTGAACCGCGTCGCATCGGCGACGCTGGTGAGCGTCGCCGGAGTGGGTGCATTGGCGCTCGCGATGTGGTGCATCACGCGCGCGTGAGGGCGACGGCTTGGGTAACTAGGAGGTCACACTCCGGATAGGGCCGAAACGGCTGGTCCGTACTCCGGGCGGCAGGAATGGCGGTAGTCGGGTTACCGTTCGAGTGGCCGTTGCGGGCTTTTCCCGTTTGACACGGGGGCGGGATGTACCGTCACACTCCGCAGCGTCAGCACCATCCGACCCCCGGGAGCAAGGCCTGGGGAGATTCCCCGCGTCGACCGGAGAGAAGAGCGAAGTTGTCCCCGACCAGCGACACCGCACACGGCGGCCGCCGACTCGTCATCGTCGAGTCGCCTGCCAAGGCGAAGACGATCAAGGGCTATCTCGGCCCCGGCTATGTCGTCGAAGCGAGCGTCGGGCACATCCGTGACCTTCCCAACGGCGCCGCGGAGGTGCCCGAGGAGTACACCGGCGAGGTGCGCCGCCTCGGCGTGGACGTCGACAACGACTTCCAGCCGATCTACGTGGTCAACGCTGACAAGAAGGCCCAGGTCAGGAAGCTCAAGGACCTGCTGAAGGACTCCGACGAACTCTTCCTCGCCACCGATGAGGACCGTGAGGGCGAGGCCATCGCGTGGCACCTCCTGGAGGTCCTGAAGCCCAAGGTTCCCGTCCACCGGATGGTCTTCCACGAGATCACCAAGGATGCGATCCGCAGCGCCGTCGCCAATCCGCGTGAGCTCAACCAGCGCATGGTCGACGCCCAGGAGACCCGCCGCATCCTCGACCGTCTCTACGGCTACGAGGTCTCGCCGGTCCTGTGGAAGAAGGTCATGCCGCGGCTGTCGGCGGGCCGCGTGCAGTCCGTGGCGACCCGCCTCGTCGTCGAGCGCGAGCGCGAGCGCATCGCCTTCCGCTCCGCCGAGTACTGGGACCTGACGGGCACGTTCGGTACCGGCCGCGCCGGGGACGCGTCCGACCCCTCGCAGCTGGTCGCACGCCTCACGGCCGTCGACGGCAAGCGCGTCGCCCAGGGCCGCGACTTCGACTCGCTCGGCCAGATCAAGGGTGCCAACACGCTCCACCTCGACGAGACGAACGCCCGTGCGCTCGCCGCCGCCCTGGAGAACACGAACTTCGCGGTCCGCTCGGTCGAGTCCAAGCCGTACCGCCGCTCGCCCTACGCCCCGTTCCGTACGACGACGCTCCAGCAGGAGGCCTCGCGCAAGCTCGGCTTCGGCGCGAAGGCCACCATGCAGGTGGCGCAGAAGCTGTACGAGAACGGCTTCATCACCTACATGCGTACGGATTCCACGACCCTGTCGGAGACGGCGATCTCCGCCGCCCGTGCGCAGGTCACGCAGCTGTACGGCGCCGACTACCTGCCCGCGCAGCCGCGGACGTACGCCGGAAAGGTCAAGAACGCGCAGGAGGCGCACGAGGCGATCCGTCCGTCGGGCGACCGTTTCCGCACCCCGGCCGAGACGGGCCTGACGGGTGACCAGTTCAGGCTGTACGAGCTGATCTGGAAGCGGACCGTCGCCTCCCAGATGAAGGACGCGGTCGGTAACTCCGTCACCGTCAAGATCGCGGGCACGTCCGCCGACGGCCGTGACGCCGAGTTCAGCGCGTCCGGCAAGACGATCACCTTCCACGGCTTCCTGAAGGCGTACGTCGAGGGCGCGGACGACCCGAACGCCGAACTGGACGACCGCGAGCGCCGGCTGCCGCAGGTGGCCGAGGGCGACCCGCTGTCCGCCGAGGAGATCACGGTCGACGGGCACGCCACCAAGCCCCCGGCCCGCTACACCGAGGCAAGCCTGGTCAAGGAGCTCGAAGAGCGCGAGATCGGCCGCCCGTCGACGTACGCCTCGATCATCGGGACCATCCTCGACCGCGGATACGTCTTCAAGAAGGGCACGGCTCTCGTGCCGTCCTTTCTGAGCTTCGCCGTGGTCAACCTGCTGGAGAAGCACTTCGGCCGGCTCGTCGACTACGACTTCACCGCCAAGATGGAGGACGACCTCGACCGCATCGCGCGGGGCGAGGCGCAGTCCATTCCGTGGCTGCGGCGCTTCTACTTCGGCGAGGGCGACGCGAGGGGCGCCGCCGAGGCCGGGAACGGCGACGGCGACCATCTCGGCGGCCTCAAGGAGCTCGTCACCGACCTGGGTGCCATCGACGCCCGCGAGATTTCGTCCTTCCCCGTCGGCAACGACATCATGCTGCGCGTCGGGCGCTACGGCCCGTACGCCGAGCGCGGCGAGAAGGACTCCGAGAACCACCAGCGCGCGGACGTCCCCGAGGATCTTCCCCCCGACGAGCTGACGGTCGAGCTCGCCGAGGAACTGCTCGCCAAGCCGAGCGGCGACTTCGAGCTCGGCGCCGACCCGGTGACGGGCCACCAGATCATCGCCCGCGACGGCCGCTACGGTCCGTACGTCACCGAGGTGCTCCCCGAGGGCACCCCGAAGACCGGCAAGAACGCCGTCAAGCCGCGTACGGCCTCGCTGTTCAAATCGATGTCGCTCGACACGGTGACGCTGGACGACGCCCTGAAGCTGATGTCGCTGCCTCGCGTGGTCGGCAAGGACGCCGAGGGCGTGGAGATCACCGCGCAGAACGGGCGCTACGGGCCGTACCTGAAGAAGGGCACGGACTCGCGCTCCCTCACCGCCGAGGACCAGCTCTTCAGCATCACCCTCGAAGAGGCGCTGGAGATCTACTCCCAGCCCAAGCAGCGCGGGCGTGCGGCTGCCAAGCCGCCTTTGAAGGAGCTGGGCGCGGACCCGGTCAGCGGGCAGCCCGTCGTCGTCAAGGACGGCCGTTTCGGGCCGTACGTGACGGATGGCGAGACCAACGCGACCCTGCGGTCCGGCGACAGTGTCGAGGAGATCACCCCGGAGCGCGGCTTCGAGCTGCTCGCCGAGAAGCGCGCCAAGTCGCCGGCCAAGAAGACCGCGAAGAAGGCTCCCGCCAAGAAGACGGCTGCCAAGAAGGCCCCTGCCAAGAAGACCGCTGCCAAGAAGACGACGACTTCGAAGACGGCTGCGAAGAAGGCGCCCGCCAAGAAGACCGCCACCAAGAAGACGGCGGCTTCGGAGGGTTAGTAGTAGTAGCGGTTTCCGTGGGCTGGCGGCGGCTTCGGAGGGCCGGCAGCGGCGTCGGGGGGTTGACGGCGGTTTCGGGGCGTTGACGGCGGTTTCGGAGGGCCGGCAGTGGGTTTGCCCGGGCAGCAGCAGCAGCTTGCGGATGCGGTCCCGGCAATCGTCCTCGTGTGCCTGAGGTGTGTGCCTGAGGTGTGTGCGTGACGTGTGTGCGCCCCTACACCTTTTGGTGTGGGGGCGTTCGTATGTTCGGCCACCTCTTCGGGGAGTCAGTGGGTCCGGATAGGCTGTCAGGATGACGCGAGCCGAGCAGCCAACGGCCCAAAATCCGGCCCCCGACGACGCCCTGGTCGCAGATTCCCGCGAGCGCGCCGTGCGCGCTCTGCTGCGCCAACCGCAGCTGAAACGGCTGTGGAGCGCCCAGCTGGTGGGAGGTGTCGGTGACGCCCTGGCCATGCTGGTCCTGGTCGTCCTTGCCCTGCAGGCGGCGATCGCCGAAGGTTCCTTCGGCGGTGGCTACCGCGGAGTCGCCCTCGCGGTGGCGGCCGTCTTCGGGACACGTGTTCTCGCGACGCTGCTCTTCGGAGCCGTACTCCTGGGGCCGCTCACCTCACTGACGTCCCACGAGGGGCTGCTCGACCGGCGCTGGACCATGGTCGGGGCGGACGGCCTGCGGGCCGCGCTCCTGATCGTCGCGCCTCTGTGGATCGACTGGACGCCGAGCGACGCGCTCGCCGCCATCCTCGTCGTCGCCTTCGTGACCGGTGTCGCCGAGCGGTTCTGGACGGTGTGCCGGGAGAGCGCGGCGCCCGCGCTGCTGCCTGCGCCGCCCCCGGAGGGCGCCACGGTGCGCCCGCTGCCGGACCACATGGACGCGCTACGGCGCCTGTCGCTGCGCACGGGGTTCCTGACGGTGCCGATCGCGGCCGCCGCCCTGGTCGTCGTCTCCCTCGTCAACAACCTGCTCGGCACCGGGATCGACTGGTTCGGTCAGCACCAGGCGGCGCTGGCCTCGTACGTCGCCGCGGGGCTGTTCGCCGCCTCGCTGTCGGTGCTCACCTTCCTCGAACTGCCCGACGCTCGCACCCCACGCGCGCGGTCACCTCTGGAGGGCCTGCGCCGCCCCAGGACGGGCGCGGCCCTCGACACGGGCCGCACGGGCGCGATTCCGCTGCTGGTCCTGGCCTGCGCCGCCGTCGCCGCGGCGATCGCGGCTGCCGTCGCCGTCTCCGTACTGCACGCCAAGGACCTGGGCGGCGGACCGGTGACGTACGGACTGCTGGTGCTGGCGCTGACCGGCGGTGTCGTCATCGGCATCCGTGCGGCCGCTTTCGTGTTGCCGACGCTCTCGCGGCGCAGGCTGCTCGCGCTGGCGATCGCCTTCACCGGCGTCGCGCTGCTGGCCGCCGGGCTGGTCCCTGATGTCACCACCGTGCTGCTGATCGTCGGCCTCGCCGGCATAGGCGCGGGCGTCGCGGCCAACACCGGGCACGCACTGCTCGACCAGGAGGCCGAGGACTACCGGCGGGCGCGGACGACCGAGCATCTGCACGCGGTCGTACGACTGTTCGTGGCGCTCGGCGTGCTGTTGGCACCCCTGGTGGCCGGCGGGATCGGTCCGCACCGCCTGGAGAGCGGCAAGTTCGTGTTCGCGCACGGGGGCGCCGCCTTCACGCTGATGCTGGTCGGCGCGCTGCTGCTGCCCGTCGCGGCCCTGGTGCTGGCCAAGGCCGACGACCGCTCAGGGGTGCCGCTGCGGCACGACCTGCGGGACGCGCTGCGGGGCGGCGACGATCCGGTACAGGCGCCGGCCGTCTCCGGGTTCTTCATCGCCCTGGAGGGCGGTGACGGGGCCGGGAAGTCGACCCAGGCGGAGGCCCTCGCCGAGTGGATTCGGGCCAAGGGCCACGAGGTCGTGCTGACCCGGGAGCCGGGAGCCACGCCGGTGGGCAAGCGGCTGCGGTCGATCCTGCTGGATGTGTCGTCGGCCGGTCTGTCGAACCGGGCGGAAGCGCTGCTTTACGCCGCCGACCGTGCGGAGCACGTCGACACGGTGGTGCGGCCCGCGCTTGAGCGGGGCGCCGTCGTCATCTCGGACCGGTACATCGACTCCTCGGTGGCGTACCAGGGGGCCGGGCGTGATCTGTCGCCGACCGAGATCGCACGGATCTCACGGTGGGCCACGGACGGGCTGGTCCCGCATCTGACGGTGCTGCTGGATGTCTCTCCGGAAGCGGCGCGTGAGCGGTTCACGGAGGCGCCGGACCGGCTGGAGTCCGAGCCGGCCGAGTTCCACGCGCGCGTGCGGTCCGGTTTCCTGACGCTCGCCGCCGCCGACCCGGGGCGGTACCTCGTGGTCGACGCCGCGCAGGAACCGGAGGCGGTCACCACCGTCGTCCGGCACCGGCTCGACATGCTGCTGCCCCTCTCCGAGGCCGAGGTGAAGGCCCAGGAGGAGGCCCGCAAGGCGGCCGAGGAAGAGGCCCGCCGGAAGGCCGAGGAGGAAGCCGCGCGCAAGGCCGAGGAGGAGCGGCTGGAGCGCGAGCGCCAGGAGCAGCTCGCCCGGTTGCGCGCGGAGGAAGAGCAGCGCAAGCAGCGCGAGCTGGAGGAGGCACAGCGACGCGAGGCCGAGCGCCAGGCGGAGGAGGCCCGGCAGCGCGCCGAGGAGGCCCGTCGCCGTGCCGAGGAGGAGCGGATCCGCAAGCTCGCGGAGGAGCAGGCGCGGGCCGTCGAGCAGGAGCGGCTGCGCAAGCTGGCCGCCGAGGAGGCACGGCTGCGCGCCGAGGCGGAGGAGCGCCGCCTGGAGAAGCAGCGGAAGGCCGAGGAAGCGTTGCTGCGGGCGGAGGAGGCTCGGAGAGGGGCGGAGGAAGCGGCGGCTGCGGCGGCGGAAGCTGCGGCGGCGGAGGCGGCCGCTTCGGCATCGGCATCGGCCGCGGCCGCGGCTTCCGGACCGGACTCGGGTCCGGCTTCGGGTTCAAGTTCGGGTTCGGCTCCGGGTTCGGTTTCGTCGGCTTCTGTTCCGGCCGTGCCCGACAACGAGACGACCGTGCCTACGCCGATTGTGGCGCCGTCGGGCAGGCCGGCACCTGCGGTGGATGACACGGCGGTGCTGCGGCCGGTGCGGGCTGATGAGGGCCCGGGCGGTACGCGGTCCGGCTCCTGGGCGGACACCGGTGCTGGTTCGCGGCCCGGTTCTGGGTCGGACACAGGTGCTGGTTCGCGGTTCGACGCCGAGGAGACGGCGAAGCTGCCGCAGCCGCCTGCGCCTGCGCCTGCGCCTGCGCCTGCGCCTGAGCGGGATGCGGACGAGACGGCCGTGCTGCCTCAGGTACCCCCGCGCTCGGCGGACGAGACGGCGGTACTGCCGCCCGTGGCTCCGGGTGCGGCCGATGAGACGGCCGTGCTGCCGCCGGTTCGGGACGCGGGTGCGGGCGGCAGTTCCACGGGGGATCCCGCGGGTCGGGTGCCCCCGGGCTACTTCCGTGACGAGCGTCCGACGCAGGCGCAGCGGTCCGACGATTCCGCGGACCGCACCCGCGAACTGCCCCAGGTCGACGCCGAGGGCACCCCGCGCCGACGCCCTCGCCCCGACTGGGCGGAGGAGACCCCGCTCGACGATCTCCCGACGCTGGCGGACGAACTGCTGGGCCCGCGTGATCGCGATGACGACGAGTGGGACGAGGGGCGGGGGAAGGGCGGTCGCCGCCGCTGAGATCCGGCGGTCGCCGCTGCTTCTCCTCGGCCGGGGAACTGTTGCCACTCGTCCTCGGCCGGGGGATCCGTTGCCATTCGTCCCCGGCCAGGGGATCCGTTGTCAGTCATCCTCGGCCCGGGGACTCGCTGTCAGTGGCGACCCGCACAATGGACGCGGTAAGGCGAAGTGCGACGGAAGGGCGGTGCCCCATGCCCGTGTGGGACGACCTGGTGGGCCAGGAGAAGGTGAGCGAGCAGCTCGCCGCCGCTGCGCGCGACGCCGACACCCTCGTCACGGCGATCGCCTCGGGCACCCCGCCGCCCGAGGCGTCCAAGATGACGCACGCCTGGCTGTTCACGGGCCCGCCCGGCTCGGGCCGCTCCACGGCGGCGCGGGCGTTCGCGGCCGCTCTCCAGTGCGTGAGCCCTGACCGGGCGCTGGGCGGCATCCCCGGCTGCGGCTTCTGCGACGGCTGCCATACCAGCCTGATCGGCACCCACGCCGACGTGCAGGTCGTCCGCACCGACATGCTCTCCATCGGCGTGAAGGAGACCCGTGACCTGGTCCGGCGGGCCCAGCTGTCCCCGGCGACCGGCCGCTGGCAGGTCATCGTCCTGGAGGACGCGGACCGCCTCACGGAGGGCGCGGGCAACGTCCTGTTGAAGGCCGTGGAGGAACCGGCTCCCCGTACGGTCTGGCTTCTGTGCGCTCCGTCCATCGAGGACGTCCTGCCCACGATCCGCTCCCGCTGCCGTCTCCTCATCCTGCGTACCCCGCCTGTGGAAGCGGTCGCCGACATCCTCGTACGCCGCGACGGCATCGACCCCGGCGTAGCCGCGGTGGCCGCCCGCGCGACGCAGGGCCACATCGGTCGGGCCCGTCGCCTCGCCACGGACCCGCGCGCCCGCGAGCGGCGGGCCGCCGTCCTCAAACTCCCGCTCAGGATCGACGACATCGGCGGCTGCCTCAAGGCGGCCCAGGAGCTGATCGACACGGCGTCCGAGGACGCCAAGCAGCTCGCCGAGGAAGTCGACGTCAAGGAGACCGACGAGATGAAGGCGGCCCTCGGCGCGGCCCAGGGCGGTCGTATGCCCCGAGGTACGGCAGGTGTCATGAAGGAGCTGGAGGACAACCAGAAGCGCCGAAGAACACGGACGCAGCGCGACGCACTGGACCTGGCTCTGATCGACCTCACCGGGTTCTACCGCGACGTCCTCGCCCTCCAGCTCGGCTCCCGCGTGGCTCTCGCCAACACGGAGGCCGAGGACACCCTGGAGCGGCTGGCCCGCGGAAGCTCACCGGAAGCGACCCTGCGGCGCATCGACGCGATCGCCGGCTGCCGCGAGGCCCTTGACCGCAATGTGGCCCCGCTGCTCGCGGTGGAGGCGATGACGATGGCGTTGCGGGCCGGTTGACGGGGTGGGCTGCGTCTCCGGGGCTCGGGCGTCCAGGCTTCTGAGTCGGCAGTCGGCAGTCGGCAGTCGGTCTCCGGCTCCCCGGCTGCCCGGGCTTCTCCTGCGTCTCCGAGCCCTTCTGATCTGACGCGGGCTTTCGGAACGGGCCGTCGAGCGCTACCGGCGTGGTCGGGGTCGCCGGTGATGCCCTCCCGGCCTGTGTGACCGGTTGACCGCGTCACTCGTACGAGCCCCATTGGAAGCTGTTGGTGATCAATTGATCGCGCAAGGTTACGATCGCGGGATGTACATCAGGCGCACTCCTCGGGCGGCCCGGTCCGGCCGGCCGATCAGTTCCCCTAGGCAGTCCGGTGCACTGTCCCGGACCCTCCGTGCCGGCGGCGTGCTGCTGGCGGCCACCGCGTTGCTCGTGTCGGCCTGTTCCTCGGGGAGTTCGACCACGGCGGCGACGGCGGACGCGGTACTGGCCGCGCTGCCCAGTTCCACGCCGTCGACGCTGGCGCCGTACTACGGGCAGAAACTGACGTGGCGCACCTGCGGTGTGCCCGGCTTCGAGTGCGCCACGATGAAGGCGCCGCTCGACTATGCGAAGCCGGCTTCGGGTGACGTCAGGCTGGCCGTCTCCCGGAAGAAGGCCACGGGCCCGGGGAAGAGTCTGGGTTCGCTGCTGGTCAACCCGGGTGGGCCGGGCGGCTCCGCGGTCGGCTATCTCCAGGCGTACGCCGGTATCGGCTACCCGGCGGAGGTCCGCGCCCGCTACGACATGGTCGCCGTAGACCCCCGTGGTGTGGCCCGCAGTGAGCCGGTGGAGTGTCTCACCGGCCGTGAGATGGACACGTACACACAAACGGACAGCACACCCGACGACGAGCAGGAGACGGACCAACTGGTCGACGCCTACAAGCAGTTCGCCGAGGGATGCGGGCAGCGCTCGGCCGGACTGCTGAGGCATGTCTCCACGGTGGAGGCGGCTCGGGACATGGACGTGCTGCGGGCCGTGCTGGGCGACAAGAAGCTGACGTACGTCGGGGCGTCGTACGGAACGTTCCTCGGGGCGACGTACGCCGGGCTCTTTCCCGACCGGGTGGGCCGGCTGGTTCTGGACGGTGCGATGGATCCGTCGCTCAGCGCCCGCAAGCTGACCGAGGGACAGACGGCGGGCTTCGAGACGGCCTTCCAGTCGTTCGCGAAGGACTGCGTAGGTCAGAGCGACTGCCCGCTGGGCGGTGCGGGCACCAGCGCGGACCAGGTCGGCAAGAACCTCAAGGCATTCTTCCAGCAGCTCGACGCGGCCCCGATCCCGGCGGGCGACGCGGACGGCCGCGAACTCGGCGAGGCGCTCGCGACGACGGGCGTGATCGCGGCGATGTACGACGAGGCGGCCTGGCCGCAATTGCGCGAGGCGCTCACCTCGGCGATGAAGGAGAAGGACGGCGCGGGCCTGCTCTCCCTCTCGGACGGTTACTACGAGCGTGACGCCGACGGCAGATACGCGAACCTGATGTACGCCAACGCGGCCGTGAACTGCCTCGACCTCCCGGCCGCCTTCTCCCGCCCCGACCAGGTGGAGGAGGCCCTGCCCTCCTTCGAGAAGGCGTCCCCCGTCTTCGGGGAGGGCCTGGCCTGGGCCTCCCTGAACTGTGCGTACTGGCCGGTGAAACCGACCGGCGAACCCCACCGCATCGAGGCGAAGGGTGCCGCCCCGATCCTTGTGGTCGGTACCACCCGCGACCCCGCAACCCCGTACCCCTGGGCCCAGGGCCTCGCCTCCCAGCTCTCCTCCGCCACCCTCCTCACCTACGTCGGCGACGGCCACACCGCCTACGGTCGCGGCAGCGATTGCATCGACTCCACGATCAACCGCTACCTCCTCCAGGGCACCCCCTCCACCAAGGGAAAGCGCTGCTCATAGCCCTGCCGTACCTCCCGGAAGCGACCTCCCCGGGCGTGTTCTGAGCACCCTCGGAAACTGTGTAGACTTACCGGCGTTGCTGATCGCACCATGGTGCGGACGGCGCGCCGCCTTAGCTCAGATGGCCAGAGCAACGCACTCGTAATGCGTAGGTCTCGGGTTCGAATCCCGAAGGCGGCTCTGTAAAAGCCTCAGGACTCACTCGCCGTGACCTGGGGCTTTTGCTTTTCCTTGACTTTCGGGACTGGGCGGCTGCGAGGTCGTGGAGCCTCTTGCGTGAGTGATGAGTGGCTTCCGGGGACGTACCGGGGACACGGTGCATCACCTTTGTCATGATCAATCCGCTATGCGGAGATCGTTGCGAAGGCTGGACGAGAGACGCTCGCGGTACCGCCCGGTTCGCGGGTAGGGCATGCTGGTGAACATGAGCAGCAGGTACGCCGAGGCGAAGCCGTACGCATTGCCGACGTCGCTCGCCGATCTGGACGGCCCGACGAGTGGCTCTGTCGAGCTTCCCCGGTACATCGACTGGGGTCCTCGCTACCTTTACGACCTTGCGGACGAGGCCGATGTGTTGTTGATGTACGAGCGGGTGATCCGCGAGGCTCCGGCGCAGGGCGATCTGCGGACGTACCTGAATGGAGCGCTGCTGCGGCGCATGTGGACGGATCTGTTCCTGCCGCTCCCGTTGCGTGCCGCTTGGCAGGCGAGGTTTCCCGAACTCGGCGCCATGGGGGCTTCCGCTTAGTGGACGTACTGCACCGTCGCCTCATCCGGATCGGGCTGGACGCACTGGCGGAGGACTTCGGGTACGCGTTGGCCGGCGGATACGCGGTCCAGGCTCACCAGTTCACCAACCGCATCAGTGACGATGTGGACCTGTTCGCGCCGATCGATCGGGCAACTGGCGAAATGACGGCCGCCGCGGCGCGCGTGACTGCGGCTTACGAGGCCGCCGGGTACGTGGTCGAGGTCACCCAACAGGTCCCCACCTACACCCGGTTGAGCGTGACAGACCCGACTACCGGCTCACACAGCAAGGTCGAACTGGTCGCCGAGTTTCTGCACCACCCGCCAGTGGACTCCGAACTCGGCCCTGTGCTGCACCCGGATGACGTGGCCGCAGGCAAGACCGGAGCTCTGTTCAGCCGGGCGGAGGTGCGGGATGCGGTCGATGTCGACGGACTGCTCAGAGCCGGCTACGCCAGGGAGCAGCTGATCGAGCTCGCCGCGCAGAACGATGCAGGGTTCGACCGGCGTATGTTCGCCGACGCGCTTGTCCGCATCCAGCGATACAGCGACAAGCAATTCGCCGTGTACGGCCTTGACTCTCAGGCCGCGGCGGCCATCCGTGAACAGTTCGCCCACTGGCACCAAGAACTCACCCGCTGATCACTGTGGGGCTGGGCGGGCGGGGTAGTTGCTGGTGCTGAGACGGCGGCCGCGCCGGGGGTGCGGCAGCGCGTCGGTTGGACACGTCTGCTGGCGGCTGGCTTCCGGGCACAGAGAAGTATGCAGCGCCCGGGTGGCAGTGCGTAGGTCCCGAGAACCGGGCCACGCCTGACAGTTGCGGCTTCGTCGGGACCCCTTCCCGGCAGGTCATGGTCCCCGGTTCCATGCGGGACCATCGGGGACGCTCCGGGGGCAACGGGACCCACGGGACCCACGGGGACACCCAGGGGACAGAGGGTTCGAGAGTGATCAGGAGTGGCCGGGACCGGCCGGGAACCCCAGGGTCGGAATAGTGGAACAGCGGACACAACGAGGTCGTCGAGCGTCTGCCGGCCGACATCTGCGAGATGCGCGGGTCGCGCGAAGGTGTCGGGGTTCACCAGGGCCAACGCCTGAAGGATCTGAATGTCCGGGGCCCGGCCGCCAACCCTGTCTGGGTGGCGGACCGAGCGGCCAATCCGCACGTGAGAGTGGAGGATCGAGCCCAAATAGCCCTGAAAGAAACATGATTGACAAGGCATCAGTCGAATGCGAAAGTTTGGCGTCACTGAGAAGGTGCCTCCCTTGGAGGTCTTCTCCACCTGCCGCATCCGTGCGGTCGTCGAACGATTCTTCCGCGAAGTTGAGGGGTCCCTGCTCGAGTCGGTACCGGCCGCCGTCAGCCGCGCCCTGATACGCAGTCGCCCACGTCCAGCCCGATGGGTCAACGAAGACCTGGAAGTGTCGGACGAGTTCCGCGTATTCGCTCGTTTAGGAGAAGTGCGTGAGCCGTTCAGCCTCAATACCGTCGACTTCGCCGTCGGATCAGGCCAGTGACCTGCGGTGCCGCCTTGACAGTGAGATCGAGACGCCGGCCATGTCAACGGCATGGAGATTGCCCCATCACCCGGAATGGCCGTCGTTACAGTCGGACATCGGGTCGGACCCGGCCCTCGAAGAGGCCGTCCACGGCATCCTCGCCCAGATGACGGTGGAGGAGAAGATCGGGCAGATGATCCAGCCCGACCTGGTCGAACTCACCGCCGACGACGTGCGGACGTACCACTTAGGATCGGCGCTGAACGGGGCGGGGCGCTGGCCCGGCGGAGACCGGCGGGCAGGGGCGCAGTCCTGGGCCGACACGGTCGGCGCCTTCTGGGAAGCGGCACAAGAGGGTTACAGGGACCGGCCGTTCACCATTCCGTTCATGTGGGCGAGCGACGCGGTGCATGGGCACAACAACGTGCACGGTGCCACGGTCTTCCCTCACAACATCGGGCTCGGGGCGGCGGCCGACCCTGACCTGATCCGGCGTATCGGCGCGGCCACCGCGCGGGAGATCGCCGCGACCGGCATGGACTGGACCTTCGCTCCGACCGTAGCCACACCGCGCGACCTGCGCTGGGGCAGATGCTACGAGGGATACTCCGAGGACCCTGAGATCGTCCATGTCTACGCGCGTGCAATGGTCGAGGGACTCCAGGGTGACGCCGAGGGTCTGCGTACCGATTCCCGCGTCATCTCCTGCGTCAAGCACTGGGTGGGGGACGGCGGCACCTTCGGGGGTGAGGACCGGGGCATCGCGCGGTGTGACGAGGATCTGCTCCGCAATATTCACGCCATGGGTTTCTTCTCCGGCATCGAGGCCGGTTCCCAGTCCGTCATGGTCTCCTACAGCGGCTGGGAGAGCGACGACCGGATCGAGAAGCGGGCCCACGGCAGCAGGTACTTGATCACAGACGTCCTCAAAGGTGCGCTCGGGTTCGATGGCATCGTTGTCGGCGACTGGGACGCCCATCCTTACGTGGAGGGCTGCACCCAGGGGGACGCAGGCAACGTGATCAAGGCCGGTGTCGATGTCCTGATGATCTCGACCCGCGAGAAGTGGCAGGAGATCTACCGCACTGCACTGGAGCGGGTGAACTCCGGCGACATTCCGATGTCCCGCATCGACGACGCGGTGGCGCGTGTCCTGCGGGTCAAGATGCGAGCCGGCCTCTGGGACAAGCCCCGTCCCCAGGACCGTTCCCTGGCGGGCCGGGACGAAGTGCTCGGCGCTCCCGAGCACCGTGAGCTGGCCCGCGAGTCCGTACGCAAGTCGCTCGTCCTGCTCAAACACGAGAATGACGTACTGCCCCTCGCCCGTACCGTGAAGGTGCTGGTCACCGGCAGTGCCGCAGATGCCATTGGCAAGCAGACGGGCGGCTTCACCGTCACGTGGCAGGGCGACGACGTCGACCTCGGTGACTTCCCCGGCGGGGCCACGCTGGCGGGCGCGATCAGTTCCGTCGTCGGCGCGGACCACTGCACGGTGGATCCCGGTCTGGAGCACGCCGACCCCTCCGAGCACGACGTCGTCGTGGTCGCCATGGGCGAGGACGCGTACGCGGAGATGCTCGGGACGGTCAGCCCGTGGCACACCATCGGGTACAGCGACATGAAGGCGTCCTACGCCCGCGACCTCGACATCCTGCGGAGACTGCGGAGTTCGGGTGCCACGGTGGTCACCGTCCTGTTCAGCGGACGTCCGCT
Source organism: Streptomyces sp. NPDC005808 (assembly GCF_042871385.1). Classification (NCBI taxonomy): domain Bacteria; kingdom Bacillati; phylum Actinomycetota; class Actinomycetes; order Kitasatosporales; family Streptomycetaceae; genus Streptomyces; species Streptomyces sp. NPDC005808. The sequence goes on along the minus strand of NZ_JBIAIK010000004.1, from coordinate 136,444 downwards.
GTATGTGACGGAGGAGATCAACCTCTCCGACGCGTTCGTCGCGGCGTGGCTCCCGGGTCCCGACGCGCGGGGCATCACCGACCTCCTCTTCCTGGCCGCCGACGGCGGACGGACGTACGACTTCCAGGGGCGGCTGAGCTTCAGCTGGCCTCGGGGCCGTCGCTCGACGGCCGCGAACCGTGTCCCGCGCCACATCCCCGACTACAAAGTTCCGCCGGGTGAGCAGGAACCGGTCGGCAGGCACGCACCGCTCTTCCCCTACGGGTACGGACTGACGCTGCACGGTCCGGGCGGCGCCGTCCCGTCCCCGCTGCCGCTCGACGAGGATGACGACGTACCGCAGGCTCCCCTGTTCACTGCTGACGTACTGCCGGTCGGGCCGGGTGACGCCGCGTATCCGTTCGAGGTCAGCGCCGCCAGGAACGGCCCCCAGCCGATTTCCTCGGAAAGCCGGCACGAGACCGTGTTCGTCGCGACGGAGCCGGTCTCTTTGCCTGACGGAACCACGGGGCTGTCCCTGACCTTCAAGGGCATCAGGACATTCGTCTACGCGCAGGCCGGCGGCGGCAGGCCGGTCGATCTGCGTGATCTCGTCGCCCGCGGTGGGGAGTTGTCCTTCGACGTGCGGGTCGTCGAGCCGCCGACCGAGAAGTTTCATCTGACCTGTCACAACGACTGTCCGCGGCAGCCTGCACTCGACATCTCCGACCGGCTGCATGCACTGCCCGTCGGGAAATGGACGCGGGTCGCCGTTCCGTTGGCGGAATTGGAAAGGGCGGGCGTCGACTTCGCCCATGTCGATGTGCCCTTCCTGATGTGGACGGAAGGAAAAGCCCGCCTGGACATCGGCGGAATTCAGCTCGCGGTCGCGACCGGCGGCCGCGAACAGGCGTGAAGTCGGCCGGCATCACAAAGTGGGGGAGTAATGGGTAAGCGAGTCATGTGGTTCAACGGATCATGTGTGCCGTGGGAGGACGCACGGATCCATGTCTGGGACGAGTTGGCGTTGCGCGGAGCCAATGTCTTCGAGGGGATGGCGGCGTTCTGGGACGCGACGGAGAACCGCCATCTGCTGCTGGCCGGTGAACAGCACTTGGACCGCCTGTTCAACTCCGCCCGCATCGTCGACATTCCGGCACCGGAGACCAGGAAAGAGGTGACCGCGGCGCTGGGCGAGGTGGCGTCCCAGCTGCCCGGCGACGTCTACCTGCGGCCGACCTTCTACGCCGCACGCGGCCGGTCGACCCTGGCACCCGAGAGCGCCGGGGCGATGTACATCGGCGGATTCGGGTTCAACCCCGTCACTCCGCCCCAGGTGCGCGCGGTCGTCAGCGCGCACCGCCGCTTCGGCGGTCCCATCGGGCCTCTCGCCAAGTCCGGCGGTTCCTATCTGGACTTCCGTGTGTTCGAGCGGGAGCGGGTGGAACGCGGCGCTGAGCACATCCTCATCCTGAACGAGGACGGTCACGTCGCCGAAGCCGACGGCGCCGCCATCTTGGTCGTCCGCGACAGGGAAGTGGTTGTCCCCTCGGTGGACACCGGCGTCCTGGATTCCATCACCAAGCGCATCATCCTCGACATCGCGGGCCACGCCGGCTACAAGGTCACGGAACGCCGCGTGCTGCGCGAGGAGTTGTACGAGGGGCAGGTGCTGCTCGCCGGGACGCTGCTGGGGGCTCGTCCGGTCGACAGTGTGGATGGTGTCGCCCCGGGGGACGCACGGGCGATCTCCTGTGCCAGGGAGCTGGCGGACGCCTATGACCAGCTGTGTCGCGGCGGGCATCCCCTGTCCGACATCTATCTGACGCCGCTGGCCTGAGCGGATGGGCCTCATGCGTGAGATCGGAAGCGAGACGGTTCACGGCAATCCCTGGTTCTCCATTCTGCGCAAGCGGTACGAGGACCATGTGGGGGGTAGGCACACGTACTTCATGGTCAGCAAGCCGGACTCGGTCCTGGTGGTCGTGCGCTGGGCTGAGCGGTACGTCCTCGTCGATCTGCCGCGGCAGACCTTCGGCGGCGCTCGCAGTGTCGAGTTCCCGCAAGGGGGCATCGAGCCGGGGGAGTCGCCCGAGGACGCCGCACGGCGCGAGGTGCTGGAGGAAGTCGGCCTGAAGCTTGAGGAGTTACGTCATCTCGGGACCTTTGCCGAGAGCAGCGGCTTCTCGACGACCTCCTGCCACGCGTACAGCGCCGCGGCCGTGGCGGAGGCCCATCCCACGGACAGGGATCCGTTCGAGGAGAGCATGACCGTGCGGACGATGTCGTGGAAGGAACTGCGCGAACTGGCCCGCGACGGCGGAATCCAGGACTCCGCCACCCTCGCCGCCCTGGCCCTCATAGAGGTGCGCAGCGATGTCGGCTGATACCTCGGAGATATCGGTGTCCCTCTTCATCGACGTACGCATCAGTCTCCTCACCGGCAACGTGGTGGCTCGGTTCGCGAACGCGTCGTCGGACGCACAGGACCGCCTGCTGCTGGCGGGGCTGGGTCCACTGCGATCGGTGGCGCCGCGCGGCAATGCCGGCTTGTTGCTGGAGAACGCCCGGGGTGAGCAGTGGCTCGTGGACATCGCGGAAGCGTCGGGGCTCGTCGCCTCGGTCGAACATGTCCACCGGCCCCAGAAGGCTCGTCAAGATCTTCACATCGTGTCCGGACCGGCAACAGACGGTGTCACGGTCTGAATCCACAGGACGGGAACGGCATGACACGCAGTTATGACGTCGTGGTCGTGGGCGCCGGTATGGCGGGGATGCTCACGGCACTGGGACTTACAGCGCGGGGCGTTCGGGTGATGCTGGCCGAAGAGCGAAGAATCGGAGGGGGGCAGTCCGGTCAGTCGCACGGATATCTCCACCGTGGGTACGCCTTCGGCCCGAACGAACCGTTGCTGCCCCTCCTCCTCGCCCGCGCGCGGGACCACTGGGACGCCCTCACGGCCGGTCTGACACCGATCACCCCGGAATCCGTGGTGTCGTTCTCCGACGCGTCGGAGGCCCGTCGCGCGCAGAGGCAATGGCGGGCCTCCGGACTTCCGGTGGTCCCTGTGGAGCCGCCCTCATGGCTCGGCGACGGATTCGCCTCCTCCTTCCGCAGTGAGGAAGAGGGCTACGACTTCGGTCCTGTCCTGCGTGGCCTCGAGGTGCTGACAGCGTCCACCGGTATCGAGCTCGTAAGAGGCACGGTGAGCCGCGTGGCGGAGCAACCGAAAGGCGTCGCCTGCGAGTTCGTCCACATGGACGGCAGTACGGAGGTGATATCGAGCCGCGCGGTGGTCGTCGCCGCGGGAGCGGGCGCGCCGGACCTCCTCGCCCGCTCGGGGCTGCCACCCGTCGTGCGGTGCAGGAAAGCCTTCATGCTGGTGCTGCGCGGACGCCTCCCGGTGGTCAGTGCCGTCTTCCCGGGGGGTGCGGAACACGGACTCTTCCTTGCCAGCCGGACCGGACACGAGAGCGGGACGACCTGGCTGGTCTCCGACTTCCAGTCGTTCGACAGCGCGCGGGGCTCGGGTGGCCAACTGGCCGGATGGTGGGCGCACCGCGTCCTGTCCACCCTGCGTAGAGCCGTCCAGCCGTCCTTGATGTCCGGCGTCGCCCTGATCTCTGGATATGCGGCGGTCAAGTCCAGCCTGCTGCCCAGCAGCGGCACCGTGGCACACGAGTTCAGCAATGACTTCCTCGACGGGCGGGTGGTGGTCGTCAGCCCCTCCAAACTCACCCTCGCCCCCCTGGCCGCGGAAAGCGCGGTCCGGTCGGTGATGAGCGTCGTGGGGATGCCGCTCGACGGCCTCGGGCTGGACCGTGTCCCGCCGCTGGCGGCGTACCGACCGTCCGGTGGGCCCGAACTGATCGGAACCACCGGTGAAGTGTGGGAAACCGACCTGGACGCCCTCAAGGACGTGGACCTCCTGGGCGACCTGCCCGGCATACCCACGCTCAGCTCGATTTTCCCGCACTGACTGCGAACCCCACCACTACCGAAGGGAATGGGAATGCCGCACGAATCGGCGGCCATCGTGACGCGAGGCCTGACGAAGACCTACAGAGTGAGGCGGCCGGCCACCGGGCGCTTCGGTGCGTTCAGGTCGCTCATCACCCCGGTGAGGGACGAACGCACCGTGGTCTCCGATCTGGACCTCTCTGTCGGCCGCGGGGAGCTCGTAGGCCTGCTCGGGCCCAACGGCGCCGGCAAATCGACGTCCATCAAGATGCTGACGGGAATCCTGACACCGACGTCCGGTGAGGTGTATGTCGACGGACGTGTCCCCCATCAGAACCGGGCGGACAACGCGCGGGCCATCGGGGCCGTGTTCGGTCAGAAGACGCAGTTGTGGTGGGACCTGCCGGCCCGTCACTCCTTCAGTCTGATCCAGGACATCTTCGACATCGCCCCCAGCGCCTACCAGCGACAGCTCCGCGACGTCGATCAGGTGCTGGGCATCTCGGAGTTCTGGGACACACCGGTGCGTCTCATGTCGCTCGGGCAGCGGGTCCGCTGCGACATGGCCGCGGCGGTCCTGCACGACCCCGCCATCCTCTTCCTCGACGAGCCCACGATCGGCATGGACGTGGTGGCGAAGGAACGGACCCGCGCCTTCCTGCTGCAACAGGTCCATGAACGCGGCCGGGCCGTCGTCCTGACCACCCACGACATGACGGACGTCGCCAGGCTGTGCGAGCGCGTCCTGCTGATCAACCACGGCAGGCTGGTGTTCGACGGCACGCTCGACACGATGAAACGGCAGTACGGCGCCACGCGGACCGTCAGCGTCACCTTCGGGGAGCCGGTCGCCGAGGTGCGGGTCGCGGGCGCGCGTCTGCTCTCCCACGAGGGCACCCGGGCCACGCTCGTCCCGGAGGGGGACAACACACCGGAGGACGTAGTGCGCGAACTGATAGCGGGGTTCCCCGTGGTCGGCATGACCGTGGAGGAGACGGATCTGGAAGAACTCATGCGGAACGCCTACGAGGCCAAGAACGAAACCGTCGTCGTATGAGTGCCGCTGTCACGGCCAAGCCCGGCAGCGGCCGCGCCTGGCGGATCTGGCGCATCGTGCCGCTGTACCAGACGGTCGCGTACCGAGGACGTTTCTTCCTCGCGCCGTTCATGCTCGGCGTGCAGGTCTACGTGTACTACCTGCTGTGGACAGCGGTCTACGAGGGCAAGGACACGGTCGCCGGACTCGATGTCCACCAGGCGGTGAGCTACGCGGCCCTGGCGATCCTGGTCGGGCGGATCCGCTGGAGCAACCGCATGGTCTCCAAGGATGCGCTGCCGCAGCGTACCCGCGAGGGTACGGTCATCTACTGGTTCCTCCGGCCGATCTCGCCCGGCCGCTACTACATGTTCCGGGCCGTCGGCGACATGGGATACGGGGCCATGTGGGCCCTGGCCGGCTACCTGGTCGCTCTGGCGGCCGGCGTGATCCGGCCGCCCGCGTCCGCCGAGGTGGGTCTGGTCTTCGTGGTGAGTCTCGTGCTCGGACAGATGATCCTCTACTACCTCGGCCAGCTCGTCGACCTCGCCACGTTCTGGCTGATCTCCAACACCGGGCTGACGCGCATGTACGGCTTCGTGCAGGACCTGCTCTCGGGGGTGTTCGTCCCGCTGTGGTTCCTGCCGGGCTGGCTGCTCACCACGGCGTCCGTACTGCCGTTCGCGGCGACCATCAACGTCCCCATCTCGATCTACGTCGGCCGGATCCCGCTCGCCGACGCCCCCGAGAATCTGCTGCGCGAGGTGTGCTGGGTTGCCGCTCTCGCTCTGCTGACCAAGTTCGTCTGGTCCCGCGCGGCCCGGCGCGTCACCTCACAAGGAGGCTGAACCATGACCGACACGGTCGACGCGCCCCCGCCCTCCCGGCTGAGCGCCCGAGCCGCACACACCGCCCACGTCCTGCGAATAATCCTGCGGACCACCGCGGTCAACATCCGAGGACGCCTCGAGTACCCCGGCGACTTCGCGTTCGAGATCTTCTTCGGCATCCTGTGGCAGACCTCCACGCTCGCCTTCGCCGCGGTCCTGATCACCCGGTTCGACGGACTGGGTGATTTCCCGGACGGCGGTGTCCTGCTGATCGTCGGCATGCGGCTCATGTCGCACGGACTCTTCACCATGGTCTTCGGCAACCTCTCGGACCAGTTGCTCGAACTCGTCGAGGAGGGGCGGGTCGAGGGGTACTTCCTGCGCCCCCTCTCTGTCCTGACGCAGATCCTGATCAGCCGTTTCAACATCAACGCCCTGGGCGACTTCTTCGTCGGCGTCACCGTGTGCGCCATAGCCGTACCGCAGGCCCCGGTGGACTGGACCGCCGGTGCCGTGCTCTACCTCGGGGCAGCGATCATCGGTGGCGTCTTCCTGGAAGCGGCGGTGCAACTCCCGCTGGCCGCACTGCTGCTGCGCTCGCCGTTCGCCCACGGAGTGGGAAAGTGGATCGACGACATCATGGCGACGATCGGGAACTATCCGCTGTCGATCCTCCCCACTGTGCTGCGCGGGGTCTTCACCTATGTACTGCCGCTGGCCTTCGTCGCGTACTTCCCCGTGCTCGTCCTCCTGGACAGGGAGCCGGAGCACGGCGTTCTGGGATGGGCCGCGCGGTGGTCGCCGGTGGTCTGTCTGTTGTTGTTCCTCCTCGCCAAGCGCATGTGGAACTGGAACCTGCGCCACTACCAGAGCAACGGAGGATGAGGTGAACCCCTCGGCACCCTCTCTGCCCTTCTCGCTGATCGCCACCGACCTGGACGGCACGCTCCTGCGTTCCGACCGCACGGTCGGCGAGCGGACCAGGGCAGCTCTGTCCCTGGCCGCCGCGCGAGGAGCACGGCACATGGTCGTGACGGGCCGGTCCGTCGCCTGGACCCGGCACGTCCTGGACGATCTGGGATATACCGGGCTCGCCGTCTGCGGACAGGGCGGACAGGTCTACGACGCCGGGGCGCACCGGCAGCTGACGTCCGTCACGCTGGACCGGCGGGTGGCGCGACAGGCCGTCGCCCGGATCGAATCGGTGACCGGTCCGCTGACCTTGGCCGCCGACCGGGACGGCGTGGACGGTGTGGTGGTGGCTTCCCCCGGCTATCTGCACGACCTCGCCGGCGAGACACCGATCGTGACGGACGCCGACGCGGACGAGCTGTGGGCCGCGCCCGTACGCAAGTTCTACGTCCAGCACCCGACGCTCACCGAGGACGAGTTGGCGACTGTCGTGGAACGGTTCGCGAAGGGGCTGGTCAGCGTCGTCAAGGCGGGGCCCGGTGAGGTGGAACTCCTGCCGGTGGGCTTGAACAAGGCGACCGGCCTCTCCTTCGCAGCAGGCCGCCTGGGCTTGGGCGCGGCCGACACCATCGCGTTCGGGGACATGGCGAACGACATTCCGATGCTCGACTGGGCCGCGTACGGGGTGGCCATGGCCGGGGCGCCCTCCGAGGTGAAGGAAGCCGCCGACGAGGTCGCGCCGGGCAACGACGAGGACGGTATTGCCGTAGTCCTCGAGCGGTTCCTCGGCTCCGGAAATCCCTCCGGGACACCTCTTGGTCTCAGGGGCTGTCCGGCGGACAGCCCCTGAGTGGTACGAGTACGGAAGCCCGCCCCTCAACGGCCCTGCGGAGCTGACCGGGCGCTGCGAAGGGGCGGGGCTCGCCGGGCGGCGCGCGCCCTGCAGACGCGTTCAGGTGGTCAAGATCGTCACGCGGTCGAGCCGGACAGCAGTCGGCGACGAGGCGATGGCGCCGACCGCGTCCTTCGACCGGTCGTCCGCCACCTCTCCGAAGATCGTGTACTGCCCGTTCAGATGGGGCGCCGGAGCAAGGGTGATGAAGAACTGGGAGCCGGTGCTGTCCCGGCCCAGATTCGCCATGGCCAGTTGGAACGGCCGCTCAAATGAACGGTCCGGATGGATTTCGTCGGGTATCCGGTATCCGGCGCTGCCTTGCCCGGTGCCCAGCCGATCGCCGCCCTGGACGACAAAGCCCGGCACACGGCGGTGGAAGACCGTGCCGTCGTAGAAACCGCCCTCTCCGGTGGCTCCGGTCAGGGGGTCGGTCCAGGTGCGGCTTCCGGTGGCCAGGCCCACGAAGTTGTCCGCGGTGTAGGGGGCTTGGTCGGGACGCAGTTCGAGGTGGATGTCGCCGAGCTCGCTGTGCAGGACCGCGGCAAGGGATCGGTAGGTCCTCAAGGAGGAGGAGAAGGGACGGCGGGCAGGCGTCTGGCGAATCCGTACCGGGGAGTCGCGCAGCGGGTCGCTCAAGGGGGCGAATGCGCCCCGGTCGCTGCGGTCGCCGCATCCGACCGTGCCCGGTGCGTTCGCGCGCAGGCCGGTTGCGCTCCATCCCGATGGATCGGTACGGACCTCGGCCGGCGCGGCCGGGCGCGACCCGAGCCACATCGGATGGCCCTCCGCCGAGTCGAGGCGCTGTGCCCGCCACAGTTCCCGTACTTCGGCCGAGGCGTGGGTCAGCAGGGTGTCGAGATCGGTCGCCGCTTGGGCGTCCAGCACCTCACGCATGGTCGTTGTGTCGTGGTACTTGTCGAAGAGCGAGCCGTTGTTGTGCTCCAGGGTGAAGCACTGGTCGACGAAGACCCGGTCGGGCAGCTCGTGCCGGACGTAGCGCCGCACCATGGCGGCCACCGGTGCCCACGCTTCTCCGCCGAACTCGACGCCCGGACCGGCGAATGCCTCCGTGGCGAGCTGCAGCGCCCGACCGTGGCCCGTCTCGCGGCGCAGCCGTTGCCAGGTGACACGGCTGTCGCCCTGGTTGATCTCCGTGATGAAGTCCGCCAGTTCCTGCGGATGGTGGTGCGTTCTGGCTCGTTCGTAGTGTCCGAGCTCGTTGCCGATCACGTTGTCCAGATGCCCCGCCAGCTCAGCGCACAGATGGGGCAGCCAGCGGAACAGCCGTGCTCTGGCCGTGCGGTCGCCCGCCGCGGTCAGCCATTCCAGCAGGTAGAAGTCGGCGGCGAGCGAGGAGGGGTCGACGGAGTCGACGAACCAGCGCGGGCTGTGTGCGGCGAGGTCCGCGGCCATCAGGGTCAGGGCCTCGGCGCGGTCGACGTCGCCGTCGAGGTATCGGGGCCAGTGCCGTTCGGCTACGGAATACAGGCGCGCGTAGCGCCACTTGGTGCCCAGTACGTCGGCACAGGGGCGGTGGGCAGAGTCCACCGCGCGTACCAGATGGCCGGCGGTCATCTCCACGAGGATCTTGGTGAGGAGAACCCGCAGCCGGCGCTGGTACGGAGAGCTGCCGGGCAGGCGGCGGACCAGCTCGGTGGACAGGTGGCCGTCGGGGACGGCCCCGGATTTCAGCTGCGCCCAGCCCAGCATGGTCAGGACGGCGTCCGCGAGGGTCGATCCACGGAAGCGGCGGCAGTCGACGTAGACGCCCGTGGCTCTGCCCGCGTCGATCAGGAAGCCTGCGGCCGGCGGGGCGGGCGCGAGCGGCACGAGGTGGAGGTCCAGCGTCCGCTCAGTCTCGTTGGCGCCCAGCGCCGCGCAGAGGGGAGCCAGGTAACGCTCGGGGCGGAGGAAGTCGTTGATCTCCGCAGCCGCCTGCTTGCGGACCTCTTCGAACCGGGGGAGCGCCTCGGCAAGGGCCGGCGCCGCGGCGGTCAGCGCGGTGGTGACGAGTTCCGTTCCTGGACGGAGGCGGTCGTCGTCGACGAGGCCGAGGAGGTCCTCCGGTCGGCGGGCGGCGGCCAGGAACGCGGGCAGGCCGGAGCCGACGGTCCGCGCCCATGACCGCAGTCCGTCAAGGAGCAGGTCCGTCTCCGGGGTGACAGGCCGGGGCAGGAAGCTGGGCTCCCAGGAGCCGGTGCGGCCGATCAGCTCGCGCTGCAGGGCGAGTGCGAGGTCGAGGGTGGAGCTGTGCTTCTGACGGAACCTCACATCGCTCCCCACTGTCCGACCGTCTCGGTGAGCAGACCCGCTTCCCGCAACTCGGTTGTGATGCGTCGGCACCGCTCGTCGGTCAGTCCGGTGAACGCGGGCGCCTCCTTCGACAGACGCAGCGAGTGCTCCGCGACGGTCTGCGCGGAACGCCCGTCGCTCAGGCCCCAGACCAGCGCCGCGTCGGGCGGCAGGCGGAAGTGCCGGCCGGCGGGCTGGACCAGCGTCACCATGTCGTCGTAGGCGCGCGGGAGGAACGCTGGGGACCTGCGCAGCGGACCGCTCCCCGCCGGCCAGGCGGGCCAGCGGGAGACGTCGACGCCCTGCCAGCCGAGGGTGGCCGTGGCGATCAGGCAGGTCTGGGCGAACGACGTCAGCGCGGACAGTCCTGCATGGGGGTCGACAGCCAGGGGGTCGTCCCGCAGGAGCCGTTGGAACTCCGGGAAAGGGAACCCGTCGGGACCGCTGCGGGCGAGCTGCCGCCACACCCATTTCTCGCCGAAGTAGAGGTCCCCGCCTGCTGCGGCCAGCGCCTTCCCCGCGCACACGAGGGCGCGTCGACCGGCGAGCGCGGCCGCGTCCAGGTCGCACGGGTCGTCCGACTGGCGAAGTCCGAGGCAGTCCTCGGCCGCGAAGAACGCGGCGAGCATCCAGTTGTTCATGACCAGTCGGGAAAGCCGCAGAGGATGCTCGTCGAGTCGTCCGCGCAGCGCGGCCAGCATGCCCGAGTCGGTCACGATGTCACCGGTGCGCAGCCGGACGGTCAGTGCGATCTCACGGTCCGACAGCGTCTCCCCCGTCCGGTCCGAGCGCAGTCCCGTGCCGAGGACCCGGTCGACGAGCGACTCCAGGGTGTCCAGGGAGAGATGCTGTACGTCGACACGGATGTCGTCGGCGAACATCTGCTGCCGTTTGTCTCCCGCCGGGGCGCCGACCAGATAGACGTCGATGTCGCTGGTGGCGCTGCCCAGCCCGACTGCCGAACTCCCGGCGAGGAACGCGGCGTCCGCGTGTGTCGACGCGGCCAGGCGGGACGCGACGCTCCTGCCCAGGCGCACCCTGTCCAGGGCCGATGCGACTGCTGTCATACGCTCATCCCTCCTTGGCACGGGGCCACGACGGCTACCAGCCGGGGTTCTCCGGCAGTGCGAGGCCGAGGTACTTGCCGTCGTCCGACACCATCACGCCGGCGCGACAGCACTGTTCGAGGAAGGCCGTCACCTCGTCCTCGGAGACTGACACGTTCTGTGTCGCCAGCCGGCGGGCGATTGCCGCCGCTGAACGGGGCGCGTCTCCGCAGGACTCGTAGGCCTCCGCCTTCCACCCCGCGAGTACGGCCCGCTGAGGCTGGTCGGTCCTGCGGTCGATCAGCGTCAGCTTCCCGGGCAGCCGCTGGTAGACGAGGCTGGGCTTCGACTCGGCGAAGCGGGTCTGCCATGTGGAGACGCCGGCGTTCAGCGCGGCGACCGTCTCGTGGGACACGGTGCCGGACGCCTCGTAGTCGAAGAAGTACGCGATCTTCTCGGGGTCCAACGACGCCGGGTAGACATGACCGTAGCTGGCTCGGGGCCGGACCTTGTCGATGGGGAAGGACGGGTCGGTGAAATAGGGGCTGAAGCGTTCCAGCCAGATCCTTCCGCAGCCCCCGGGCGGCTGCAGATGGTGCAGAAGCGGGAGCAGGCGCAGCTGCTCCGCGTAGTCTTCCTCGGTCTCCCCCGGGAATCCCGCCAGGATGTTCCAGGCCACGTCGATCCCGTAGTAGCCGGCCCATTTCAGGAGCCGGATGTTGATCAGCTTGCTCGCGCCCTTGCGCATCAGGTGCAGCACATGGGTGCTGAGGCTCTCGATGCCGGGCTGGATGCGCAGGATCCCGGCGCTTGTGAGGGTCGCGAGCTGCTCCCGGGTGAGATTGGCCTTCACCTCGAAGAAGAGGTTCACGTCCCAGTGCTCCTGGGCCAGCCGCGTGCACAGCGACGAGAAGTAGCCCATGTCGAGGATGTTGTCGACGGTGTCGACGTGCACCACCGGGTACTCGCGCAGCAGCTCGCTGAGCTCACTGAACGCGCGCTCGCCGGACTTGGAGCGGTACGCCATGCCGAGCGCGTTGAGTCCGCAGAAGGTGCAGTGGTGTTTCTGCCCCCACCAGCATCCCCGGGAGAACTCGACCGGCAGCCGTACGGGGGCCCGGTCGAGCAGCCGGGCGCGGTCGAAGCGCTCCAGCCAGGCGAAGTAGTCCCGGTAGTCCGGGGTGGGAAGGTCGTCGAGGACCTGCGGGCGCTGGGCGTCGGCGGCCTGCGGCGCGTGGGTGGCGGCATGCCGCAGCACGCCGGGAATCGGGGCGTTGGTGCCGTCGGCGATGCTCTTCAGCAGGGCGGGGAACACTATGTCGCCCTCGCCGGCCACCACGTGGTCGAGCCAGGGCAGCTTCTTCGCGTACTCGGCGCCCATCTCCCCGTCGAAGTTCGCGCCTCCGTAGACCAGGGTCACACCGGGGTGGAATTCCTTGATCTTTCTCCCCAGTGCGAGGGACGCCGTGTTCTGCATGAACGTGGAGGTGAACCCGATGACGTCGTACTCCCCCCACACCGGTTTGGCCGCGCATGCGGCGATCCAGTCCGGCAGCGTCTCGCGACGCATCTCCACGAGGTCGTCGAGGCCCTTTCCGGTGAGCTCGTCCCAGATGGACTTCACTTCCGGATATTCGGCGAAGTAGTCGTCGTCCGGGGTCACTTCGCCGAACGCGGCGTAGGAGAAGAGCCATTCCCCCATCAGGTGCAGCCGTTCCGAGGCGACGTTGGCGATGGTGTCGTAGGCCTTGCTGCCGAAGAAGGAGGCGAACTCGATGTTGAGATAGTGGCTGTCGCACTCGTGCCCGGCCTCGCGGGTGATCGACTGCAACAGTCCGCACTGGATGGAGGGCGCGTGAATACGTGCCCAGGGCATGTTGACCAGGGCGACGCGCAGAGCTCTGCCGGGCGGTGAAGCGGACGCCGCGTGGTCCGCTGCGGTCCGCACGGCCAGGGGCAGGCGGATGATGCTCATCGGTTTCCCCTCGGGTCTGGGCACATCGGTCACTCGAAGTCGTCGTGGCCGTGTCTGCTCGCGCGCCGGGCCTGGAGAAGGATCGACAGCGCGGCCAGGACGGTGAACCCGAGACCGGCGGCGACCTCCAGACCCAGGTCGCCGAGCCAGGGACGGCCCTCCATCCCCGCGCGCACGGCATCCAGGCCGTGCCGGGCCGGCAGCACCTGGCCGATCGCGTCCACCCATCCCACCCGGCCGGGCGGGACGATCGCACCGCTGCACAGCATGACCAGGTACGACAGCACGTTCGGAGCCACCACGTCGGCCCGTTTGCCGACCGTCATCGTCGCCCCGGCCAGCCCCAGCACGCTGAGCGTGAGCGCGATCAGCCCGTACACCCAGGCCCAGGGCAGCAGTCGCAGGGCGAAGTCCGTCATGCCGAGCAGGGGCGCCGCGATCGCACCCTGGACGACGAGGAGGATCCAGCCCATGACGGGGTAGGGCAGCACCCGGGCGATCTGGGTGACGGTGGGCGACAGCGCGCCGGTGCGGACCCGCGCGAAGGTGGCGTACTGCTTGTCCAGGACGGGCACGGCGACCACGCCGTTGACGTTGGTGCTGCTCAGCGCCAGCACCAGCGATCCGGCGAAGGCGTACTCGCGATGTCCGGGACCGGCCAGGACGCCCGCGAGCGTCGTGAAGAACAGGATCTGCAGGACCCCGCGCGGCAGGGTCGCGCCGAGCAGACCGGCGGGCGTCTGGAGTACGCGGTACTCCAGCCAGCCCATGCGGGCCGCCTCGGCCGACCGCCAGGCCAGGGAGGCGCGGGGCGGCGCTGCTGTATGCGAGGGGGCGGTGTCAAGCGAGGTCAAGCGTCCCCTCCTTCCGGGACCTCTCGACGGACCGGCGGTAGGCGAAGCCCGCGGCGGAGAAGTAGGCGAGGGTCAGCAGCATCGCGACGCCCAGCGGGGCGACCGTGACGCCGCCGGTGGTCGCATCGACCAGACAGTCCTTGATCCAGTGCAGGCTGAGCAGTTCGGGCGCCCAGCGCAGCCACTCGGGCAGCGCGTCCGTGGGGATGAGCAGCCCGCCCAGGGCGAAGACGGGATACATCAACGCGTGGGACCACACCAGTCCGTTGCGGGTCACCAGGAAGAGGCAGGACACCAGTGCCCCCAGAGCGGTGCCGGAGCTCACCAGCACCACCAGCGACACAACGGCCCACGCCGGGTTGGACACGCTCAGCGGCAGCCCCAGGGCCGCTGCGGTGACGCCGGTGCTGACAAGGATCGCGGCGACGCTGGTGACGGTGGCGCCCAGGCTCTTGCCCAGCAGCACCAGGTAGGGCGACCAGACTCCGGAGACACAGCGGGCGAGGGTGCCGAAGGTGCGCTCGCGGCGCAGCACTCCTCCGCTCATCCACACCGTGGAGCCCCACAGCGCGGTCAGCATCACGGCCACGATGAGCTCGGCCGCGCCGTCCGAGCCGGGGCGGCCGGTCTCCACCGCCATGACCAGGAACACGGCGGGCAGCATTCCGGAGTTGACCAGCAGCAGCGGATTGCGTTGCATGGCCCGCTGCTCCATGCGGAACGCGGTCAGGAACATCCACGCGGCGCCCCTCACTTCACTCCACCGACCTGGCTGCCGTCGGCCAGGCGCGCGGCCACGTGCGAGTAGACGTCCTCCAGCCGCACCGGGTCGATGCGCACGTCCAGCACGCTGACGTGCGCCAGCGCTTGCTCCAGCAGGCCGAACGAGCCGACACTCCAGTCGCGGACGTGCAGTCGAAGGGTCCACGAACCGTCGGCCACGTCGACGCCGCCGACGGCGATGTCGCGGGACGACAGGGCGCCGCCGTCGGGCGGGCTGCCGGTGCCGCGCACGGTCACGGTGGCGGTGTAGCCGGCCTGCCGGGCGAACTCCTCGACCGGCAGGTCCGCCGCCAGAGTGCCGTCCGCGAGGATGATCACCCGGCTGGCGAGACGTTCGATGTCGAGCAGATAGTGGCTCGTGAGCAGGACGGAGACCCCGGTGTCGCGCAGTCCGGCGACGGTGCCGCGCAGCCGTTCGGCTTCGACCGGGTCAAGGCCCACGGTCGGTTCGTCGAGCAGGAGGACGCGCGGCTCGGCAATCATGCCGATGGCGATGTGGAGCCGCTGGCGCATGCCCTTGGAGTACGTCTCCACCGCGCGGTCCGCCGCGCCGACCAGGCCGACCTCCTCCAGCGCGGCGTCCAGCTTCGCGCTCAGGCCGCGTCGGCCCACGCCGGCGAGCATGGCGAAGAACCGCAGGTTGTCGCGGCCGTTCAGCTTGGCGTAGAGGCCACGGTCGCCGCCCAGTACGACGCCTGTCATACGGCGTACCTCGCGCAGATCGCGGGTGACGTCGTGGCCGAAGATCCGGGCGGCACCGGCCGTGGGCAGCAACAGGGTGGCGAGGATCTTGGTGAGGGTGGTCTTGCCGGCGCCGTTGCTGCCCAGCAGGCCCACGATCTCACCGGCCCCGACCTGGAAACTGACGTCCCGCAGGGCCACGAGCTCGCGTCCGCGGTCGTTGAAGGTACGGCCGAGCCCTTCCACGACGATCGCCGGCTCGCTCAACGCCCCGCCCCCGCCGAATGAACGTCCGCCGCTCCTGGTGCGACGGCGGCCCGCGCTGCGGCGAGTCTGGCCAGGGGGATCCGTGGCGGCGCGCACGAGACGTGGTCGAAGCCCGCCTCGGCGAAGAACCGCACGGCCGCCGCGTCGGCCGCCTGCTCGCCGCAGACGCCGAGCGTGATGTCGGGGCGTACGGCTCGTGCCTCGGCGGCGACCTGGCGTGCCAGGGTCCCGACCGCTTCGACGTCCAACCGGGCGAAGGGGGATTCGGCGAGGAGGCCCAGGTCCTGGTAGGCGGGCAGCAGGTGCTGTTCGGCGTCGTCGCGGGACAGGCCCCAGACAAGTGCGGTGAGGTCGTTTGTGCCCAGCGACAGGGAGTCCGCACGGCGGGCGATCGACCCGGCCAGCAGCGCGGCCCGCGGGGTCTCGATCATGGCGCCCAGCGAGATGCCCGCCTGCGCCCGGGAGGTTCCCAGGTGGGCGCAGACGTCGTCGAGCATGCCCCGGACGAAGTCCAGCTCCGCCGGCGCGCTGACCATGGGGACCAGTAGTTCGGGCCGCGGATCCCGGCCGGCGCGGCGCAACGCCAGGGTCGCTTCCACCAGCGCCCTGATCTGTACGGCCGTCAGCGCCGGGAGCAGGACTCCCATCCGCACACCGCGCACTCCCAGCATGGGGTTGTGCTCGTGCAGGCGGCGGGTGATGTCGAGGCGGTCCCGGTCGGCGGGGGCGCCCGTAGCCGCCGTGGTCAGGGAGAGTTCGGTCAGATCGGGGAGGAACTCGTGGCGCGGGGGGTCCAGCAGACGGATCGTCACAGGCCGTCCGTCCATCGCGGCGAGTACGTCGGTCATCCCCGCCCGCAGGAGGCCGTGCACGGTGTGGAGGTCCTCCGTCATGTCAGGGCCGGGCCGGGCCATCAGGATCCGTTGGAGTATCTGATGGCGCTCGCCGAGGAACATGTGCTCGAGCCGGCACAGTCCCACCCCGTCGGCGCCCAGTGCCCGCCCGGCGGCGGCGTCCGCGCCGGTGTCGGCGTTCACCCGCACGGCGATGCCGGGCAGCCCCGAGAGCGCGTCGTCGAGCCAGCCGGGCAGTTCCACCGCGGCCTGCCGTCCGGTGGTGGGCCCCGTGCGGCCGCCGAGGTGGATCACTCCGGTGTGGCCGTCCACCGTGACCAGGTCGCCGGCGTGGACGGTGTCGCCGTGCGCGGTGCGCAGGACCTTGGCGTCGGCGTCGAGGACGCCGTCGACGAGGGCGGCGACGGCCGGCAGCCCGAGCCCGCGCGCCACGACCGCGGCGTGCGACGTCTGTCCGCCCCGCTCGGTGACGATGGCCGCCGCGGCCAGCAGGCCCGGAAGATCCTCCGGCCTCGATTCGATGAGGACCAGCACCGGTTGTCCGCCGTTGGCCTGGGCGGCGACGGCGTCGGTCGCGCTGAAGACGACGGCGCCGGAGGCGATGCCGGGCGACACGCCGAGGCCGCGTGCCGCCACCGGCAGATCAAGGGATTGCGCCGCCCCGGAACGCGCCTGTTCGACGTCCAGCGGCTCCACCAGCGACACCGCCTGCGCGGGGGTCAGCCGGCCGTGTTCGTACCGGGTGGCCACAGCGTGCAGGAGAGCGGCACCGCGCAGGGATGCTCGGGTGCTCGTGACGATGTGGGGCCTGCCCTCCTCGACGAGGAACTCCACCCTCGCCGGCCAGTCGAGTTCGGCCTCGGCGGCGTGGACCGCCTCCCGTACCTGCGGGCCCCAGGGCTGCGTGTCGATCAGTTCGGCGAGATCCGCGCCGCCCGCTGTCAGCAGTTGGGCTCCTGAACCCCCGGCAAGAAAGGACCCCGTCAGGCCGGGCCGGCCGGTCGACGGATCGCAGGAGCAGGCGAGGCCGCTGCCTCCGTCGGGGCCGCACCACAGCGGCTGTCGCCCGAGCCCGAACTGGGCCGGACCGGTCTCGGCCCTGGCCAACGTCCGTACCAGGACGGTCACTTGCTCGATCGGGTCGTCCGGCAACGCGGCGCCGGGGTCCGCGGCGGCCAGCGCGGAGGTCAGTTCGGCCCGGCGTGCCGCGGCGAAGGCGTCACCGGCGAGCCCTGCCAGCCATTGGTGGCCGGCAGGGCTCAGACCGAGAAACGACAGACAGCTTCCCTTCAGGCAGGGAAGCCATGCGGTCAGGAAGACGGGGCGCTTCGCACTCCCGAGGCGACGGTCGGGATCGAGCGCGACGATCGCCTCACGAATGGTGTCGTCAGCGGCGTCGACCGGCAGCCACAGCACTGAATCAGCGGGAAAGCCGACCGGCAGACGATCCATGACCACGCGCTGAATCCCCATCCCCCAAGGGCGAGGCCCGGCACCGCTTCCGGTGGTGAACCTCTGCTGACAACAGGCCCCCGGCGCAGCGCGGGGGCGGGTGACGAGCGGAATTTACCGGCTCACGAACTCCGGGCGGACACCGAGCAGGTAAACACGGTCGTCCAGCTCAGCGGCATCCTCCGGGGCGATCGGAGAGAATTCCAGCTCGGCCAGGTCGGCGAGCTCCTCGACGTTCGAGTCAGGTTTGTCCATGTTCCGAAGCTAACAGCGAGCACTTCTTACCACAAGGTGAACTCCGGGTATACGCACGGAAGTTGACGGGATATCGACTCTCCGGAACGCATGCGGCGCCTGGTTGTCGCTGCTCACCCAGGAACACCCCAGGATGCGCCCGGCCGACATTATCCGGCCATTCACCGAAGGAATTCGCAGAGCCTCCGGACTATGCTCACGCGAGTGCGGATCACCAAGTACACCCATTCCTGTGTCCGGTTGGAGCACGACGGCGGTGGCACGCTGGTCATCGATCCCGGAGTCTGGAGCGAGCCCGAGGCACTCGCCGGCGCGGACGCGGTCCTGGTGACCCATGAGCACGACGACCACGTCGACCTGTTGCGGCTGAAGGGGCTGGGCGTGCCCGTCTACGCCCCCAAGTCGGCGCGGATCCCGGGCCTGGACTTCACCGGCGTCGCCCCCGGCGAGGAGTTCACCGCGGCAAGCTTCCGGGTGACCGCCCAGGGCGGGCGGCACGCGCGCATCTACGGCGACCTCCCGGACTGCGCCAACCTCGGATACCTCGTCGAGGACCGCGTCTACCACCCCGGGGACTCCCTGTACGTTCCCGACCGACCGGTGGAGACCCTGCTGGTCCCCCTGCAGGGGTCATGGATGAAGACGGACGAGGCCATCGACTTCGTCCGCGCCGTCCAGCCGGAACGGGCCTACGGCATCCACGACGGGCAGATCAACGAGCGGGGCCTGGGCAGCCTCAACGGCTGGCTCGCCGACGAGTGCGGCGACTGCTACCGCTGGCTCCCGCCGGGCTCGTCCCACCGATGACCGAGCCGCACGCCCCCGTCCTGTTCACTGTCGCCGGTCCGCGGGGACCGGGGCGCCTGAGCACCATGGTCCGGCCCCGCGGTCACGGGCTCCTGGCCGCCGACATGGCGGCCCTGCGCGGCGCCGGCACCGAAATCCTCGTCTGCGCTCTCCCCGACGCCGAGCGCGCCGAACTCGGGCTCACCGACGAGCCCCGCCTCGCCGAGGCCGCCGGGCTGCGGTTCGTCGCCCTGCCCATCCCCGACTTCACGGTCCCGTCGATCCCCGTCGTGCTGCCGGCGCTGCGGGAGCTCGCCGCGGAGCTGCGGGCCGGCGCCCATGTCGTGGCGCACTGCCGCTGCGCCATCGGACGGTCCTCCCTGATCGCGGTCTCCCTGATGATCCTCCTGGACATCGCGCCGCAGGCAGCCTGGGCGGCCATGGAACGGGCCAGGGGGACGAGGGTGCCGGACACCGAGGAACAGCGCGCGTGGACGCTGGAGTTCTTCCGCCTCGTCTGCGCCGGTGGGCAGCACCCCGGTCGGCACCGCGCGGCCGGAGTGCTGGAGCGTCCGTCCCCAGGGGACCCTCAGCATCCGTCGGCCCGGTGATCGCCGGCCTGGTGAGCACCGTCTCGCGGCGCCGCGTCCCCGCCTGACGGCGTCGGCACCGCGCCCGGCGGTTCGGGCGCCGACGCGGGCAGGTGGGCCAGGAGCTGTCCGGCCGATCATTGATGGTGTGCGTCTGGCTTCTGCTTGAGGCGCCTGTGGCGATGGTCTGAAGTCGATTGCCGGGCACCTGATGCTGCGCGACCGGCGCCGAAGAGGTTCTGGAAGAGTTCCGGGATGCCGAACTGAGACTCGACGACGGCGAGCGGACCGAGAACGACAAAGAGGCGGCGGATACTTTGCGCCCCAGCCAACCGCTTCAGGAGTCCATCCAGAAGAACCCGAGGGGTGACGACTCCTCATCCGAGGACCAGGGTCGTCAGCGGGAGGTA
This sequence comes from Streptomyces sp. NPDC005808, assembly GCF_042871385.1. Classification (NCBI taxonomy): domain Bacteria; kingdom Bacillati; phylum Actinomycetota; class Actinomycetes; order Kitasatosporales; family Streptomycetaceae; genus Streptomyces; species Streptomyces sp. NPDC005808. Next base: position 116,586 of record NZ_JBIAIK010000004.1, on the reverse strand, counting down.
GGCGCCGCGTCAGCGGGAGATAGGCGCCGCCGGTCTCCAGTTCTCCGGAACCGGCGGCGCCACTTTGTGCGCCGGTCCGAGGCGGTGCCACGATGCCGGGGCAACGCGTTTTGCCGAGGGTGGTGGCCGGTTCGCGGTGGGCAGGCACCGCCTACATCGCCGACGGGGCGTACCTCTCCGCCACCGGCCCCGACCTGCTGCTGGCCGGGACCACCCGCCGAGTGGAGTGGCCGACCTGCCGGGGCGAGGCACGAACCTCCGGTACGGCGGGGCCTGGCCACACCTCGCGCGGAAGTGAATCAAGTCACATCGAATAAGTGATAGATCGGTGCTCGTGGAAAGGACCTCAGGTCACAGCACCCCCAGCCGCGCTCCTTTTCCTTGCCACTTTTTGTTCGACGCGCTTTCCCGTCGCGCCGGCGGTTGAGAATTTGTGCCTGCGTCAGGGCGCTCTATAGGTTCGGGGCGTCCGGGCACCGGGCCGACTCCCATGTCCTGGACCCTCATTCTGATTTCGGCGGATCGCTGAGCCCATCCTCCCCCCCCCCACTTTCGAGGAGTTCCTTGTGCATGAGGCCCCGGCACGTCCAAAACGCTTCGGAAGGTCGAAGGGTCTGCGCCGTCTGTCGCGCGCCAGACGCCGTGTGATGACGGTGGCCACGGCCGCCGCCGTCGCTGTGGGCGGCCTGGCGTGGATGACCTTCGGCCCGTCAAGTGCCGCCCCCGAAGCCGGCGCGGCGACCACCACGGCCACCGCGGCCGGCGCCACCACCGCCTTCACCAGCTACGAAGCTGAAAACGGCACCCTCGCCGGCGGTGCGACAAAGGTGGCGGTCACCTCCGCACCCACCAGCAAGTACTCCAGCGCCGCCCTGGAGGCGTCCGGGCTCGCCTACGCGCACCTCGCCGCGACCAATCAGTCGGTGCAGTGGACGAACAACACCGGCAAGCCGGTCAGTTACCTCAACGTCCGCGCCAGCATTCCGGACTCCTCCGACGGCGCCGGAGCCACCGCGACCCTCGATCTGTACGTCAACGGCACGTTCCGGCAGGCGCTGAACCTCAATTCCAAGCAAACCTGGATATACGAAGGCAGCTCGTACAACAGCAGCACCGACGAGAATCCCGCAAACGGCAGCCCGCGGGTCTTCTGGGACGAGTCGCGTACATTCGTCACCGGCACTCCCATTGCGGCCGGCAGCACCATCCAGCTCAAGAAGAGCTCGACGAACACCGCGTCGTACTACGACATCGACGTGATCGACGTGGAGAACCCGCCCGCGCCCATCGCGCAGCCGGCCAACTCCATCTCCATCACCAGTTGCGGCGCGGTCGCCAGCACTGTCCCGACCAACGGCTCGGCCGCCAGCGGGTATGTGGACAGCCGCGCCGCGATCCAGACCTGCATCAACCAGGCGCAGACAGAGAAGAAGATCCTCTGGATCCCGCAGGGCACCTTCTATGTCAAGGGCACCACGGGGCTGACCGCCAAGGGGATCACGATCGCCGGCGCCGGGCAGTGGTACAGCAACGTCTACCGCGACGTGCCCCTGCCCTTCACCGGTGGCATGAGCGCGCTGTTCTCGGTGACCTCGTGCACCGTGCGGGACTTCCACATCGACTCCAACTCCACCAGCCGCCACAACGGTGACGGCGGCGCGATGGACACCACCGGCACCGACTGGTCCGCCAGCGGTCTGTGGTCGCAGCACACGATGTCCGGCTTCTGGGCCTCGGGCACCGGTGGCACGATCGAGAACAACCGTCTGACGTCCATCTGGGCCGACGGCATCAACGTGAACAACCAGGCGCTCAACACGTTCACCGGGTCCGACCTGACGGTGACCAACAACTACATCCGCGGCACCGGTGACGACGAGCTGGCCATCAACTCCGTCGCCTTCAAGGCCAGCGACCCGTCGCAGACCTACCCGCCGATGTCGAACGTCACCATGACCCACAACACCGCGATCGCCCCCTGGGGTGCCCACGGCATCGGGATCTACGGCGGTGGCGGTCACGTCATCAGCGACAACTACCTCGCCGACTCCGGGCGGATGATGGCCCTGAACGCCGGTGTGTTCAGCGACAACGGCAGCGACCTGACCTCCGCGACGATCACGAACAACGTCATCGTCCGGTCCGGCGGCAATTCCTGGGGCCAGGGAACGCCCGCGGTGATCATCGGCGACGGCGCCGCCGGTGCGAACAACGGTGCCATCAGCAACGTCACCATGACCGGCAACACCATCTCCGATTCGCTCTTCGACGGGATCGGCTTCACCAACTCGACCAACTCGAAGGTGCAGAACAACACGATCACCAACCCCGGACGCAACGGCATCGTGATCGCACCGCCGTACTTCCCCGCGCCCGTCGGATCGGCGACGATCACCAGCAACACCGTCAGCGGGCTCAAGTCCGGTATGACGGCGTACCAGAAGAACTCCAGCACCTTCACCGCCACGGTGACCAACAACAGCTGGCAGGGAGGCACGGGCGCCACCCCCACCACTGAGGCGCCGTACGGCGGCACCGCCGCCGCGCTGCCCGGCACCGTACAGGCCGAGAACTACGACACCGGCGGCCAGGGCGTCGGCTACAGCGTCTCCTCCGTCAACAACAGCGAGACCTACCGCCCCGACGGCGTCGACGTCATGACGACCACCGACACCGGCGGCGGCTACAACCTGGGCTTCACGGCGAGTTCCCAGTGGTTCCGCTACACCGTCAAGCCGCTGGCGGCCGGTACGTACACGGTGAGCTTCCGCGTGGCGGCACCCTCCGCCGTGACCGGCGCCCTGCACCTGTCCAACGCGTCGGGTACGAATCTCAGCGGCGCGGTCGACATCCCCGCCACCGGCGACTACCAGAAGTGGACCACGGTCACCGCGAGTGTCACCCTCCCGGCGGGCCAGCAGGTCCTGACCCTCAACGAGGACAAGGCCGGCTGGAACATCAACTCCCTCTCCTTCGCCGACAAGAGCGCGTCCGCCGTCAACTCCTCCGCCTGGTACGAACTGGTCAACCAGGACAGCGGCAAGTGCGTGGACGCCGCCAACTCCGGCACCGCCAACGGCACCGTCGTCCAGCAGTACACCTGCGTCTCCGCCGTCGCGAACCAGGAATGGCAGTTTGTCTCGGCCGGCTCCGGCTACTACGAGGTGCTGAACCGCAACGCCTCCGCCCAGACCCAGGCATGGGACGTCATCGGCAGCGCCACGGCCACCGCTTCCGGAGCCAAGGTCCAGACCTGGTCCTACCACGCGGAAGCCAACCAGCAGTGGCAGGCCGTCGCCAAGACGGGCGGTACGTTCACGCTCGTCGCCCGTAACAGCGGCCTGTGCCTGACCGCCCCCAGCACCGCCAACGGCGCGCAGTTCCAGGTCAGCACCTGCGACGGCAGCACCGCGCAGTCCTTCTTCCTGTCCCCGCAAGCGTCCTGATCCCAGCACAGCAGCACGATGCCCGAACCCCGCCGCGGGGTTCGGGCATCGCTCGTTCAGGAGCCAGGAGCCAGGAGCCAGGAGCCAGGAGCCAGGAGCCAGGAGCCAGGAGCCGGGAGCCGGGAGCCAGGAGCCGGGAGCCGGGATGAGGTGGTGACCGTCGCCTCCGCCTCCGCCTCCCCTGTCAGGTCGGGCGGGGCCATCCGTGGTCGCGCAACCGGCCTGTCTCGTAGCCGCGTTGCTCACAGGTGTCGAGGATGAGGGGGAGCGCGCCCAGGGCCGAGCGCCAGGCGCCCGGGGCAGACGTGCAGTCGGAGTCGTGGAGCAGGATGGTGCCGCCGCCGTCCAGGTCGGAGGTGACGGTGTGGTGGACGGATGCCGGTGTGGCGCGGGCGGTCCAGTCCTCGCCCCAGCAGGTCCACAGCACGGGGGTGAGACGGAGGCGGTGGGCTGCGAGGTGGGCGGCGGTCGACATGACGCCGTACGGGGGCCGGAACAGGGTGGGTCGCAGTCCGGTGATGTCGGCGACGGTGTCGCGGGCGCGGGCGAAGTCGTCGTAGGTGGCGCGTGGACCGCGTAGCAGCAGCGGTCGGTGCAGCCAGCCGTGGATGCCGATCTCGTGCCCTGCCGTGGCGATCTCGCGGACCAGGCCGGGCGAGCGTTGCGCCTCGCGGCCCAGCAGGAAGAAGGTCGCCCGGGTTCGGCGCGCGGCGAGGAGGCGCAGGAAGTGCGGGGTGGACAGCGGGTCGGGTCCGTCGTCGAAGGTCAGGGCGATGTGGTCCGGGCGGCCCCGGCCCGAGAGGCCGGGCATGGTGCGGTTGCGCAGTGGCCCGAAGGTGGAGACGGCGGGTGCGCAATGCGCGGCTGCGAGGGCGGGCAGGGCGGCGAGCGCGGCGGTGCGGAGCAACCGTGAGGCGGTCACGAGTGATGGCCCTCGGTGTGGGAGGTGGGGACAGGGGGCGCGTCGTCCGGGTCGAGGCTGTGTCCGATGGCGTGGATCATGCCCGGGCCGTCGTACGCGGTGGCGACCCCCGTGCCGACGGCGCAGGCCCACACCCCGCACGCCACGGCGGCTGTGGCGAGGAGTCGGCGTGCCGCGCGGCGCTGTCGTCGCGCGGTGGGCCGGGCAGGCGACGGAGGCGGCCCTGCCTGGTGAATGCGCGCGATCTCCGCGGCGGGTCCGCCATCGGGCTCGGCCGCGAAGAGGGCGAGGCCGACCGTGCGTTGGCTCAGTCCGAGCGAGCCGTCGATCAGGTCGCACAGTACGGCCTTGAGGCCGGCCGGGTCGCGGATCCAGACGGCCGCACCGGCCTCCTCCAGCGCGGCGGCGTTGGTCAGACCGTGGCCCGGTATGCACCGGTAGCTCGCCACGGGCAGACCGGTGGCGAACGCCTCCAGGGAACTGAGCCCGCCGGCGTTCTGGACCAGCACGTCGGCGGCGTGCATCAGACCGGGCATGTCGTCGACCCAGCCGTAGGCGTGTTCGACACCGTCCGCGCGAAGTTGCTCGGCCAGCGTCTCGTTGCGGCCGCAGACGACCACGGGGACGGCGGCCCCGCAGTCGCGTAGTTCCAGGGCGACCTGCCGGACGGGGCCGACCCCCCAGGAGCCGGCCACGAGCAGCGCCAGCGGAGCGTTCTGCGGCAGCCCGAAGCGTGCCCGGGCCGCGTCGCGCTCCCGCGCGCTGCCGGGACGGAACCGCGGGTCCACCACCGGGCCCCCCACCCTGACGTTCCGCGCTCCGGCAGCCCGCGCCTGGGCGGCGGGTACGGCGTGTGCGGCGAGATGGACGTCGACACCGTCGGCCACCCACAGCGGGTGCACGGAGAAGTCGGTGAGATAGGTGAGGACGGGCGCGGCCAGCCGCCCGCGCAGCCGCAGGCTGCCCAGCACGCGGCTGGCCCCGGGGTACGTGGAGACGACCGCACCCGTGTCGGGGTGCAGGGCGTTCAGCATGCGCTTCTCGGCGGCTCCCAGCAGGGCTCTGGCCAATGGCCCGCCCCCGCCTGCGCGTTCCGTACTGCGGTAGATCCGCTGATAGGCCCAGGGAGCCTGGACGAGCATGCGGTGGTAGCCGTCCCGCACGAGCCGTCCCAGGGAAGCCGGCAGCAGGTCCAGCAGGTCGAACCGGTCCACCACGAGGCCGTGGGCCGTGAGCCGGCGGGCCAGTTCGGCGGCGGCGCCGTCGTGGCCGGCGCCGATGCTCGCGGAGACGATCGCGATGCGTCCGGCCCGTGCCGTGGCGGGCACCGGACCGGGGCGCAGGGCGGTGACCGCCAGGGCACGCGGATGTGCCGAACTTCCGAGGTGGGGCATGGGGCTCGTTCCTCCGCAGATGGAGTGGGCGGCCAGACTCTACGACATGTAGTAGGTGAACTCGTACAAGATGTAGTAGATAATTGGTAAGAGCGGGACGGTGAGACGGGACGGTGAGATCCCGTCGGCGTCCTACATGCCGTAGTAGGTCCGCCGGTAGGCTGGGGTGCCGAACGGGAAGGCGGGTGGCGATGGGCGACCGGGCGAGCGGTGAAAGCGGCGGGGCGACCGGCAGGAGGGCACGCGGGGAGCTGGAGAGCGGTGTCCTTGCCGCCCTGTGGGCCGTGGACGAGCCGCTGACCGCACGGCAGGTCCTGGAGCGGCTGTCCGGGGACCTCGCCTACACGACGGTGCTGACGATCCTGTCGCGCCTGCACGACAAGGGCATGCTCGTACGGCATCCGGCGGGCCGCGGATACGCGTACGCGCCCGTCCGCGACGAGGCGTCCGACACCGCCGTACGGATGCACGGCCTGCTGGAGCGCGGCTCGGACCGGGAGGCGGTGCTCACCCGCTTCGTCAACGAACTCTCCCAGCAGGACGAGCAGTTGCTGCACCGCCTGCTGGGCGGGCAGGACGCCGGACGCGACGGCGACGGGCCGTGAACCGATGACGATCAGCGTCTACATACCCCTCCTTGTCACCGTGGTCCTCGCGATGCTCGCCCCCCGGGCGGCCCGGCGGCCGGCACCACGGCCCGCTGCCTGGTCCCTGGCGTGCGCGGCGCTTGTGACGGCGACCGGCTGGCTCGGCTCACTGGCCCTGCTGGCCTTCACCGGGTTCGCCCAGATCCCCGAGGTCGCCGAGGAGGGCCACTGGTCGGTGGCCGCTCTGCGCACGCAGGACCCGGTCTCCTTGGCCGTCGCGGCCGTCAGCGCCCTGGCACTGGCGGCGGGGCTCGGATCGCTGGGGGTGGCTGCCGTACGGCAGGGCCGCCACCTCCTGTGGGCCCGGCGGGAATGCGGCCGGGTACCCGGAGACACCGAACTGGCGGTGCTCGACGACGAGGCCCCGCAGGCGTTCGCGCTTCCCGGCGCTCCCGGACGGATCGTCGTGTCCCGGGGGATGCTGCGCTGCCTCGGTGACGCGGAGCGCGAGGCCCTCCTGGCGCACGAACGGGCCCACCTGCGCGGCCGCCACCACCTCTTCCAGACCGTGTGGCGACTCACCGCGGCCGTCAACCCGCTGCTGCGCCCGGTTGCCGAGGCGGGAGGGTTCGTACTGGAACGCTGGGCGGACGAGGAGGCCGCGGCCCGGATCGGCAGCCGAACGGTCGTCGCCCGCGCCGTCGGGCGGGCGGCTCTCGCCTCTGCAGGCATGCCACGCCCCGCCGCCCTGGCCGCGACCGGCGGGGCCGTGCCCCAGCGAGTGCAGGCCCTGCTGGCCCCGCCGCCCCCGCGCCGCACCCTGCCCCTGGTGGCGGGCGCCCTCCTGCTCACGCTGTGCTGCGCGAGCCTGGCCAACGCGGCGTCGGACAGCGAGAGCCTGGTCGACAGCGCGGAGCGGGCCCAGTGCGCGGCGGACGCCGGGGCGCCGGGCGCAGGGCATCCCGTGCGGCAGCCGGATGCCTGCTGCAACCACCACGGAGCCGGCGGACACGGAGGTCGCAGCAGGTAGGCGCGGCACGTGGTAGCGCGGTACCGCTGTACCGCTGTACTACGCACCCGGCGCGGTTCGGCCTCCCCGTACTACCGGGTCGGATGATTCGGTTCGGGTCGGCGGCTCGCTTCCAGGGGCATGGCCCCGGCTGCCGTTCGGGGCTTTCTCCAATGCGGTGGCACCGCTGCAGAATGCTTGTCACACTCCGTCATATGCCGCCCTATAACAGAAGATTGAGGCGCAGACGGCTCGCCCTGCTCGGGGCCTTCGTGGTGCTCGTGGGCGCCGGATTCTCGATCGCCCTCGTCATCGCCCAGAACCAGAAGCTGGTTGACCTGATCGGCAACACGGCAGCCGGTGTTCTGGTCGTGGTGGTGCTTGCTGCCTGGACTGCCTTGAAGGGCACCGGCTCGGCTACGGCTGATGGTCCGCTCGCGACATCGGCGCAGGCAGCCGAAGTCTTGGCGAAGGAAGCCCGCGAGTTGTACGAACAGCGGCAGGACGCGCGAAGGCTGGAGGAGCGGGAACGTCCGGTACCGGTCACGTGGTCGTGGTTTCCCCATGAGGTCGCCGGACGTCCGGAGGACGTGATCGGTGCGGGGGCGGGCGTGGGCCTGCCGCTCTTCGAGGCGCTGCCGGGGACCGCGGCCGCCACACCGGCCATGCTGGCGGACGGCGGGCTGAACGACCTGTTCAAGGTCTACGCCGGCATGGGAACCGGCCGCGTGGTTGTGCTCGGGAGGGCCGGAGCGGGCAAGTCCGCGGCTGCGATCCTCACGGCCCTGAACGCACTCAGACACCGCGAGAGCCTCGATGAGGAGACCCGAGCGCGAGTGCCCGTGCCCGTCCTGCTCACCCCGCATGACTGGAACCCGAAGCAGCAGAAGCTGACGGACTGGCTCGCCGACCGGCTCACCAGCGACTTCACCTCCTTTCGCCGGTCCCCTTTCGGTCGGTGGACTCCGGAACAGTTGATCCGCGATCGTCGCGTCGCACTGTTCCTCGACGGCTTCGAGGACCTCCATACCGGTGATCAGCGGGTGGAGGCACTACGGGCACTGAAACGTCTGCGTATCCCGCTGGTGCTCTTCAGCAGAAGCGAGGAGTTCACGCGGGCAGCACTCCAGGTGGGACTCCCGGGAGCCGCCGTTCTCGAGCTGGACCCTGTTCCGGCGGGGGTGGCGGCAAACTGCCTCACGGCCTGGCGGCCCGACGGGCTGCCGTCGGCTCTCCAGCGGCGTCTCGCGGAGCAGGTGCGGGAGGAACCCCGCGGGGTACTGGCGAGAGCACTCAGCACACCGCTCATGCTGACCCTGCTGCGAGACGCCTTCCCTGACGGGGACACCGAGGGATTCACGGCGCTGGTGGACGAACTGCTGGCGCCCGGGGTGTTCCAGGACCCCGAGGACATCCACGACCGGCTGCTGGGGCGCGTCCTGCCGAGCGCGTACGCCCAGGATCGCCCAGACACCCCGGGCCTGTACACACAGGAACAAGCAGAACGCTGGCTCGGTCACATCGCCGCGCGGATGACCGCCAAGGGGACACGGCAGCTGGCATGGTGGCGGGTTCATGAGTGGGCGTCCGCCTTCTGGCGAATCCTGGCAGGGGTGGCTGGTGGCGCTCTCGCCGCGGGGCTGATCGCCGCTCTGGTCGCCCGGTTCACCGACGAGTTCGGTGAACGCACGGTCATAGGAGTGCTGCCGGCGACGGTGGCCGGCGGAGCGCTGGGGCTCGCCACGGGGATCGTGACCGAACGGCGTGCCGCACGCGTGGTGCTGCTACGCGGCTCCGGCAGCAGCGGCTTCAACGCGGGGAGGGGACTGATGTCCGGGCTTGCCGTCGGAGCGGCGGTGGCGCTGACCGTCGGCCCGGCGGCGGGACCGGTCGCGGTGACGATCGCTGCTCCGGTCGCGACCCTGACAGCGGGGATCGCGACCGGCTTCGCTGCGACGGGCGAGGGCCTGACTCCGCCCCTGGCCACCAGGAGATCGCGGGCGAGCCCGCCGGCGCGGTTCCTCGGCCGGCTGATCGCCGGACTTCCGGCCGGGCTCGCGACCGGGGCTCCGGCCGGTCTGGCGAGCGCCATCCCGCTCGGGTTCGCTCAAGGGACGCGGCGCGGGCTTGTCGTCGGCACAGCCATCGGTCTCGCCTACACCGTCGCATTCGGGCTGATCGATGGCTTGGCCCGGATCTCGCCGGACGCGGATTCCCCTGTCGGTCCCATGTCCGCCTGGAACCAGGACCGGAAACAGAGCCTGTCGACCGGGCTGGTCTTCGGGCTCGCAGTGGGGTTCGCCGCCGGGCTGACCGATGCCCTTGCCATGGCACGCCATGACCCGCTTGGGGTCGCGGTACCGATCGGGCTCATCACCGGAGTAGTCATCGGGATGGTGACCGGCGTCGCGGCCGGCCTCACCGTTTCCCACAGCTGGCGGACCATGGTCGTGTTCGCCCAGCTGTGGGTGCAACGTGCCCTCCCGTTGCGGGCCATGCGGTTTCTGGAGGACGCCCGTCAGCGGCAGGTGCTGCGAGAGACGGGTCCCTACTACGAATTCCGGCACGCGCGTCTTCAGGACTTCCTCTCCCGCCAGCAGGAGAGGAACGGCCGTGCCGGTCAACGCCCCGAGCCGGACGCGACCCCCGTACGACCAACTACCACGGCCGGCTGACACCTGTGACGCGCGTTCCCGGGCTCTGCCCAGGCGGTGGTGACCATGTCCAGGGGCGGAGGGGCGGAGGGGCGGAGGGGCGGAGGGGGGCGGTCATCGCACCGACTGATACCGCGTCACCAGCACGCGTCACCAGCATGCGTCACGTCCACAGGAGAGGCAGGCGCGGGCCCCCACCGCCCGTTTCATGAGATCCGGGCCACCCCGCCCCAGCCCGCGCGGTCGGTGAGACGGCCGGTGTTCGCGTCGGGGCGCCAGCGCGGCCAGCTCGTGAATCCGGGTTCGGTCAGTCCGGCGCGGAAGGGGCCGGGGAAGCGGCCCGCGACGAGATCGAAGACGGAGGCTGATGGCGTCGCGGGCGGGCGGGTCACTCCTGCGCGTGCCGGATGGCATCCAGGACGATGTGGGCGACATGCTCGTCGGTGAGCTCGTACTGGATCTCCCGGGCCTGGCGCCGGGCTTTCACTATGCGTGAGGTCCGCAGTACCCGTAGGTGCTGCGAGACCAGCGGCTGACTCACCTCAAGGGCTGCGACCAGTTCGTGTACGTACTTTCCGCCCCCGGACAGTTCGCGCACGATGCCGACGCGGACGGGGGATGCCAGTGCCTTGAGCAGGTCACTGGCCGCTTGAAGCGCGTGTATCGGCCCGTCCGCGGGGGTCGGTCTGGGGGTGGGATTCATTGTCACATGCATATATTAGCAAGTGACAATGATCCCCGTGTCGCGTTCGAGGCGACCGCGGACGCGGCTCAGTGATCGTCCCAGTGGCCGTCGTGGGCGGCGTGGCGGTGGCCGTCGTGCACGTAGTCGACGTGCTCCTCGTGCGGGACGGCGACATGGCCGCAGCCCTCGCCGTGCTGGTGGTCGTGGCCGTCGTGGGCGGCGTGGTCGGTGCTCGCACACTCGTCGACGTGGCCTTCGTGGCTCTTGTGGAGGTGGCCGTCGTGCGCGTAGTCGGTGTGGTCGCCGTGCGGGACGGCGACGTGCCCGCAGCCTTCGCCGTGCGTGTGGGTGTGGTTGTCGTGGGTGCGGTGTTCGGCGGTGGTGGCCATGTGGTGCTCCTGGGGTGCTCTCGGGTTGCCCGCAGGCGGTGCTGTGCGGGGCATGCATGCTGGAATCAATATATAGCAACTCTCGCATATATTGCCCGACAGCCACTTGGCGCGGCCACTTGGCCCGGCCGCGCGGTGGCAACGGGCAGGTGGTCAGGTGCCCTTTCCCGCCTCCAGCCGCGTGGTGGTCTCCACGAGCGACACGGTGAACGGGTGCCTCGGTGCGGCGAGAACTCGTCGGGCCGGTCCCCCGCTCGACGAGTTCTCGCCGGCGTCCAGGGCGGCGATGCGGTGGGCCGAAGCGGCGGTGTCCAGGGCGTGGGTGATCAGGACGAGGGACAGGACCTCGCGGTCGTGTAGCAGGGCGGTGAGGATGTCGCGGCGGGTGATCATGCCCGCCGGGCGGCCAACTTTTCGTAGCCGGCCACGCGTACGCACACGGCCACCCCGTGGGCGATCCTCTGAAGGTCATCCAGTCCGGGGTAGCTGGGGCTGATCCGGATCACGCTGTCCTGCGGGTCCTCACCGCCGGGATGGGTGGCACCCGCCGGGGTGAGCGCGATTCCTGCCTCGGCCGCCAGCCGTACCACTTCCCGGGCGCAGCCCTGAAGGACGCTCAGGACGATGAAGTACCCGCCCTTCGGCCGCGTCCACGTCGCTAGGCCTGTGCCGTCGAGTTGCTCGGCGAAGACGCGGTTGACGGTGTCGAACTTCGGACGCAGAATCGCCCGGTGCCGGCGCATGTGCCGTCGTACTCCTTCCGTGTCCTGCAGGAAGAGAGCGTGCCGGAGCTGGTTCATCTTGTCGGGCCCGATGGACCGCTTGCCGCTGTAGTGGCGCAACCAGGCGACGTTGGCCGCCGACGAACCGAAGAACGCGACACCGGCGCCGGCGAAAGTGATCTTCGAGGTGGAGCCGAACACGAACGCGCGGTCCGGGTGCCCGGCGTCGGCGCACGCGGTGAGGATGTCGGCGACGTCGGTCTCCTCGTCGGTGAGGTGGTGCACCGCGTACGCGTTGTCCCAGAAGATGCGGAAGTCCTCTGCGGCGGTGGGCATGGTGGCGAGCCGGCGGACGGTCTCGTCGCTGTAACAGGTGCCGTCGGGGTTGCTGTACTTGGGTACGCACCAGATGCCCTTGATCCCCGGGTCGGAGCGAACCAGGTCCGCCACGACCGCCATGTCCGGCCCGTCGTCGGTGAGCGGAACCGGAATCATCTCGATGCCGAAGCGCTCGCACAGGGCGAAGTGGCGGTCGTAACCGGGCACGGGACACAGGAACGCCACCCGCTCCTCGTCGGCCCAGCGGCGGGCGGCTCCGGGCAGCGTGCTGCCGAGGAAGGCGTGCACGAGACAATCGTGCATCAGCTCCAGGCTGGAATTGCCCATGGCCATCAACCGGTCGACCGGCACGTGCAGGAAGGGGCTGAACATCTCCCTCAGCTGGGTCAGCCCCAGGGCGCCGCCGTAGTTGCGGCAGTCGGTGTCGTCGGCGGCCGTGTACCGATCGCCGGGGAGGGAGAGCAGGTCGGCGGCGAGGTCGAGCTGCGCGGGGGAGGGCTTGCCCCGGGTCAGATCCAGGGACAGCCGCTGGGACTGCAGGGCAGCGTAGTCGCGGCGGGCCTGGTCGAGGAGTGCGGCGGGCGTGGCAGTGCCTGCGTTCGTTGTCATGGGGTTCTTAGACCGGAAGCACCCAGCACGCCGAAGGTGCGCATCCGGCGCGGTTCGGGCGGAGCCCGGGCCTGTTCACGCGCTTCGGCTCGCACAAGACGATCGTCCCGGGCAATTCGCTTCAGCGTACATCGACACGCCTCGACCGTTGGGATTGTTCATGGTCACTGTCACATGCTCTTCATGCGGCAGAGTAAGGGCCGTCCGATCGCTCGGTTCCTGTCTCGTCGGCCTCGCGTTTCGGCGGGGTGACGAGACAGGGGTGACGAGACAGGGGTGACGAAACAGGGGCTTGGCCGGGCGGTCGGGCTCAGCGGGCGAACTGGAACCAGTTGAGGTTGGTCAGGTCTCCGGAGCCGGTGGTGGTGAAGGTGGTGTAGAGGGTGTGGACGCCGGTTGCGGTGGCGGAGAGGTTGACCTTGGGGCTTGTCCAGGTCTGCCAGCCGCCGGTGGTGGTGACCGGGACGGTGGCGATGACCGGACCGGTCGTACTGTCCAGGCGGTACTGCACCGTGCCGGTCGTCGCGGAGGCCGAGGCCAGCCGTGTCGTCACCGAGGTCGCGGTCGTCGACCCGAAGTCCACCGAGCCGTAGGCGAGCCAGTCGCCCGCGGTGATGTAGCCCACGTTCTGGCCGCCGCCGGTGTCCGTCGTCGTCTCCGTCTGCGTACCTGACTGCGAGGTGTAACTCTCCGCCTGCGTCACGTCGTAGGCGCTGTGGCCGGTCGGTGTTCCGTAGGTGAGGCCGAAGCCGAAGGGGAACAGCGGTGTCTTTCCGTCGCCGTCGTTGATGGGCTGCTGGCTTGCCGACTGCATCCAGGTGCTGGGGAGTTTGCCGGTCGGGGCGTGGTCGCCGAAGAGGACGTCGGAGACGCCGTTGCCCTCGGTTCCCGGCAGCCAGGACGCCAGCAGGGCGTTCCAGTTGGGCAGTTGGGCGGCGATGTCCAGTGGGCGGCCGGAGACGAGCACGACGATCACCGGCACTCCGGACGCCCTCAGGGTGGCGATGGTGTTGAGGTCGGTGGTGTCCAGGCCCATCGCGCCGGGCCGGTCTCCGGCGGTCTCGGCGTAGGGCGTCTCGCCGACGACGGCGACCGCCGCCTTGTAGGAACTGTCGATGCCCGTGCCGTTGGCGTTGTACGTGACGGTGGTGCCGGTGCCTGCGGCCGACCGGATCCCCTGCAGGACGGTGGTGCCGGGCGTGGTGGCGCCGCTGCCGCCCTGCCAGGACATGGTCCAACCGCCCGACTGGTAACCGATGTTGTCGGCACTCTTGCCGGCCACGAAGATCTTGTTGTTGGTCTTCGCCAGCGGGAGGATGTTCCCGGAGTTCTTCAGCAGGACCTGCGACTCGCGCACCGCCTGGCGGGCGAGCGCCCGGTTGGCGGCGGATCCGACCGTCGGTGTGTACGTGCGGTCGGTCAACGGCTTCTCGAACAGGCCGAGTTGGAACTTCTTGGTGAGGATGCGCCGGTTGGCGTCGTCGATGCGCGACATCGGCACATGGCCGTTGTTCACCTCGGCGCGCAGGGTGGAGATGAACCGCTGCCATTCGGTGGGCACCATGACCATGTCGATGCCGGCGTTGATCGCCTGGCTCACCTCGGCCGCGGTGAAGCCGGCCTGGCCGTCGATCTCGTCGATGCCGTTCCAGTCGGAGACGACGAGGCCGGAGAAGCCGAGTTCGCCCTTGAGCAGGGTGGTGATGAGGTACTGGTTGCCGTGGTCCTTCACGCCGTTCCAGCTGTTGTACGAGATCATCACGGAGCCGACGCCGCGCCGCAGGGCCTCCTGGAAGGGCGGCAGGTGGATGGCGCGCAGTTGGGCCTCGGTCAGGGTCGCGTTGCCCGCGTTGACGCCGTTGTCGGTTCCGCCGTCGCCGATGAAGTGCTTGGCGGTCGCCAGCACGGACCCGGGTGCGTTGAGGGAGCTGCCCTGCATGCCGTTGATGTAGCTGGTCATCATCGTGGCCAATTCGGGCTTCTCGCCGAAGGATTCGTAGGCGCGGCCCCATCTGTCGTTACGCGCGACGCACAGGCAGGGTGCGAAGTCCCAGTCGATACCGGTGCCCGAGACCTCCTGCGCGGTGGCCTGGCCGATCTGCTGTACGAGGGCGGGGTTCCGGGTGGCGCCCAGACCGATGTTGTGCGGGAAGATCGTGGCGCCGTAGACGTTGTTGTGGCCGTGCACGGCGTCGACGCCGTAGATGACCGGGATGCCGAGGCGGCTGCTCAGCGCGGCGTTCTGGAAACCGTCGTACATGTTCGCCCAGGACGTCGCGTTGTTGGGCGAGGGCGCGGAGCCGCCGCCGGAGAGCAGCGAACCGAGCCCGTACGCGGGAATGTCGGCGGTGGTGACGGACGCCCGCTCGGCCTGGGTCATCTGGCCGATCTTCTCGTCCAGGGTCATCCGGGAGAGCAGGTCCTCCACTCGGGTCGGCACGGGCAGTGTCGGGTCGCGGTACGGCTCGCCGTCGGCCTGGGCCGGCCCGATCTGTAAGCCCGTCACGACCAAGGACGCGGCGAAGGCGAGCGCCGCTGCGGATCTGGGGATCTTGAGGACGGCTGTTCGCACAGGGTGTCTCCCGTCTGGTGAGGGAATGGCACGTCGGGTTGGTGCGTCACGTCGGTGCGCCGGGTCGGCCCCGCAAGGCCGGCTGGACAGGTTGGCCCGACGGGTTGGTGCGTCGCGGGCACCGCCCGGGTTTTGCTTCGCGTACAGCTGCGTGCTCATTTCGCGTACGGCTGCGTGTTCATGGGGGATTCTCTTCAGCCCCTGAACGGTGAAGGCGCTCCTGTTGGGGCGGGCGAGGCGTCGGATATCACCCGGAAGCAGTGGTGTGGGGGCATTCGAAAGGTTTTCAGAGGCATTGAACAAGTGCCTCGATACGGGGTCAAGGTCCGTACCAATACTGGGGTGTCATGGCCCGGGCAGCGGGCAGCGGGCAGCGGGCAGCGGGCAGCGGGCAGCGGGTGGCGGCCGGTGCCGGCTTCAAGACCTGAAGGCGCCGGACGGCGGTGCCAGGGCATGGAGACGGGGGGGGGGGGGGGGGGGGGGGGGGGGGGGGGGGGCCCCCCCCCGGCGGGGGGCGGGGGGGGGGGGGGGGGGGGGGGGGGGGGGCGCGGGGGGGGGGGGCGCCCCGCGGGGGGGGGGGGGGGGGTGGCGGGGCCCCCCCCCCCCCCCCCGGGGGGCGGGCGGGGGGGGGGGGCGGCCCCCCGCGCCCGCCCCCCCCCCCCCCCCCCCCCCCCCCCCCCCCCACGCCGATGGTCGTCTTGTCCGGGCGGTCGTGCGCGGCGACGGCCTGACTACTCGGGTAGGCTCATCCGGCGTTTGCCGATGGTCTGGCGTCGCGTGACGGTCACGGCCAGGACGGCGAGTGCGGCGAGTGCGGCGATACCGGCCGACAGGGCGGGGAGCGGGTGGGCCACCCCGCCGGGGTCGAGTACGTAGGACAGCGTCGCGGAACCGACCCTGCCGTCCAGCAGGGGGGCGATGGCCAGCGCACCTGTCACGGCGGCGCAGGCGGCGGCCACAGCCGGTCTCCTGCTGAGGAGCAGCGCGATCCCCAGAGCCAGGCAGCAAGCGGCAACGCCGACCGCCGCGACGAGTCCGCGAGACGGCGCATCGGCCGAGGGCAGGGGGAAGTGGGCCGCTGCGCAGAGCAGGACGAGAGCGCCGGCCAGAAGGCGCAGCCACCTGACGGGCTCGGAGCCGCTGGACGTTCCCGAGGCCAGGGAGCGGGCGGAGGGGCCTCCATCGGTAGCGGCCCCGGATCCGACCGCGGATCCGGCTGCCGTACGGCCGGTGGAGTTTGTGTCCGTGTCCGGTACTTCGGCGCCGGCGCCGCCGGTTGCCCGGTCTTCGCCCAGGTGGCCGAGGAGCTGCACCAGGTCTTCGAGGGGGCGGCCGGTAGCGGCCGCACGTACCGCCTCGGTCCCGGTGTGCGGGTCGTGCGGGGGGCGGTGCAGGAGGAACAGCAGGCGGCCGACCTCGGCGACCGGGCGCTGTTCGGCGGCGACCCGGATCGCCTCGTCCATGCGGTCGGCGCGGTGGGGCGGGCTGCCGAGCAGTTCCACGAGCCGCGTGACATCGTCCACGGAACGTGCCACCGCGGCCAGCCGCAGCACCTTCGCCGCGACCGGTACGCCGTCCGGTGTCTGCTCCAGCAGAGTGACCAGGTGAACGACATCGTCCAGGGGCCGCGAGACGACCGCCGTGCGCACCAGCTCGTCCATCGCGGCATCGGCCGCCTGAAATACCTGACCGTGGGCGCCTTCCGCGGATATCAGCCGCCGGGTCGGGGTCGGGGTCGGGGCCGAGGTCGGGGCCGGGGCCGAGGCCGGAGCAGGAGGCGCAGTGGGGGCAGGCGCTGGGGCAGCGGCCGGGGCGGGGGCCGGGGCGCCGAGTTCGGTGATTCCCCAGTGCAGCGAGGTCGCATCGAGGTGTCGGCGTGTCCCGGGTTGTTCCGGACCGGGAGAGAAAGGCTCGGTGGCCATGTGTTTTCTCCACTTCGGGGCGCTGGACATGATGAGGACCTTTATGTCATCTCATGAGAACTTTGAACCTTTGTAATCGCCCCTCCCGTGTCCCGCCACCCGAAAACCGTGGAGAGGCGGCCAGGTGATCAGCCGCCGCCGGACTCGCGGGTTTCGCCCCCGGGGCCGGCCACGTCGGGGGCCCCTGCGTTGTCGCCTGCCTCGTTGCCCGCCTCGTTGCCTGTCACGCGCCGTGCCTTCAGCGGACCGGTGAGCCGCTGAATCGCGGTCGTCAGCGGGTTGGCCTTGGCCTGGCGCCCGTGCAGTCCGTACGACGTCTCGCGCTCCGAAGGTGCGAGCCGTCGGAGTTCCCTCATCTCGGCCAGCGCCTCATGGGCGAGTTCGGTCGCCTCGCGGTACCGGTCGCGCGACTTGGTCATGGCGTCGAGTGCCTCGGCATACGAATCCACCAGCGCGCGGGCGTGCGCCAGTTCCTCTTCGAGAGTCACCAGGTGCCAGTCCTGCCGGAGGGCGGTGAGAGCCTTCTCCGCGTCTTCCGGCAGCGGCCAGGGCAGCGCGGCGAACCGTACGACCTTGTCCAGGAGCTCGGTCGGCTCGGAGCCGTCGAGGAACACGCTGCGCACGGAGAAGTCCTCAGCCTCGTACCCGATCCGGGCAGGCGTGCCGGGCAGGATCACGGCGCCGCCCCGCGGCACCCGTACTCCCAGGTCGTACAGAGCCCAGTTGACGGCCTGGAACTGTTCGGGGGCGGCGCGGTGTTCCACAACGCGGTGCCGTAGTCCGGGCGGGAGCAGGCGGGCCAGCGGGAGGAGCCCGCGCTCGTCGGGGGTCATGGCCTCATGGACCACGACGTTGATGCTCCAGCTACGGCGTCCCGCGTCCCTGAGCAGGCGGCGCAGGGCCGCATCGTCCTGCGGGAGTGGGTTGATGACCTGCGGGCGGAGTCCGGCAACGACGTCGTGGTCCCAGGACACGGTGCTCGTCTCCGGCCAGAACATGGTCGCGGGGGAGGGCCAAGCGGGGTCCCAGGGCCGCTCCGCCTCGGCCGCCAGTGTCCATCGCGGCTCCTGGTCCGGACGCTCGCGCCCGGACGTGGTGAGCCGCGCCCGCACGGTGACGGCGTCGGCGACGTGCCAGCGAGCCTCGAACACGTGCTCGTTCGGTGCAGATTTCCAGGCGGATGCGGAGGCGGATGCGGATTCCGTGTCCGTTCCCGTTCCCCGTCCCGTTCCCCGTCCCGATTTCGGTTCCGATTTCGGTTCCGATTCTGATTCCGAGGACGTTTCGGGCTCCAGGAAGTCCTGGATCGTGCCGCTGGCCTTCAGCTTCCGCAGGTTGTTCCGAAGGGCGTCTTCCGGGGCGGGCCCGGAGTGGTGGCCGCTTGCCAGCCAGACTGTTTCCGGGGCGGTGGGACGGGCGGTGGGGCGGGTGGTGGGGCGCTTGGGCATGGATCACTTCGCGGCTGGGGGAGCGGTGTGCCTTCCCAGTATGGGCAATGACGGTCGCGGGCCGAGGGGTGGTGAACCTCCGCTGCTGCCTGCGCGTCGTCAGGACGGCTCTTCCGGTTCGGAGACGGTCGCACGGAACGCGTCGAGGAGTACTTGGGCGGGCTGGGACGTGGCGGCTTGCCGTGTACGTCGGTGGCTGCGGGACCCGGTGAAGGGGGGAGCGTCAGGGACATCGTGTGCGGTGCGGCCGGTCCGGGTAGTCGGCGGTGTCGAACGGGCGTGATGTCCGCGTCACGGCCTTCGGACGCCTGCCGTCTCCACGGCATCGTCAAGGCGTCGGGCTGCCGCTGCGACAGACGGAGGTCCCGGTCGCTCACCTCCGGCGACCGGGACCTCTCGCGTTCCCGGATCCGGCCACGGCGGCGACACTCCCCCGAGTTACGCGTTGTACGCGCGCGCCGTCGGAACCAGATCCGATGTAATGATCACATCAGGTGGCGCCAACAGATCGCTAACATAACGGCCAACGGCACCAGGGGGAGCCGAGCGCGGGGCGGTGGGTGGCCGCCGTTGGCGAGTTCGTTGTGCGGCGTGGAGTTGCCGCGCGGGAAGGCAGTGAGCGGCGTTATGCGGGACGGGCTGCGCCGTGGACTGCGGTTCGGGTTGCTGGGGCCGCCTGTGCTGTACGGCGTCGACGGCGAGATCCGGTCGGTCGGCGGTGGCAAGATGCGCGCCCTGCTGGCCGCGTTGCTGCTGGAGCCGGGCCGGGCCGTTTCGGTCGACGCGCTCAAGGACGCGCTGTGGGGCGCGGCGCCGCCGGCATCCGCGCAGGCCTCCCTGCAGAACCATGTGACGAGGCTGCGGCGCCTGCTCGACGATCCGGAACGGCTGCGTGCCGTACCGCCGGGGTACGTTCTGCGCGTCGACGAGGACGAGTTGGACGTATCCGTCTTCGACAACCACGTCACCGCGGCGCGCGCCGCGCACTCCGGGCGCGAGTGGCAGCGCGCGCTGCGTGAGTCCACGGACGCGCTCGCACTGTGGCGCGGCGCCCCCCTGAGCGGACTGCCACCCGAGGGCGGCGCCTACGCGCTCGTCCAGCGGCTCACGGAGGCACGACTGCTTGTCCTGGAGTGGCGTTACGAGGCTGAGCTGGCCCTTGCCGGAGCGCGGGCCGGGGACGCCGGGGCGGTCCGACTGGACCATCTCGCCCCGGAGTTGGCCGCCCTCGTCGCCGAGCACCCCCTCCGCGAGGCTTTCCACCGGCTGCTGATGCTCGTACTGCACCGCACAGGACGCCGCGCCGAAGCCCTGGCCGTCCACCGCGACCTGCGGGCCCGCCTGGTCGAGGAGCTCGGCGTCGAGCCGGGGGCCGCGGTGCGAAGGGCGCACCTGGAGGTCCTTCGGGAGGGGGAAGGGGACCGGGAAAGGGACTGGGAACGGGACCGGGAATGGGACCGGGAAGGGGCGCCGAGGCCTGCCCGGAACCCGGGCCAAGCGGCGGAGGTGGCGGAGGAGGCGGCAGCGGAGGCCGTGGCGGGGGCCGTGGCGGAGGCGGGCCGAGAGGCTGTCGGGCGCGCAGAGGACGGGCGCGACGTGGCCGAGCGCGACGTGGGTGCGCGCGCCGCGGTTGCGCGCGCCTCGGCGGGCGCCACGGGGTCCGACGTGTCTGGGTCCGACGTGTCAGGTTCCGACGTGTCAGGCTCCGACCTCTCAGGAGCCGACTTCTCAGGGTCCGGCGCCACAGGCTCCCGTTTCGCAGGGTCCCGCTGCCCCGCCCAACTCCCGCCCCCGCCAGCACATTTCACCGGCCGAAGTGACGAACGAGAGGCTCTGCGCGCCGTCTTGGAGGCGGATCACCGGGTCGCCGCTACCGGACCGGGACCCGGTGTCGCGGTCATCAGCGGCATGGCCGGCGTCGGCAAGAGCGCACTCGCGCTGCACGTGGCACACAGGACGCGGGACCATTTCCCCGACGGTCAGCTGTACGTCAACCTGCACGGCGCCACGCCCGGAATGGCCCCGCTCACGCCTGGCCAGGCACTGGCGGCGCTGCTGCGGGGCCTCGGTACGGAACCGCGGCGTATCCCCGAACACCCGGACGCGGCGGCCGCGTTGCTCCGGTCGACGCTCGCGCCGACCCGCACGCTGATGGTGCTCGACGACGCCGCGCACGCCGGACAGGTACGGCCGTTACTGCCCGCGGGAGCCGGGTGCGCGGTGATCGTGACGAGCCGCTCGCCGCTCACGGCACTGGACGGCGCGCACCGTTTCCCGCTGGCGCCGTTGACGGACGAGGACAGCGCGGCGCTGCTCCGCGCGGTCTCCGGACGAGAGGAGGGGCTCGACGGCGGGCACCCGCTCGTCGACCTCACCGGCCGGCTGCCCCTCGCCCTCCGTATCGTCGCGGCCCGCCTCGCCGCCCGCCGTGCGCTCACGCCGGATGCGCTCGCCGGTCAACTGGCTGCCACGGCAGGGCGGTTGTACCACCTTGAGTACGACGACCTGAGCGTACGCAGGTCACTGGCCGTCGCCCATGACGCGCTGCGCGCCTCGGAGCGGCAGGCCGACCGGGACGCGGCGCTCGCCCTGCACCGTATCGGCGCGCTCGACCTCCCGGCGTACGGGATTCACCTCCTCGCCCGGCTCACCGGCACTGACGAACGCCGCGCCGAGGCCGCCCTCGACCGCCTCGTCGACGTCGCCCTCCTGGAGGAGACGGCGTACGGCCGTTACGCACCCCACGACCTGGTCCGCGACTTCGCCCGCGAGATCGCGGGGGCGCCGCTGGAGCATCAGGAGACCGGCGAGACGGCTTCAGAGAAGGTCGGCGAGACGGCCGCGGAGGGGGTGGACGGCACGTCTGCGGCGGAGGTCGGCGGCACGTCTGCGGCGGAGCTCGGCGACTCCACGGTCCCCGAGGAGGTCCAACTCCCCGAGGCTGAGCTCCCCCTCCCCGCGGTCCCCCTCCCCGCGGTCCCCCTCCCCGCGGAGCCCCACCCCGCGGAGCGCGCCCTCCGCTGGTACGCCGCCGTCGCCGCGCGCACCCTCGAAGCGATCGTCGAACCGGGCCTCGACCGAGACGACCGCGGCAGACCGACCGCGTCGCAGCCGGCCACGCACGCAGCGGACGTCGCGGACACCGTGCCGTTCGCCTCCGCCAAGGAGGCCTTCGCCTGGGGCGATCTGGAGCTGGAGAACGTGGTGGCGTTGGCGGAGCGGCCCGCGCAGATGTGCGCGTACGTCCCCGTCCTGGTGCGCCTGCTCCACCCGTACGCCCAACGCAGCGGCCGGGTCACCGAGGCGGAGGTGCTCCAGCGGGCCGCGCTCGGTGCCGCACGGCGGCTGGGGGACGAGGCCGCCGAGGCGTACGCCCTCGGGGACCTCGCGGGGCTGCACTTCATGACCGGGCGCGCGGGCGACGCACTCGCGCTGAACGACGAGGCGTTGGCGATCTGGCGGCGGCTCGGCGTCCTGTCGTGGGTGCGGCGAGGTCTGAACAACCGCGGCATGCTCCTCGAAGGGCTCGGCCGGCACGACGAGTCCAGCGAGGCGCTGCTGCAGAGCCTCGAACTCTCGAGGAGTCTGGGAGACCAGCACACCGAGGCCATCACCTACAGCAACCTCGGCAACCTGTACGGGCACACGGACCCCCGGGCCGCCATCGACCACCACAAGCGGAGCCTCGCGCTCGGTGACACGCTGGACGACGTGATCATCCGGCACTCCGCGCACTGCAACATCGGCTACGCCCATCTCGCCCTCGGTGAACCGGTCGCCGCCCTGCCGCACTTCGAGGAGAGCCTGCGCATTCTCGGCAGCCACGGCGACTGGCACGGCGAGGCCCAGACCCGGCTCGGACTGGTGCGCGCCCTGCGTGGTGCGGGGCTCCGCGCCAGGGCCGCCAGCGAGTGCGACCGGCTGCTGCGCCGCGCCGGCAGCCGCACCGACCGGTACACCGAGGGGCTCGCCCGCCACCAGCGCGGACTGCTGCTGAGCCTGGAGGGGGACGCCGAAGGGGCGTACGAGCTGTGGCGGTACGCCCTCGAAGCGCTGGACGGGACGGACAGCTCGGTGGTGGGGGAGCTGAGGGAACTCCTGGCCCAGTCGGCCACTGCGACCTGACGCCACATCCCCCGAGCGACGTCCATTCGCCTCGCCTCCCCTCGCCTCCCTGTATCTCGCCTTCCCTCCCCGCACCTTCCCTCCCCTCCCCTCCCCGCCTCGCCCCGCCTCGCCTCGCCTCGCCTCGCCTCACTTCGCGTCCGCGTAGCACTCCACCACGGCCGTCGTGAACGGAAAACGGACCGGTGTCTCGCCGAACGTGAGGCGGCCCGCGAGGTCGGCCGCCGCGCGGATCGCGGTCACCACGGTCTCCGCCTCCTCGGCGGGGCAGTGCACGATCACCTCGTCGTGCTGGAAGAAGACCAGCTCGGCGGCGAGGCCGGCGCAGGTGCGCCGGAGGGCGGCGAGCACCAGCAGGGTCCATTCGGCGGCGCTGCCCTGGACGACGAAGTTGCGGGCGAAGCGGCCGCGGGCACGGGAGTTGGACGATGCGTACCCGGGGACCCAGGCCGTCTGGTCGCCGGTGGTCTCGGCGGGGTCGTCCTGCGGGAGGCCTGCCTCCTCCGACGCGGCGTCCGCGGCGTCGGACGCGCCGACCGCCGGAGGGCACGTACGCCCGAGCCAGGTCCGGACGAGCCGTCCCTCCTCGCCCGCGCGGGCCGCGTCGTCCACGTAGGCGACAGCTTTGGGAAAGCGGCGGCGCAGCAGGGCGAGGTTCTTCAGCCCGTCACCGGACGTCTGCCCGTACACCGCACCCAGCACGGCGAGCTTCGCCTGCGCCCGGTCACCGGAGAACGCCCGGTCCGACACCGACTGGTACAGGTCGCTCTCGCGGCCCGCGACCTCCATCAGCCCCGGATCGCGGGAGATCGCCGCGAGCACCCGGGGCTCCATCTGGTCGGCGTCGGCCACGACGAGCCGCCAGCCGGGGTCGGCGACCACGGCGCGGCGGATCACCTTGGGGATCTGCAGCGCCCCGCCGCCATTGGTCACCCACCGGCCGGTGACCGTCCCGCCCGGCAGGTACTCCGGTCTGAACCGCCCGTCCCGCACCCAGTCCTGAAGCCAGGACCAGCCGTGCGCCACCCAGATCCGGTACAGCTTCTTGTACTCGATCAGCGGCTTCACGGCCGGATGGTCGACGGACTCGATCTCCCAGCGCCGAGTGGACTTGACCTTGATCCCGGCCTGCGCGAAGGCCTTGACGACGTCCGCGGGCAGGTCGGGTCTGACCCGTCTCCCGAAGGCCGCCGAGACCTCTTCGGCGAGCTCGGCCAGGCGTCGTGGCTCGCCACCGCCGGCGTACCGCTCGCCGAGCAGTTCGTGCAGGACCGCCCGGTGGACGTCCGCGCTCCACGGCAGCCCCGATTCGTTCATCTCGGCGGCCACCAGCATCCCCGCCGACTCGGCCGTCGTCAGGAGGTGCATCCTTTCGGGAAGCGCCGTCGCCTCGTGGCGGCGGCGCTGGTCCGCGTACACCTCCAGGAGGTCTGCCAACGGCAGGTGGACGGGGCGCGGTTCGAAGAGGGACGACTGCGAGCCCGGTTCGGCGGAGCGCTGGGGCGGGTCCGGCGGTACGGGGCCGCCGCGCAGTCTGGCGAGCGCGGCGGCAGCCGACCGGGGTTCGCCGAGCCGTCCCTCGTGGCCGAGGAGCAGCGTCTCCGCTGCCTCGATGTCGTAACACCGCTCCACTCGCACCCCCGTGGCGAGCAGTCGCGGATATACGTCGGCCGTGGACCGCCAGACCCACCGGGTCACGCCCGGCCGTGTCCGCACGGCCTCGACGAGATCCGGCTCCCTGCACACCGGACCCGCGGGCAGCCCGTCCGGGCCGAGGGGGGCGACCTCGGCGCCGCCGTCCTCGGCCGGTGCGAGAGCCCACCGGTCGGTCATGAATCCGAGTCTCGCAGGAGGGTCTGACAATGGGCTCTGACAAGGGGGACGCGCGCGGCGCCGCTCCTGGGGTCGGCCGGGTCCGATCAGTCGGTGGTCCCCTTCTGCGCCTTCACGATCTCTCCGATCACATGGCTGACGTGGGCCTCGGCCGCGGCCTTGTCCACGCCGAGCCCGCTGAGAACTCCCTCGCCGTTCTCGAACTCCAGAAGGGCCAGGAGGATGTGTTCGGTGCCGACGTAGTTGTGGCCGAGGCGGAGGGCCTCGCGGAAGGTGAGTTCGAGGGCCTTCTTCGCCGGAGGGGCGAACGGGATGAGTGCAGGCACCTCGGCGGTGGCCGGCGGGAGCGCCGCCGTCGCCGCGTCGCGTACGGCGTCCAGGCTCACACCCTGTGCGGTGATCGCCTTCGCGCCGATCCCCTCGGGTTCGGCGAGGAGACCGAGGACGAGGTGTGCGGGGAGGATCTCGGCGTTGCCCGCGGACCTCGTCTCGTTCTGCGCGGCGATCACCACGTTCCGGGCGCGGGGGGTGTACCGGGTGAAGCCCTGGCTGGGGTCCAGGTCTGCCTCGGCCTTCGGGACGAAGCGCTTCTGGGCGGCCTGGCGGGTGACTCCCATGCTCTTGCCGATGTCCGTCCAGGAGGCGCCCGAACGTCGGGCCTGGTCCACGAAGTGGCCGATCAGGTGGTCCGCGACGTCGCCCAGGTGGTCCGCGGCGATCACGGCGTCCTGGAGTTGATCCAGTGCGTCGGTGTGGACCTTCTTGATGGCGTCGATGAGGTCGTCGAGACGGATGGATCCCGATGCCGTGCCGGGTTGATTCGTCGTCATGTGTCAACCGTAGGTTGGCAGCCGAGGAGTGTCAACCCTGGGTTGACACCCCTCCCTGTGCCCGTGGTGCGGGGAAGCCGGTGACGGGGAGCGCCCCTCCGCCCCTGCCCGTCTTTCGTCCCTGGAGGCTGCCGCCTCCAGACCCAGGCCGTCGGCCTGAACGGTCTCGTCCTCGTACGCCGGACGGACTGGATGGTGATCACCTCGACCGCCAAGCTGCTGCCACCGCAGCCCCCACCCCGACGGCCGAACACACCCCCACGCACCCCGCGAGCACCCCCCACGGCACCTCCACGCCCACCGGCGCCGACAGCCGCCCCAGCGCCACCGCCAGCCCCGCGAGGTTCACCCCGGCGACCGTGCCGCCGAGCAGGGCTCCCATGCCGATCCCCAGAGCGGCCTCGCCGGAGACCACGCCCAGCACCTGTCCGCGGGTGGCTCCCGCGAGCCGCAGCGACCGCAGTTCCGCACGCCGGGCGGACGTGGCCATCAGCAGGGTCCCGGCGAGTGAGATCACGGCATAGGCGAGGGTGATGCCGAGGACGACCAGCAGCCCCAGCCGGGTCTGCGGGCCGGTGCGGGGATGGGTGGCGGCGAGCCACGCCGAGGTGGACCGCACCGTCCCGCCGGCCGACCGCAGCGCCGACGCGACCGTCGCCGCGTCCGTACCGCGCGCCACACGCACATCGAGCCGGTCGAACGTGGCTCCCGGCGCGTTCGCCGAGGTCACGTACGCCCCGTTGGCACCCGTCCCGCGCGCCAGCACCGCGGCGACACGCAGCCGGGTGGGGGTTCCGTCCCCGAGCCAGACCGGGACCCAGGAACCCACCTCGTGCCGCTCCCACTCCTCGCTCACGACGATCGAGCGGTCGTCGAGATCGCGCACGTCGCCCGCGACCACCGGAAGCCGGGTCAGCGACGCGAACGCCGCCACATCGCTCACCGCCCGCGCGTCGGACCGTATGAGAGCGGTTCCCTCCTCCCGTACGAAGACCGCGGTGGGGGCCGTCCTGGACACGGTCGCCCCTGCCACGGGCACGGCCTCCAACCCCTCTCCGGTCACGACGAGTTGCCCCAGCGTCTGCTCCCGCGCCTCCGCCGCCTTCGCTCCCGTCACCGTCGCCGCCGACCCCAGCAGCGAGCCGGCCAGCGCGACCGTCACCAGAACGGGTGCCGCCACGGCGGCAGTTCGCCGCACGGACGTGGACGCGTTCGCGCGGATCAGCAGCCCGACGGCCCCCGGGAGCCGGTCCAGCCGCACCCGTCGTACGACCGGACGCACCAGGACCGGTGCCAGCGCCGCCACCGCCGTGATCAGGACCATCGGCTGCGTCACGTACGTCTTCCGCTTCAGCAGCGCGGCCGGATCCGTCCCCAACGTCCAGGCCGGCAGCACGAGTCCAACCGTGAGCAGCGTGAATCCGATCATCCGCCGGGACCACGGCATCACGCCGGTGTCCACGGACGCCTCGCGCAACGCTTCGAGGGGGCCGACACGGGCCGCCTGCCGCGAGGCCGACCACGCTCCGGTGACCGCGACCAACACGCCTACCGCGAAAGCGACTTGGAGCGGCCAGGACAGTCGGCTCGCCGACCCTGGCAGCGCGAACCACCCAGGCGCCACCCCGCCCTCGACCAGCGCTCGCACGAGCCAGGGCGCAGCCCAGGATCCCAGTGCACATCCCACCGTCGAGGCCATGAGCCCCACCGCCAGCGCCTCCCCGAGCAGGAGCCGCCGCACCTGACCGGGCAGCGCCCCGACCAGCCGCAGCAGTCCGAACTCGCGCCTGCGCAGGGCCACCACGAACGCGAACGTCGACGCCGTCACGAACACCGACACGAAGGCCGCGACTCCGGCCGCGGTGCCCAGCAGGGAGTCGACCCCGACCAGCGCCTCGGCGTCACGCGCGGCGGAGGGGTCGGCCTGGTGGCGGTCCTCGCCGGTCAAAACACGGGCGCGGTCCCCGACCAGCTCTCGTACGGCCGCGGCAGGCGCATCGACGCCGACCGCGTCCCGTGCCGCCCCGTCCAACCGCACCTGCCCCAATTCCCGCAGTTCGCCGATCAGTTCACTGTCCACAGGGTGTGGATGCGCGAGCTTCTTCGACACAAGGGCGGTGCCCGGCCCGCGTTGCACCTCCACCGTCAGCGTGTCCCGGCCCATCACCACCACCGGCGAGGACGCGAACCGCTCCGGCGCGCGGGCGGGCGCGCCGAGGGAGGCGGCGAGCCCCAGCCCCATCGCCGTCATCACGGCGACCCCGACCGCGACGGCGACGAAAGAGCCGAGGAAGGAGGCCCAGCGGATACGCAGGGAGGACATGACCAAGGTCAGCACTTCGCGCCCATCGGATCGTGCGTGACCGTGGCCGTCGTCCGGCCTTGGCGCTCCACCAACGCCCTCAGCAGGGCCAGGACCCCCAGGGCGCTGACGGCGACGCAGTCGCGGCGCGGAGATCGGATACGTACGGCTGTGGTGTCCATGCCCTCCAGCGAACCGTCCGGAGGCCGCCGGGACACGACCACCAGGGGGTCTCCCGGAGGTAGGGCCGGCACGACCACCACGGGGTCTCACGGGGCTGGGGCCAGTACCACCACCAGGGGGTTCTCCCCGGAGGCAGGGCCCCTACGACAACCAAGACCTTCGGGAGGGTGCAGGGCCCCGCCCGTGGCACGATCGAGGGATGAGCAGCAGTACGTCCACCACCGTGGCGCGTGCCTTCGAGGCCGCCCTCTATGCCGACTCCGACGCGGCCCTCGACACCGGCGCTTCGATGCTCGCCGCCGACCCCTCCTGCGATGCCGAACTCGCCCGGCGTGGCGAGGAGTTCGTCGCGGGGGCGTGGCGGCGCGGCTGGCAGCCCGCCGATCTCGTACGGTTCGTGCGCCGTGAGCTGGAAGACGTACACGTTCGTCTGGTGTCCGCGCTGATCGTGAGCGAGAACAGCGAGAACAGCGAGAACAGCGAGAACAGCGAGAACCACGAGCCCCGCGGCCCCCGTTGGGTGGCCCAGCTCGAAGACCTGGACGCACAGCCACCCCGCACCGACCGCTTCTCCTACGCCACGGCAGCCCTGGAGCTGTACCGACTTCTGCTCCGCCTCCCCACCATCGAGCCACTGGACGACGTACCGGAGGGGACCGCCGCCGCCCCGCAGGACTCCCGCATGCTCACCCGTATCCGCGCCCTGCTGGCGAAGGCGGAGGCGACCGGGTTCCCGGAGGAGGCCGAGGCGTTGAGCGCCAAGGCGCAGGAGTTGATGGCGCGGCACAGTATCGACGAGGCGCTGCTGGCGGCCCGTACGCATGCCAAGAACGCGCCCGGCGCCTGCCGGATCGGGGTCGAGCCGCCGTACGAAACGGCCCAGGCGGTGCTTCTGGACGCGGTGGCCGGCGCGAACCGCTGTCGAGCCGTGTGGAACGACTCCCTCGGCTTCTCGACCGTCGTCGGCTTCGAACCCGACCTGGAGGCGGTCGAACTCCTCTACACCTCGCTGCTGGTGCAGGCCACGGCCGCGATGACCAAGGCGGAGGCGGCGCAGCGAGCGGGGGGACGGAAGCGTACGAAGACCTTCCGGCAGTCGTTCCTGGCCGCGTACGCGCACCGGATCGGCGACCGGCTCGCGTCCGCCGCGGAGAGCCAGGTGGCGTCCGCGGCGGGCGAGTTGCTGCCGGTCCTGGTGGCCCGTGAGGTGGCCGTCACGGACCATGTGGAGCGGATGTTCCCCGAGACGGTGACCACTCGGCTGCGCGGGGTGACCGACGAGGCAGGCTGGCACGAAGGCGCCGCGGCGGCCGACCGGGCGCAGGTCAGGGGGCGGCGCCCGATCCCGTAGGAGCGCGCGAAGCTCAGTCGCCCGCGTGCTGGAACGGGCTCACGGAGGCGTCCGGGTCGTCCGCCCCGGTCTTTCCCGCCTTCCCGGCGACAGGGCCGTACGACCACGGGAAGTCCTGGGTGGCGGCGTCGCCGGGCAGGCTGACCTTCACCGTCTTCGCGTCGAGACTGGCGGCGTCGGCCGCCTCGCCCCGTACGTAGGTGAGGGTGAACGTCGCGGTGTCGCCCTTCGCCAGAGTCAGTTTCTCCGGCTGCGCGGCATCGTCACCGGCCACGGTCGCGGAGGCTGCGCCGGCGCCCAGGACGATGCCGGGAAAGCCCTCCAGCGTGCACTGGGCGCCGGTGTTGGTGATCGTGACGGGCACGATGCCGGTGTCGCCGGCGGCCGGGGCGGCACTGGCGGATTCGACCGCCATGCCGACCTGGCCGACCTGGCAGGAGGTGGAGGCATCGGCGGCGGAGGCGGTGGCTTTCGTACCGCCGTCACCGCCGCTGTCGCCATCGCCGCCATCACCGCAGGCGGTCAGAGTGAGGGCCGCGACGAGGGCGGTGACGGCGATCGGTATGGCGCGCATGTTTGGTTCCCCTGAGATCGTGACGGTGCTCCGAGGATCATCACGCACACCGCACCGCTCCCGCGCCACCACCCCGGGCCGTCTCATCTCCCGGACCTCCGCACGGCCCCTGCGGATCTTTCTCCCGGGCCCCCGCACGGCCCCTGCGGATCTTCCTCCCGGCCTCCACCCGGACGGCGGGCCCACGAACGCGGACGGGCCGCGAAACCCGAAAGGTTCCGCGGCTCGCCAATTGACCACTCGGTCCGCCTGACCACTTGGACCACTTGGACCACTTGGACCACCGAAGGCTCGCCCCCAGCTCACCCCAGGCTCAGCCCAAGCTCGCCGTAGGCAAGCCCGTAGGCAGCTGCCCGCCCTCGGACTTCGTGTACGACTCCGTCCCGAGGTCGCCCTCCCACGTGACCTTCATGGCCGTACCGCTGACCGAGTCGACCATCCCGACCGCACGGTCCTTGTTGCCGTTCGTGCAGGTGAGACGGATCATCTGCATGCCCGACTCCTCGCCCGCACTGCCGCTGCACACCGTGCCGCCGGTCTCGAAGAGCCCTGCCTGCGTGCCGGTGATCACCAGCGCCACGGCCTTGCCGTCCGTCGTGGCCAGCCAACTGCCCTCCAGCTTGCCGCCGGAGGGGGAAGCGGCTCCGGAGCTCCCTCCCGTGTCGGCCGATCCGCTCGCCGGCGTGCTGGGGCTCGCGGAGTCCTCCGTGGAACCGTCACCGCTGGTGCAACCGGTCAGCACGAGCGTGGTCGTCAGGCCCGCGAACGCGCACGCTGCCGCGATACGCGCCCGACGCCGCGGGAAGGTCGCCGAAGTCACTGAAGCCCCCAAGGGTGGAGAAGATGCCGGGGTCGCCGGAACGACCGCAGCAAGTTACCAGGAGGACTTGAGAACCCCGGGAAGAAATCCCGCGTGCGCCTGCTCACGCAGATTCACCCGGGAGAGGCCGAAGGTACGGAGATAGCCGCGAGGCCGGCCGTCCACGCTGTCCCGGTTGCGTACGCGGGTGGCGCTGGCGTCGCGCGGCTGCCTGCGCAACTCCTCCTGGGCGGCGAGCCGTTCGGCCTCGCTCGACGACGGCCGGCGGATGACCTCCTTCAGCTCGGCCCGCCGGGCGGCGTACCGCGCGACGATCTGCCGGCGCTCGTCGTTCTTCGCGATCTTGCTCTTCTTCGCCATCAGACCTTCACCCCTCGGGCGCGAATCCTCGCCACGGCGGCCTCGACGCCGATGGTGTCGATCGTCTTGATCCCGCGTGCGCTCAGCCGCAGCCGTACATGGCGGCCCTCGCTCGGCAGCCAGTAGCGCTTGCGCTGGATGTTGGGGTCGAAACGGCGTGCGGTGCGCCGGTGGGAGTGGGAGATCTGATTGCCGAAGGCCGGCTGGGCCCCGGTCAGCATGCAGTGGGCGGACAAGGGTGACGCACCTCTCCAGATCGCTGGTTGGTAATGGGATTCATGTTCAGTAAGATATCAGCATGGCACGCAACGAACTCCGTCCGGTCGTCAAACTCCGCTCGACGGCCGGGACCGGCTACACGTACGTCACCCGCAAGAACCGCCGGAACGACCCGGACCGGATGGTCCTGCGCAAGTTCGACCCGGTCGTCCGTCGGCACGTCGACTTCCGAGAGGAGCGCTGACCGTCATGCGCGAGGGAATCCACCCGTCCTACGGCCCCGTCGTCTTCCGCGACCGCGCCGCCAACCACGCCTTCCTCACCCGCTCCACGCTCGCCGCCACGGCGGGCGGGAAGACCATCGAGTGGGAGGACGGCAACACCTACCCGGTCTTCGACGTCGAGATCTCGAACGTGAGCCACCCCTTCTACACGGGCACCGCGCGCGTGCTGGACACCGCGGGGCGCGTAGAGCGCTTCGAGCGACGGTTCGGCAAGCGCGGGGGCCGCTGATGGGAGGCGGGGGGCTGTCCGTCGCGATCGTCGGCGGACTGCACGCCGATGCCCGCAGAGCGGCCGTCGAGCGGCTGCTGGCGGACGTGCCGGGGAGCGTCGCGCTCCACCACGACCTGGCGACGGCCGCGGCGGGCACGGTCGTCCGTACGATCCGCGACGCCACCGGCGTGCTGTCCGCCGGCGAGGCACCTCTCGTCAACGACTGCGCGTGCTGCGCCCTGCGCGAGGACCTGGTGCCGGAGCTGGAGCGACTCGCGGACGCGGGGCGCACGCCGCTCGCGATCGTGGAGCTGTGGGACTCGGTCGAGCCGAAGGCCATGGCCGAGGTCGTGGCGGCCGGCGGCCTCACGCTGACCGGCGTGATCACCGCCGTCGACCCGGCCCTCCTCCTGCCCTACCTCGGCAACGGCGACGACCTCGCCGAAGGCGGCCTCGCCGCGGCCGCCTCCGACCAGCGCACGGTCGCCGACACCTTCGCCCGCCAGTTGGAGTACGCGCCTGTCCTCGCCGTCGCCCCTTCCGAGGAGGCCGACGACGAGGACCGCGCGCTGCTTGCGCAGTTGCATCCGACGGCCCGGCAAGTGCCGATCGGAGACGGGGACTTCGCCTCGCCGACGCCGACGCCAATGCCACTGCTGCCCATGCCCATGCCCATGCCCATGCCGATGTCAGCTCACCGTTCTCCTCTCGCCGAAGCCGCCCTCGCCGGGTTCGACGTCGAAGCCGCCGCGGCCGCCCAGCATCCCGCCTGTGCACGGCTCCCGGCCGAGGCCGACGAGTGCGGGGTCGCCACCCTCGTATGGCACCGCCGGCGTCCGTTCCACCCGGAGCGGCTGTACGAGGCGCTGGAGGATCTGTGCTGCGCGGCCGCGCGCAGCAGGGGGCGGTTCTGGCTCGCCGACCGGCCCGACACACTGCTGCACTGGGACGCGGCGGGGGGCGCGCTCTGTGTGGAGAGCGCGGGACCGTGGCTCGCCTCGCTGCCGGACGCGGCGTGGGACATGGTCCCGCCGGTGCGCCGTGCCGCCGCCGCCCTCGACTGGCACCCGGAGCACGGCGACTGCTGCCAGCACCTGGTCTTCACGTCCCCGGGTCTGGACCGCGACGGCCTCGAACTGCTCCTGGAGTCCTGCCTGTTGACCGACGCCGAGTACGCCGCGGGGCGCGCCGCCTGGAAGCAGCTCCCGCCCGCCTTCGACACCCTCCTGGAGGTCTGACCCCATGGCCCGCAAGCCCGAGCGCAAGCCCGTGAAGTCCCGCCCCAATCCGCTGGACCGCGACAAGATCACGTACATCGACTACAAGGACACGGACCTGCTGCGCCGGTTCATCTCCGACCGCGGCAAGATCCGCAGCCGCCGCGTCACGCGCGTGACGGCGCAGCAGCAGCGGATGCTGACCCGCGCGATCAAGAACGCCCGGGAGATGGCGCTGCTGCCGTACTCAAGCCGCTGACCAGCGTTTCCGCCCGCCGAGGGCACATGTTGCTGGGGGTTCCCTGTGCGTCACGCGTAGGGAACCCCCAGCTTTGTCCGGTACCTATTTGTCGAGGTTTCAAGGAGGTTGGAACACAGTGGCTGCCCCGTGCGTCTCTTAGATACAGCACGGGGGGCTGGAGATCGTGTGTGATGCCATCTTCTGGGAATGCGCTAGAGGCCGGCTGTAGTCATTTCGACAACCGCTTGTAGCAAAAAGGCCGGTAAAAGCTGTAACCACAGGACCACCCCGCGTGCACGTGCATCTGCCCATGCATCTGCACATGAACAGAGCTATGATCCGGGTCAGTTGACCACTGCATCAATGGCCACATCAGCCACTGCACGACCGGGGAGCGACCTGTGGACCACGACGTGTACGACGTGGATTTCGTGGATGACGTGTACAACGGCATGGCTGCGACCGAACTGAACGGAGTGGCCTGGCAGAAGAGTCGGCACAGCAACTCGCAGGGATCCTGCGTGGAGTTCGCGCGCTTGCCGGGCGGCGACGTCGCCGTGCGCAACTCGCGGTTCCCCACCGGGCCCGCGCTCGTCTACACGCGCGCCGAGATCGAAGCCATGCTTCTGGGTATCAAGGACGGCGAGTTCGACCACCTGATCGCGGGCGCCTGACCACGCAACCGAGCGTGATCGCCGCAGATGAATGAGTAACGCGCGTAGAACCGCGGCGCCGAAAGGCGCCGCGGTTCTTCAGTTGCGGGCCGCCGCGCTTCTTCAACTGCAGGGGGTCGCGGGCGGAGCCGACGGCAGCCGGAAGAGTGCCCACACGACCTTGCCGTTGAGGGCGCCCGCGAGCGGGTGCCAGCCCCAGCTGTCGGCGAACGAGTCGACCAGGAAGAGGCCGCGGCCCGACTCCGCCGAGAAGTCCTCCGAGTCACCCGCGACCGGGCTGTCGTGACTGGGGTCGCGCACCGCACACACCAGACGCTCGGTCCACCGCATCAAGTGCAGCCGCACGGGCGGCCCTTGGCCCTCCGGGCGGGGGGTGTCCGAGGGCAGTGCGTGCCGCAGCGCGTTGGTGACGAGTTCGGAGACCACCAGACACGCATCGTCGAAGCGGTCGCCGACCTCCCACTGGTCGAGCGTTCTGCGGGTGAACTGCCGCGCCTCGCGCACCGCTTCGTAGCGGGCGGGCAGGGCGCAGGAAGCGGCGTTGGACACGGCCGCAGGATCGAGCGGCGGAAGTCCCTGCCGTAAGGGCTCGAGCATGGTCGATCCATTCGTCCCCATGCGAGGCACTCCCGGGTGTTCGCGGTCGTTGCGATGCAGCGGTGGCGCGAGGACCATGGTTCCGAATGCGCAGAGCAGATGCAAGGGCAGATGCACGTGCACGCGCCCGAATTGGACCTTCCTCTACCGGTTCTTGCTCATTTCTTCTGTCACCTTCTTCACTCTTGTTGTCCGTCAACTGGTCTGTTCCTGTGGCAGTCCTTTGAATCCTTTCCATTTCTGTAACCGAACGAGTACAGCTCGAAGTGTTTTAGTGGCAGACTTCGGCTCCTGGAGACGGTTGGGGAGGCGGACGAACGTGAGCGCTGGTGAGTCGAGCGGCTCGGTGGTGCGGCGCATGCTGCTGGGATCGCATCTCAGGCGCCTGCGAGAGGCGCGAGGCATCACCCGTGAAGCGGCCGGTTACTCGATCCGAGCCTCCGAATCGAAGATCAGCCGCATGGAGTTGGGACGGGTGAGCTTCAAGACGCGCGACGTCGAGGACCTACTGACGCTCTACGGCATCATGGACGAGGCCGAGCGCACGTCCCTGGTGTCCCTCGCGAAAGAAGCCAACGTCGCGGGCTGGTGGCACAGTTACTCCGACATCCTGCCCAGCTGGTTCCCGACCTACGTCGGCCTGGAGGGCGCGGCCCATCTCATCCGGGTGTACGAAGTGCAGTTCGTGCACGGCCTGTTGCAGACCGAGGCGTACGCGCACGCGGTCGTCACCCGCGGCATGAAGGGTGCGAGCGCCGCCGACATCGACCGGCGCGTGGCACTGCGCCTGGAGCGCCAGAAGTACCTCGTCGCCGAAAGTTCCCCCGAGTTCCACATCGTCCTCGACGAGGCGGCGCTGCGCCGGCCGTACGGCGACCGCGAGGTGATGCGCGGACAACTCCAGCATCTGATCGAGGTGTCGGAGCGTCCGAACGTACGACTTCAGGTCATGCCGTTCAGCTTCGGCGGTCACTCGGGCGAGAGCGGCTCCTTCACCATCCTCAGCTTCCCCGAGTCCGACCTCTCCGACGTCGTCTATCTGGAGCAGCTCACCAGCGCGCTCTACCTGGACAAGCGCGAGGACGTCACGCAGTACGAGGGCGCACTGAAGCAGTTGCAGCAGGACAGCCCGGGACCGTCGGAGAGCCGCGACCTGCTCAGGGGACTGCTCCAGCTCTCCTGAGGGCCCTGTGAGAACCCCGTGAGGACTTTCCAGGATTTCCTGGGACTCTTCACAGGATCTCCCGAGCTGTCCTCCAACTCCCTTGAAACGCAAGTACGATGACGTCCGATCAGTTGTTGATCAGATGTCTGCTTCGGCAGCAGGGATTGAGGGATAGAGGGAGTACATGTCGTCCTACTTCACCGACCTGGCCCAGCAGTACATCGACGGTGAGTGGCGCCCGGGGACCGGTTCCTGGGACATCATCGACTTCAACCCGTACGACGGCGAGAAGCTGGCGTCGATCACGATAGCCACGGTCGACGAGGTCGACGACGCCTACCGCGCAGCCGAGCGTGCCCAGAAGGCATGGGCCGCGACCAACCCGTACGCGCGCCGCGGCGTCTTCGAGCGCGCCCTGCGGATCATCGAGGAGCGCGAGGCGGAGATCACCGAGTTGATCATCGCCGAGATCGGCGGCACCCACACCAAGGCGGGCTTCGAGCTCCACCTCGCCAAGGAGTTCCTGCGCGAATCGGTCCAGTGGGCGCTGCGCCCCGAGGGCAAGATCGTCCCCTCGCCGGTCGACGGCAAGGAGAACCGCGTCTACAAGGTTCCCGTCGGCGTCGTCGGTGTCATCAGCCCCTTCAACTTCCCCTTCCTGCTGTCGATCAAGTCCGTCGCCCCGGCTCTCGCCCTCGGCAACGCGGTGGTCCTCAAGCCGCACCAGAACACCCCGATCGCCGGCGGTTCCCTGGTCGCCAAGGTCTTCGAGGACGCGGGCCTGCCCGCCGGCCTGCTGAACGTCGTGATCACCGACATCGCCGAGATCGGTGACGCCTTCATCGAGCACCCGGTCCCGAAGGTCATCTCCTTCACCGGCTCCGACAAGGTCGGCCGCCATGTGGCCACCGTCTGCGCCGCGAACTTCAAGCGTTCGATCCTCGAACTCGGCGGCAACAGCGCCCTGGTGGTCCTGGAGGACGCGGACATCGACTACGCGGTCGACGCGGCGGTCTTCAGCCGGTACGTCCACCAGGGCCAGGTCTGCATGGCCGCCAACCGCGTCCTGGTGGACCGCTCGATCGAGGCCGAGTTCACCGAGAAGTTCGTCGCCAAGGTGAAGACACTCAAGGTCGGCGACCCGAGCGACCCGACGACGGTCATCGGCCCGGTCATCAACTCCTCGCAGGCGGACGCGCTCACGGGCGTGGTCGACCAGGCGATCGCCGAGGGCGCCACCGCGCTCGTGCACGGCACCACGACCGACAATCTCGTCTCGCCGACCGTCCTGATCGGCCTGCCCGCCGAATCGGCCCTCTTCCGGCAGGAGATCTTCGGCCCGATCGCCGTCCTCGTGCCTTTCGACGGCGAGGAGGAGGCGGTCCGCATCGCCAACGACACCCCGTACGGGCTCAGCGGCGCCGTTCACACCGCCGACGTCGAGCGCGGAGTGGCCTTCGCCAAGCAGATCGACACCGGCATGTTCCACGTCAACGACGGCACCGTCCACGACGAGCCGATCGTGGCCTTCGGCGGCGAGAAGAACTCGGGCATCGGCCGCCTGAACGGCGACGCGGTGGTCGACGCGTTCACCACGATGAAGTGGATCTCGGTGCAGCACGGGCGGAGCTTGTTCCCGTTCTGAGGTCTTTCGGCTTCCGTTTTTTGCTTTCTGCTTTTGACGGGCCCTTGCGGACAGAACCTGACCGCAAGGGCCCGTAGCTTCATCGGTGTCAGGCAGCAGGTGCCGGGCAGGAAGACCCGATGAAAGGCGGCCGGTCATGGTCACTCACGTTCCCGCAGAGGCACCCGGAGACGAGCGCGGGGCCTTCCTGGCCTTCGTCGAGGCCCAGCGCGGCGGCCTGCGGCGGGCGGTGCTCGGACTGAGCGAGGAGCAGGCGGCGCGCACGCCCAGTGCCAGCGAGCTGTCGCTGGGCGGGCTCGTCAAGCACGTCGCCGAGTGCGAGCTGAACTGGCTGCGGCTGGCCCAGCAGAAGCCCAACGAGCGGGCGCGTACCCAGGAGACCTGGGGGGACAGTTTCCGGCTCGTCGAGGGCGAAACGGTGGCCGGGACCCTCGACTTCTGGGAGGGCGTGGCCCACGAGACCGAGGAGTTCATCCGCTCGGTCGACTCCCTGGACGACACCTTCCCGCTGCCCGAGGCCCCCTGGTTCCCCAAGGGCGACGTCTCGATGCGCTGGCTCCTGCTCCACCTCGTGGAGGAGATCGCCCGGCACGCCGGACACGCCGACATCATCCGCGAGTCCCTGGACGGCGCGACCGCCTTCGAACTGGTCGCCAAGGAGCAGGGCACGTCCTGGGAGTGAGGCGGTGGGTCCTAGTGTGGACCGCATGTCAGCGATCCGTCTCCTGGTGCTCGGCGCCGTACGCCAGCACGGGCGGGCCCACGGCTACCAGGTGCGCAACGACCTGGAGTACTGGGGCGCGCACGAGTGGTCCAACGCCAAGCCCGGCTCGATCTACCACGCGCTCAAGCAGATGGCGAAGCAGGGACTGCTGCACGCGCACGAGATCGCGCCGTCCACGGCGGGCGGCCCGCCGCGCACCGAGTACGAGATCACCGACAAGGGCACCGAGGAGTTCCTGTCGCTCCTGCGTGAGTCCCTGACGTCGTACGACCAGAAGATGGACGTCCAGTCGGCCGGCATCGGCTTCATCGTCGACCTGCCGAGGGCCGAGGCGGTGGCCCTCCTCAAGGAACGGATCCGCAGGATCGAGGAGTGGCGGGGGGCCGTCACCGAGCACTACGTGCCCGAGGACGGTCCCGAACAGCTTGGCCACATCGGCGAGATCATGAACCTCTGGGTCCACACCGCCGACTCCGACGCCGAGTGGACGCGCGGCCTGATCGCACGGATCGAGCGCGGGGCGTACGCCTTCGCGGGCGAGGGCGAGCCGTTCGTCGCCGTCCTGGCGGAGGGTGAGGAGAACCCGTACGCGACGGGGACGCCACATCCCGGGGACCGCGGCTGAGCAGGTTTCGCGACTGATCAAGTTTGACTAATGACTCTTCCGGGGATTACTTTCGAGGTGTAGTCAAGTTTGACTACTGGGCGAAGGGGATCGGATGACCGACGCGATCGTCGCTGAGGGTGTACGGAAGCGGTACGGCGACAAGGCGGCCCTGGACGGCCTTGACCTCGCGGTGCGCCGAGGCACCGTGCACGGCCTGCTCGGCCCGAACGGAGCCGGCAAGACCACCATGGTGCGCGTGCTGACCACCCTGCTGCGGCCCGACGAGGGCCGGGTGGAGGTCGCCGGTTACGACGTGATGCGCGAGCCCGGCAAGGTGCGGCACCGCATCGGCTTGCTCGGCCAGCACGCCGCACTCGACGAGGAACTCGGCGGACACCAGAACCTGGAGATGTTCGGCAGGCTCCACCATCTGGGCGCCCGCCACGCGCGCGTGCGGGCCGACGAACTCCTGGAGCGCTTCGGCCTCGCGGACACCGGACGCAAGGCGGTCAAGCGGTACAGCGGCGGCATGCGGCGCCGACTGGACCTGGCCGCGTCCCTCATCACCGAGCCGGAGGTGCTGTTCCTCGACGAACCGACGACCGGGCTCGACCCGCGCGGCCGGGCGGAGGTGTGGGCCGCCGTCCGGTCCCTGGTCGGAGGAGGCACCACGGTCCTGCTCACCACGCAGTACCTGGAGGAGGCCGACCAGCTCGCCCACCGCATCTCCGTCGTCGACCACGGCCGGGTCATCGCGGACGGCACGGCGGACGAGCTGAAGGCGCGCACCGGCGGCGACCGGATCGACGTGGTGCTCCGGGACGGCGGCCAACTGGGCGCCGCCGTAGCCCTGTTGCCGTTCCCCGCGGACGGCGTCTCCGTCGACACCGACCGCCGTCTCCTCAGCGCCCCGGTCACCGACCGTATGGCGGCACTCGCCGGGGCCGTCCGCGTCCTGGAGGAGGCCGGCATAGAGGCCGAGGACATCGCGCTGCGGCGGCCGACGCTGGACGAGGTGTTCCTGGACCTGACGGGAGCCGAGCGCCATATGGACCGTGCGGACGGTGCGGACCGGATGGAGGAGACCGTATGAGTACGTACGAGGCGACCCGCCCCGGGGCTTCGGGGGACTCGCGCGCTCCGCGTGCTTCGGGGGCCCACGTCCTGACCGACTGCTGGACCATGACCCGCCGCGAACTCGCCCACTGGGCAAGGCAACCCGTCCAGGTGCTCGTCGGCCTGGTCTTCCCCGTGATGCTGCTGCTGATGTTCGGTTATCTGATCGGCGGCGGCCGGGGCGTCCAGGGCGACTACGTCGACTTCCTGGTGCCCGGCATGCTCGCGCTGACCATGGCCTTCGGCCTGGAGGGCACGATGCTGGCCGTCACCCAGGACCTCAACAAGGGCGTGATCGACCGCTTCCGGTCGATGCCGATGACCAACGGAGCCGTCCTGGTGGGCCGCTCGGCCGCCGACATGCTTCAGTCGGCGGTGTCCCTGGTGGTGATGATCGGCGTCGGGTACGCGATCGGCTGGCGCGCGCACGGCACCCTCGCGGCGTTCCTGGGAGCCGTCGGACTGCTGCTGCTCTTCCGGTTCGCCATGCTGTGGATCGGCATCCACCTCGCGATGGTGGCCGGTAAGCCGGAGATGGTCCAGGCCGTGCAGATCCTGGTCTGGCCGGTCGGCTTCCTGTCCAACGCGTTCGCGACCCCGGACTCCATGCCGGGCTGGCTGGGCACGGCGGTCGAGTGGAACCCGATGTCCCAGACGGCGACGGCGGTACGGGACCTGTTCGGCGGGCCGGGCGGGGAACCGGGGCACGTCTGGGCGGCGCTGGCCTGGCCGCTGGCGCTGCTGGCGGTGTTCCTTCCGCTGGCGGTACGGAGGTTCGGGGCGCTGAGCAGGTAGGCGTACGGCGCCCTCGGCCCTGCGCCCGAAAAGTCGTCGCGAGGAAATGGGAACCCGAACGCGGCGAGCGGTGTACCAGAAATGACGGTGCGGCGCGGGATCGGGGGATTCTCATGAGGTGGGACAAGGGCAAGGCGGTCGTGGCCGCGGTACTGGGCCTGCTGGCGCTGCTGGCCGGATGCTCCGGCTCCGGCGGGGATACGACTCCAGGGGCGAAGCCCGGTGTGGGCAGCAGCGCCCCCTCCCCGACGGGAGCCTCGCCTCCCCGGATCCCCTCCTCACCGGACCTGCCCGGTGTTCCGCATGCCGTCGACTTCGCGTCGGACGCCGGCGGGTTCGCCCTGTTCACGGAGTGTGGGAAAGCACGCTGCCGGCAGCATGTCGCCGTGCTCGACAAGGGCGCCGATTCCTGGCGCCTCGGGCGCTCCCCGCTGGCGGACCTGCCCGGGGGCCGCGGTATCACGGCGGGGCTCATGGTGCTGGGCCCCGGCCGCGCGCTGATCACCGAGGGGTCGCTGGCGCTGCCCGACCGGACCTGGTTCACGGACGACGGCGGACACACCTGGCGGCGCGGCTCCGTCGCCCCCTCGGGCACGACTCCCGAGGTGCCCGAAGAAGGCGTCCTGGCCCAGGACTGCTCCCGGCTGGACGAGGAGGGGAACAACTGCGAGGCGTCCCGGCTGCTCGTGGTCCTCCCCGGCTCGGGCCGCTTCGAAGTCCTGGCCAACCAGCCCCCGCTCGCGGGCGTGCTGCGCCCGGCGGGGCAGACCGCAGGCGGCCTGCTCTTCGCCTCCGGCACCGACCCGAGCTCCGGCCTCCCGGCCCTCGCCGTCAGCGAGGACCGCGGCCGCACCTGGCGTCCGGCCCGGCTCACCGACTCCGACAAGCACGGCTGGGGAATCCGGGTGGTCTCGTCAGGAGACGTCCTGTACGCGATCCAGTCAGGCTCCTTGCCTGCCGAGGAGGGCGTGAAGAACGGCCTGCGCGCACTGCACCGCAGCACTGACGGGGGCCACACCTGGGAGCGGGTCTGGAGGTATCGCAAGGGCGTGAACCCGCTGTCCACAGTCGGCGATCCGGTCGCAGCCGCCGACGGCAGCCTCACCATCCACGGTGAGATGGGCGGCGTCTGGCGCAGCACCGACGGTGGCCGTTCCTTCGCGGAGGCCAGGGGCTCATACGCCTTGGGGGGCTCGGTGATCGTGACACCGCTCGGCTTCCTGGCGGGCGACAGCTTCGGCATCGGGAGCTACCGCATATCCGCCGACGGGATCCACTGGCACAGTTTCGTGCTGGGCGACGGAGACTGACGAGGGCCGGCCGCAGTGGCGGTTCAGTGGTGGAAGCCGGTCGCCGCGTCCTTGTCGCGTGTCAACGGATGCGGCTGCCGGCGCAGTTCCGGCAGCAGCCGCCCGAGGTCCTCCACGAACAGCTCGGCGAGGTCCTCCGAGAAGCCGTTGCGGCACACCACCCGCAGCACGGACAGGTCCTCGCGGTTGGCCGGGAAGGTGTAGGCGGGCACCAGCCAGCCCCGCTCGCGCATCCGCCGGGACACGTCGAAGACGTCGTACGCGGTCACCTCGGGCTTCGTCGTGAAGGCGAATACCGGCAACTCGTCGCCTCGGGTGAGGAGTTGGAAATCGCCCAGCGCTTCGACGCGTTCGGAGAGCCCGAGCGCCACGTCCCGGGTCGTCTGCTGCACGGCCCGGTAGCCCTCGCGGCCCAGCCGCAGGAACGTGTAGTACTGCGCCACGACCTGGGCGCCGGGCCGGGAGAAGTTGAGCGCGAAGGTCGGCATGTCGCCGCCCAGGTAGTTGACCCGGAAGACGAGTTCCTCCGGCAGCTCGACCGCCGACCGCCACAGCGCCCAGCCGACGCCGGGATAGACGAGGCCGTACTTGTGCCCCGAGGTGTTGATGGACGACACCCTGGGCAGCCGGAAGTCCCAGACCAGGTCCTCGTCGAGGAAGGGGGCGACCATGGCGCCGGACGCGCCGTCCACATGCACAGGGATGTCGAGCCCGGTCCGCTCCTGAAGGGCGTCCAGGGCCGCACACAGCTCGGCGACCGGCTCGTAGGACCCGTCGAAGGTGGACCCGAGGATGCCGACGACCCCGATGGTGTTCTCGTCGCACAGCTCGGCGGCCGCCTGGGGGTCGAGGTGGAACCGGTCGCCCTCCATGGGGACCTGACGCGCCTCGACCTCCCAGAAGTTGCAGAACTTGTCCCAGCAGACCTGGACGTTGACACCCATGACGAGATTCGGGCGCGCCCCGGGATAGCGGTCGGCGTTCCGCTGGGCCCAGCGGCGCTTGAGGGCCATCCCGGCGAGCATGCAAGCCTCGCTGGAGCCGGTCGTCGAACAGCCCACGGCTGCCGCCGGGTCAGGCGCGTTCCACAGGTCGGCGAGCATCGCCACACAGCGCCGCTCCAGCTCGGCGGTGCGCGGGTACTCGTCCTTGTCGATCATGTTCTTGTCCCGGCACTCGGTCATCAGCAACCCGGCCTGCGGCTCCATCCAGGTGGTGACGAAGGTGGCGAGGTTCAGCCGCGAGTTGCCGTCCAGCATCAGCTCGTCATGGACGAGTTGATACGCCGTCGTCGGCGGCAGCGGCCCGTCCGGGAGCCGGTGCTTGGGCGGGGCCTCGGTCATACCGCCGATCGGATTCGCCTCCCCGAAGAAGGGGTTCACGGACAGAGGACGCTCGTCGCGCTTCTCGGGGCCTTGGTGGAGCGGCATGACATAACTCCTAGCGGATCGGGGTTGCGTTCACGCGCACACCCTAAGTGGGCGAAACTGACATAACACCCCAGGGGTCCTGTGCCGGGCCCCGGGAGGTCCGCTCCGCCGCCCAGGCTCTCGGCTCCCAGGCGCATGAGGCGCGTGTGCGCCGGGACCCAGGCTGCCGAGGCCCAGGCTGCCGAGACCCAGGCTGCCGGGACCTCAGGCTCCTGGGATCCCAGGCTGCCGATAGCCCGTCCCCTGGAACCCCAGCGTGCCGGGAGCCCGGCCCCGCCGCGATTTAAGGGCTTGCACCTCACGTCACGTGAGGCCGCAGCCTGGGAGGCGTACGGAGAAGGGAGTGGAAGTGAGCTATCCAGTGGGCCAGGTCGCCGGTTTCGCCGGAGTCACGGTGCGCACGCTGCACCACTACGACGAGATCGGCCTGCTCGTACCGAGCGGCCGCAGCCACGCGGGCCACCGGCGTTACAGCGACGCCGACCTCGACCGCCTGCAGCAGATCCTGTTCTACCGCGAACTCGGCTTCCCCCTCGACGAGGTCGCCGCCCTGCTCGACGACCCGGCCGCGGACCCGCGCGCGCATCTGCGCCGGCAGCACGAGCTGCTGACCGCCCGGATCGAGAAGCTGCAGAAGATGGCGGCGGCCGTGGAACACGCCATGGAGGCACGCACGATGGGCATCAACCTCACTCCCGAGGAGAAGTTCGAGGTCTTCGGGGACAAGGATCCGGAAGCGCACGCCGAAGAGGCCGAGCGGCGCTGGGGCGGCACGGAGGCGTACGCCGAGTCGCAGCGCCGTGCCGCCGGATACACCAAGGACGACTGGCAGCGCATGCAGGCCGAAGTGGCTTCCTGGGGCGAGCGTTACGACGCCCTGATGGAGGCCGGTGAGCCGCCGACCGGCGAGCGCGCCATGGACCTGGCCGAGAAACACCGGCAGCACATCACCACATGGTTCTACGCATGCTCGTACGAGATCCACCAAGGGCTCGCCGGGATGTACGTCTCCGACGAGCGCTTCAAGGAGTTCTACGACTCCATGCGCCCGGGGCTCGCCGAGCACCTGAGGGACGCGATCGGGGCGAACGCGGCCCGGCACGCCCAGGGAGCCTGACGGTAAGGGGCGCCGCCAATCGCGGACGCCCCTTACCGCCGCGCGCTTCTCCGCGGTCGGCCCTGTTGCTTCCGGCCGGCGTGTTTCCCTACTCCTTGACCAGCACGACCGCTGTCCCGTACGCGCACACCTCTGTGCCCACGTCCGCCGCCTCCGTCACGTCGAAGCGGAACATCAGCACCCCGTTGGCGCCACGCGCGCGTGCCTGTTCGATGAGCCGTTCCATGGCCTGGTTGCGGGTCTCCACGAGCGTCTTGGTGAGCCCCTTGAGCTCACCGCCGATCATCGACTTCAGACCGGCGCCGA
This sequence comes from Streptomyces sp. NPDC005808, assembly GCF_042871385.1. Classification (NCBI taxonomy): domain Bacteria; kingdom Bacillati; phylum Actinomycetota; class Actinomycetes; order Kitasatosporales; family Streptomycetaceae; genus Streptomyces; species Streptomyces sp. NPDC005808. The sequence goes on along the minus strand of NZ_JBIAIK010000004.1, from coordinate 71,852 downwards.
TCTGACTGCCCAGGTGCCGGGAGCGCACGGTGAGGCCGAAGACCTCGCCGATGACTTCCTGGACTCGGTGACCGGGTGCGTCGTTCGTCGTCACGACCAGAACGTCCGAGTGGGGTCCCTGACCGCCGCCGTACTCTTCTATGCCCATGACGTACAGCTTTGTACGGCTCACAGCTTTGTACCAGTCGGGGCACAGTGCATCCTGTAGGTGTCGGTGGAACCTGGGTGCGACGCAATGCGTTGATAGCTTTGGTCGGCCGCATCTGGACCGCCGTCCCTTCCTTCACCCCTCAGGAGCCCGGAACCGTGACGACGCTTGCCCTCGGACCAAGCTGGCTGGATCCGAACACGCTCCTGGACAACTTCGGTATCTGGGGCCTGCTGCTCATCGTCTTCGCCGAGTCCGGCCTTCTCATCGGCTTCTTCCTGCCGGGCGACTCGCTGCTGTTCACCGCCGGACTGCTGATCACCGCGGGCACGCTGGACTTCCCGCTGTGGGCGGCGATCGCGCTGATCTGTGTCGCGGCGATCCTCGGTGACCAGGCGGGCTACCTGTTCGGCAAGAAGGTCGGACCCTCGCTCTTCACCCGCCCGGACTCCCGTCTCTTCAAACAGGAGAACGTGGTCAAGGCCCACGAGTTCTTCGAGAAGCACGGGCCCAAGTCCCTGGTCCTGGCCCGCTTCGTGCCCATCGTGCGCACGTTCACGCCGATCATCGCCGGCGTCAGCGGCATGCGGTACCGCTCGTTCATCACGTACAACGTCATCGGTGGCATCCTCTGGGGTGCCGGAGTCACGGCGCTCGGCGCCTGGCTCGGCAACATCGAGTTCGTGCACAAGAACATCGAGGCGATCCTGATCCTGATCGTCCTGATCTCGGTGATCCCGATCGTCATCGAGTACCTCCGGGCGCGCGGCAAGTCCAAGAAGGAAGCCGCCCGGGCTCCCGAGCCGGCTCCCAGCGGACCGGCCCACGACGCGACCGCGCAGCTCCGGGTGCCCCCGCTCCAGCACTACCAGAACCAGAGTCAGAACCAGAACCAGAACCCGGACTCGTACCAGGACCCGAACCAGCCGCCGCGCGGCGGCCGTCACGCCAAGCGGTAGCCGTAGGCGTAGCTCCGTCTGAAGCCCTCGTACGACTGCTAGGACCTGTCCTAGAAGCCGCGCGTCCGCTTGGCCGCGCGGCGGCCCTCGGCGCTCCCGCCCGGCACCCGCAGGAACAGCCGGGAGATCTCGGAGCCCAGGTTCACGCCGATGGCGATGGCCATCGCGAGGGCGGCGGCCTTGGTCAGGGACACGAGCCCCTTGTCGAGCTCGTTCTGGGCGATGGAGAGCAGGCCGAAGTAGGTGGCCGAACCCGGCAGCAGTGGTCCGATCGCGGCCGTCGTGTACGGGAGCGCGGACGCGAACCGGTAGCGGGACAGCAACTGCCCGAACAGGCCGACCAGACCAGCCGCCGCGGCCGTGGAGGCGACCGGTGAGATGCCGCCCGCGTAGTGCATCGCCCCGTACACCGACCAGGCGACGCCTCCGTTGAGGGTCACCGCGAGAACGGTGGACCGTTCCTGCTGGAGCAGGATCGCAAAGGTGAGCGACAGCAGCATGGAAGCGGCGATCTGCAGCAGAGGCCGCTCGGAGATGCTCAGGGCCTGGTCCGGATTGAGTTCCGCGCCCAGCTTCACGCCGAAATAGAGCACAAGAAGTACGCCTACGACGATGCCCACGAACAAGTACATGACTTCCAGCAGACGTGCGGACGCGGTGATGTAGAAGCCCGTCAGCCCGTCCTGGACGCCCGCGACGAGCGCCCGCCCGGGCAGCAGCGCGAACAGCCCACCGGTGATCACCGCGGACGCCTTCACGTCCATGTGCGCAAGCTGGATCGCGACACCGATCGCGGCGGGCGGCATCGCTGCGACCGTGAACTGGTAGAACTCCGGAAGCCCGCGCCCCGCGCACAGCCACGCCAGCCGGTCGCCCAGCATCGCGCCGAGCGCGGCGGCGACGAACACCAGGGCGTCACCGCCGACGAGTACCGAGGCCGCGCCGGCCAGCAACCCGGTCGCCGAGGTCAGCACCCAGCCGGGATACGGGTGCCGGTTCCGCCGCATCTCGGCGAGCCGCCCGTAAGCCTCCTCCAGGGAGATCGCGGTCTCCGGGTCGCTCAGGTCGTCCACGAGCCGGAAGACGGCCGCGAGGCGTGTGTAGTCGGTGCCCCGGCGGCGTACGGTCCGCGACGCCGTCACCGGGTCCTCCACCAGGGACGGCTGGTGCGAGATGGACAACAGCGTGAAGGTGACGGTCGGCTCGCAGCGGTCCAGGCCGTAGCTGCGGCACACCGCGAACATCGCCGCCTCCACGTCCTCGGCGCCCTCACCGCCCGCGAGCAGCAGTTCGCCGATACGCAGGGTCAGGTCGAGCACGCGCGGGACGGCGGGCCCCGACTCGTCCTCCTTGTGGACCGGTTCGGGCGCGGGCCGCTCGGTCACCGGCATGCGCAGCATCTCGCGCATCCGGTCCTGCCAGGGCACGTCCTTGGTCAGCTTGACCTTGGGAATGCCCGTCGGAGGCGTGAACGCGGGCCAGGCGGTCGGCGCGCTGTACGAAGCCGGCGTACTGAACGCCGAACCCTCGGCGTCGGCCGCGGACGGCTGGGCCACGCCCAGCCCCTTCGGGAGCGCGAACTCGGACGTCGTCGACGACTCGTCATCGACCGCCGGTGACTGCGGCGGTGCCACACCGGCCGGCTGGGAGAAAGCACTCCTCGCCTCGTCCGACTGCGGTTTGCGGTCTTCCGCCTCCGTCACCAAAAACTCCCGGCTCGCTTTCCCCGTAATGCCTCAGTATGCGCACAGGCACACACAAGCAGGCCGCCCGGCCCGTACGGGACCGCGCGGCCTGCTGTTGTCATGACGCACGCGCCGCAGCCATCAATTGAGCAACCACGATGGCGAGCAACCAGCTCCGCGAGAGCGGCGCCGGTTTAGGCGCAAAAAGGGGCGTGCTCAGTGGCCGCCCTGCTCCTTGAGTCGCTTGTACGAGCGCTCGATCTCGGCCTCGGCCTCCGTGCGGCCCACCCAGTTGGCGCCCTCGACGGACTTGCCGGGCTCCAGGTCCTTGTAGACCTCGAAGAAGTGCTGGATCTCCAGGCGGTCGAACTCCGACACGTGGTGGATGTCGCGCAGGTGCTCCACCCGGGGGTCGTGCGCCGGGACGCACAGCAGCTTGTCGTCGCCGCCGGCCTCGTCCGTCATACGGAACATGCCGATCGTGCGGCACTGGATGAGGCACCCGGGGAAGGTCGGCTCGTCCAGGATGACCAGCGCGTCCAGCGGGTCGCCGTCCTCGCCGAGGGTGTTCTCGACGAATCCGTAGTCGGCCGGGTAACTGGTCGAGGTGAAGAGTCGACGGTCCAAGCGGATCCGACCGGTCTCGTGGTCCACCTCGTACTTGTTCCGCGAACCCTTCGGAATCTCGATCGTGACGTCGAACTCCACCGGTGGCTCCTCCATGATCAGCACATAGTTCTGGTGGTTAAGTGTCCCTCACGCAGGTGTGTGATCGCGAAAGGGGCTGGTGGTCGTGCCAGAGGTGAGGGCTTGGCGGGCCGCGAGACCGCATGTGGTGCGGATCGCGGGTTCGGTGAAACCGCACGTGGCGCGGATCACCCAAGCCGTGCGGCCGCGTCCCGTCAAGTTCACGACCCCGCAGCTCACAGTCGTCGCAGCCGCCGTGGGCCTGGTGCTCGCGGCCGGGGCGGTGGCCGCGGCCGGTCCCTGGGACTCCTCCGGTCAGCGTACGGCGGAGCGCGACTGGGCGGCATCACGGGTGGGCGAGGGTGGCACAGATCACGCCCTTACCTCCGGTACGTCCGCGACGGCGCCCCGCCCCGCGCCCAGCGCCGGCTCCGTGCTGACCGGACTCGGCGGCTCCACCGCCACGGGTCGGGTGCCCGCACCCGCTCAGAAGGCACTCGCGGATGTCCTCGACCCGCTCCTGAACGATCCCGCCCTGGGCGCGGAGCGGAGCGCCGCGGTCGTCGACGTGGCGACCGGAAAGCGGCTGTACGACAAGGGTGCGGGCGAGTCCCGGACGCCGGCCTCCACCACGAAGATCGCCACCGCCGTCGCCGCGCTCTCGGCGGCGGGCCCCGACCACCGCATCACCACGCGCGCGGTCCTGGAGCCTGACACCAACGAGGTCGTCCTCGTCGGCGCCGGCGACCCGACCCTGACCGCCCGCGAGGACGCGAAGGGCTGTGCGAGCCTGCGCACCCTGGCCGACGAGACGGCAACCGCCCTGAAGGAGCGTCACCTGTCCCAGGTGACGCTCTCGTACGACACCTCGCTGTACTCGGGTGCCACCGTGCACCCCATCGGCGACAACCCCAACCTCGCACCGGTCACCGCCCTGATGGTCGACGAAGCCCGCACCGACGACTCGGACAGCGGCACGGCCACGCGCAGCCAGGACCCGGCAGGGGATGCGGCCAGGGAGTTCGAGAAGCTGCTCCAGGCCAAGGGCATCAAGACGACATCGCCCGGCCTCTCGAAGGCGACGGGCCGTTCGCAGGCCCTCGCCTCGGTCTCCTCACCGCCCATGTCCGCCCTCGTCGAGCGGATGCTGACGAACAGCGACAACGACATCGCGGAGGCGCTGGCCCGCCAGGTCGCTCTCGCGGCGGGCGAGCAGGCGAGTTTCGAGGGCGGCGGGAGGGCGATCGGCCTGCAGTTGAAGAAGCTCGGATTCCCCCTGTCCGGCGTGGAGTTCGCTGACGGCAGCGGTCTGAACCGCGCCGACAAGCTGACGGCCGGCCTGCTCACCGCGCTGCTGGCGAAGGCCGGCGATCCCGCCCACCCCGAACTCCGCCCCGTCCTGACCGGCCTCCCCGTCGCCGGCTTCACCGGCACCCTCACCGACCGCTACGACACCGATGTCTCCGCCACCGGCGTCGTACGCGCCAAGACCGGCACCCTGACGGGCGTCAACACCCTGGCGGGCACGGTCGTCGACACCGACGGCCGCCTCCTCGCCTTCGCCTTCCTGACCTCCGACGAGGCCAGCCCACCGCAGAAGGAAGCGGCCCAGGCAGCCCTGGACCGCACCGCTACGGCGTTGGCGGGGTGCGGCTGCAGGTAGTCGTCCTTCCGCGCGTTCGCTGCCGCTGCCGCTCTGGGCAGTCGTCCCGGAGGGCGATGGGGGTCCCCCCTCGGGCGAAGCCGGGAGTGGGAGGGCGGGCGTCAGCTGACAGCGCCGGGCACGGATCGAACAGACCCCCGCCCCTGCCGACCCGGAGGGCACCCGGCGTACCGCCCGCCCCAAGGCGGAGGGCGACCAGGACCTCGTACCTCTCACCGCAGTCGGACACGCTCACGTACGGTTGACGCATGACGAGCATCGGTGGTGCCGAGATGGTCGACTGGAATCTCGCGGTGGCAACCGCGACACGGCTCGTACGTCCGGGCCCCGAGGTGAGCCGAGACGAGGCCAGAGAGGTCGTCGCGGAGCTGAGGCGACACGCGAAAGCCTCGGAGCTGCACGTCCGGGCCTTCACTCGGATGGGCACGGAGGACACCCACGACACCCCCATCCTCGTCGTGGACCGCCCCGGCTGGGTGCGGGCGAACGTCGCCGGGTTCAGGGAGGTGCTCAAGCCCCTGCTGGACAAGATGCAGGAGCGGCGGGCGAGCACCCCGGGCGGAGCCGTCCTCGGCGCCGTCGGCGGCAAGGTCACCGGCGTGGAGCTGGGCATGCTGCTGTCGTTCCTGTCGTCGCGGGTCCTGGGCCAGTACGAGACGTTCGCTCCGGCGACGCGCGAGCTGCCCGCGGGCGGCCCCTCTGATTCACCGAGTGGCGGCGGCAGGCTCCTCCTGGTCGCGCCGAACATCGTGCACGTGGAGCGCGAACTCGACGTACAGCCCCACGACTTCCGGCTCTGGGTCTGTCTGCACGAGGAGACGCACCGCACCCAGTTCACGGCCGTGCCGTGGCTGCGGGCCCACCTGGAGGGCGAAATCCAGTCGTTCCTGGGGGAGACCGAGGTCGATCCCATGACCGTCCTCGAACGTATCCGCGAAGCCGCCCAGTCGCTGGCGGGCGGACGGCCCGAGGGCGAGGAGGACGACGGCGGCCGCTCGCTCGTCGAGATCGTGCAGACGCCCGCCCAGCGGGAGATCCTCGGCCGGCTGACCGCCGTGATGTCGCTCCTGGAGGGCCATGCGGACTTCGTGATGGACGGCGTCGGTCCCGACGTCGTGCCGTCCGTCGCCGAGATCCGCGAGAAGTTCCAGCAACGCCGTGCCAAGGGGGCCTCCCGACTGGACCTTGCCCTGCGCAAGCTGCTCGGTCTGGATGCCAAACTGAGGCAGTACAAGGACGGCGAGCGATTCGTGCGGTCCGTCGTCGAGGAGGTCGGCATGGACGGGTTCAACCGCGTCTGGACTTCTCCGAACACTCTGCCGACCAAGACGGAGATCGCCAAACCGGCGGACTGGATCACGCGGGTGCATCGCAAGTCGGAGTCGTGAACCCGCGTGGGGGTCGTGAAGGGAATCCGGCCGACGGCAGGCAAACGCCCCTTCAATCACCCGTCCGAGGGACCGTGAGCCATCGGTAGGCGTGCAATGCTCGGGGAACGGCCCGGTTCTGTCACCATCTACACACTCTGAGTGACCGATACCGGGTTAACCCCCCGAAAACTTCATGAAGGGAACCGGACATGGGTCCCCATCCTGCGGTCGCGGCGATACGCCTGGCGGTTCGCCGCGTACTCCACGACATCCTCACCGAGCACACGCCCGCCTCCGACACCAGGCGCACGCCCGCTCCCGACACCAGGCGCACGTCCGCCTCCGACGCCGCGCGGCCGCCCGCCGCCGAGCGCGTACCCGCCCCGGGTACCAGGCGCTCGACCGCCCCCGACATCCCCCCGGCAGCCCCGCACCAGCCGACACCGCTGGTGCTCGTCGCGTGCTCCGGTGGCGCCGACTCGATGGCGCTCGCCTCCGCCCTCGCCTTCGAAGCCCCCAAGCTCGGCATCCGCGCCGGCGGGATCACCGTCGACCACGGTCTGCAACCCGGCTCCGACCTGCGCGCCGACGAGGTCGTGCTGCGCCTCACCGAGCTGGGACTGAACCCGGCCGAGTCCATCGCCGTCACCGTGGGCCGCGAAGGCGGGCCCGAGGCCGCCGCCCGCGACGCCCGGTACTCCGCCCTGGACGCCGCCGCCGAACGCCACGGCGCCACCGCGATCCTGCTCGGCCACACCCGCGACGACCAAGCCGAAACCGTCCTGCTCGGTCTCGCCCGCGGCTCCGGTATCCGCTCCCTGTCCGGAATGGCGGCTGTTTCCGGGGGTCCGGGGGCCGCCCGCCGTTACCGCCGCCCGTTCCTCTTCCTGGACCGGCAGACCGCCCGCAAGGCCTGCATGGTCCAGTCGCTGCCCGTCTGGGACGACCCGCACAACGCCGACCCGGCCTACACCCGCTCCCGGCTGCGCCACGAGGGCCTGCCCGCCCTGGAGAAGGCGCTCGGCAAGGGAGTCGTCGAGGCACTCGCCCGTACCGCTCAGCTCTCCCGCGACGACGCCGACGCCCTCGACGCCTGGGCCAGCCAGGCAGAGGCCTCCGTACGGGACGCAGCGGGCCTCCTGGAGTGCGCCAAGCTCTATGCCCTGCCGCCGGCCGTACGCCGCCGCATCCTGCGCCGTGCCGCCATCGAGGCGGGCGCCCCGGCCGGTTCGCTCTTCGCCCGGCACATCGAGGAAGTCGACCGGCTGATCACCGGCTGGCGCGGCCAGGGAGCCATCAATCTCCCGGGCAAGGTCGTCGCCCAGCGCCAGGGTGGCAGACTGGTGATTCGGCAAGGCTGAATCCGGACCCTCCACCGGGACCGCCCACGCGGTTCCCGGGGGCCCTCTCACGCGGGTGGCGAGCGGTTCGAGCGGCCGCCGAAAAGGTTCGGACGGACGACCGAAAGTGATGCGGGTGGACGCGAAAGACATGGGCACCGACCTCAAGTCGGTGCTCATCACCAAGGAAGAGATCGACGCCAAGCTGGTTGAGCTGGCCGCGAAGATCGACGCGGAGTACGCGGACAAGGACCTGCTGATCGTCGGTGTCCTCAAGGGCGCCGTGATGGTCATGGCGGACCTGGCGCGCGCGCTGTCCACCCCCGTCACCATGGACTGGATGGCGGTGTCCTCGTACGGCGCGGGCACCCAGTCCTCCGGTGTGGTGCGGATCCTCAAGGACCTCGACACCGACATCAAGGGCAAGCACGTCCTGATCGTCGAGGACATCATCGACTCGGGGCTGACCCTGTCCTGGCTGATCTCCAACCTCGGCTCCCGCGAGCCCGCCTCCCTCAAGGTGTGCACCCTGCTGCGCAAGCCGGACGCGGCCAAGGTCGCGATCGACGTGGAGTGGGTCGGCTTCGACATCCCGAACGAGTTCGTCATCGGCTACGGCCTCGACTACGCGGAGAAGTACCGCAACCTCCCGTTCGTCGGTACGCTCGCGCCTCACGTGTACGGCGGTTAGCACAGCCGTGTAGGACAACCGGGAACCCCAGCGGGCTTCCCGCCGTTGGAGCATGCGTAGACGGGATTGTCGGCAGTCCACTGCGGCTTCGGGTGACAATGCTGGGGTACCGTCCGCAGAACAGTCTTTAAAAGTCTTTATCAATCTCACTATGGCAGGAGGGACGGGGCGTCACCGCTCCGTATGGATGGACGTGAAGCGATACTTCCGTGGGCCGGTCATGTGGATCGTGCTGGCCGTCCTTGCCGTGGTCGTGTTGATGCAGGTCGTCGGCTCGTCCGGCGGCTACAAGACAGTGGACACCGGCCAGGTCGTCCAGGCGATCAATGACAACAAGGTCGAGTCGGCCAAGATCACCACCGGCGACGAGCAGATCATCAAGGTCTCTCTCAAAGATGGCGTGAAGGTCGAGGGCAGCTCCCAGATTCAGGCGAGCTACATCGGCAACCAGGGCGTGACCCTGGCGGACACTCTCCAGAACAAGTTCCAGAACAAGCAGATCCCGGACGGCTACACAGTGTCGCCGTCCAAGCAGAACCCCTTCCTGGGCATCCTGCTTTCTCTGCTGCCCTTCGTCCTCATCGTCGTCGTCTTCCTGTTCCTGATGAACCAGATGCAGGGCGGCGGCTCCCGGGTCATGAACTTCGGGAAGTCCAAGGCGAAGCTCATCACCAAGGACACCCCGAAGACGACGTTCGCCGATGTGGCGGGCTCGGACGAGGCGGTCGAGGAACTCCACGAGATCAAGGAGTTCCTCCAGGAGCCGGCGAAGTTCCAGGCCGTCGGGGCGAAGATCCCCAAGGGTGTGCTGCTCTACGGGCCTCCTGGAACCGGTAAGACGCTGCTCGCGCGTGCTGTCGCGGGTGAGGCAGGCGTCCCCTTCTACTCGATCTCGGGTTCCGACTTCGTCGAGATGTTCGTCGGTGTCGGTGCCTCCCGAGTCCGTGACCTGTTCGAGCAGGCCAAGGCGAACGCTCCGGCGATCGTCTTCGTCGACGAGATCGACGCGGTCGGCCGTCATCGCGGCGCCGGCCTCGGAGGCGGTCACGACGAGCGCGAGCAGACGCTCAACCAGCTGCTCGTCGAGATGGACGGCTTCGACGTGAAGGGCGGCGTCATCCTGATCGCCGCCACGAACCGGCCCGACATCCTCGACCCGGCCCTCCTGCGCCCCGGCCGCTTCGACCGCCAGATCGCGGTCGACCGCCCGGACATGCAGGGCCGTCTGGAGATCCTCAAGGTTCACCAGAAGGGCAAGCCGGTCGCTCCCGGCGTCGACCTCGGTGCGGTCGCCCGGCGTACACCGGGCTTCACCGGCGCGGACCTGTCGAACGTGCTGAACGAAGCTGCGCTGCTCACCGCGCGCAACAACGGGAAGCTGATCGACAACGACATGCTGGACGAGGCGATCGACCGTGTGGTCGCGGGCCCGCAGAAGCGGACCCGGATCATGTCGGACAAGGAGAAGAAGATCACCGCGTACCACGAGGGCGGCCACGCCCTGGTCGCGGCGGCGTCTCCGAACTCCGACCCGGTCCACAAGATCACGATCCTGTCGCGTGGCCGTGCCCTCGGCTACACGATGGTCCTGCCGGACGAGGACAGGTACTCCACGACCCGCAACGAGATGCTCGACCAGCTGGCATACATGCTGGGCGGGCGTGCGGCCGAGGAGCTCGTCTTCCACGACCCGACCACGGGCGCTGCGAACGACATCGAGAAGGCCACGGCCACGGCCCGCGCGATGGTCACGCAGTACGGCATGACCGAGCGTCTTGGCGCGATCAAGTTCGGCGGCGACAACACCGAGCCCTTCCTGGGCCGGGAGATGTCGCACCCGCGTGACTACTCGGAAGAGGTAGCCGCGCTCGTCGACGAAGAGGTCAAGAAGCTCATCGAGAACGCGCACAACGAGGCCTGGGAGATCCTGGTCGAGAACCGCGACGTCCTCGACAACCTGGTGCTCCAGCTGCTGGAGAAGGAGACGCTGAGCAAGGAGCAGATCGCCGAGATCTTCGCTCCCCTCGTGAAGCGTCCGGCCCGTCCCGCGTGGACCGGCTCCTCCCGGCGCACTCCGTCCACCCGCCCGCCGGTGCTCTCCCCCAAGGAGCTGTCACTGACGAACGGGGCGAACGGCGCTACGCCGGCCATCGCCAACGTGACGGAGTCCGTCCCGGCGACGGAAGCAGTCCCGGAGGAGCGTCCCGAGAGCTGACCTCCACGGCTCCCGGTGGCCCCACCAGGCCCGGAATGGATGCCGCGCCCCCCAGGTTCTAGCCTGGGGGGCGCGGCATTTTCGTATGCCCGTACGTTTGACGCGTCGACCCGCGCGCTTGAGAGGCACAGGAACGAGGACCTACATGACCGACCCAGTGACGCTGGACGGCGAGGGTGTGATCGGCGAGTTCGACGAGAAGCGAGCCGAGAACGCGATACGAGAGCTCCTCATCGCGGTCGGCGAGGACCCGGACCGCGAGGGCCTGAGGGAGACCCCGGGGCGGGTGGCGCGGGCGTATCGGGAGATATTCGCGGGCCTGTGGCAGCAGCCGGGGGATGTCCTGACGACGACGTTCGACCTTGGGCACGACGAAATGGTCCTCGTGAAGGACATCGAGGTGTTCAGCACGTGTGAACACCACCTGGTGCCGTTCCGGGGTGTTGCGCACGTGGGCTACATTCCGGCCACCAGTGGCAAGATCACAGGTCTGTCCAAGCTGGCGCGGCTGGTGGACGTCTATGCCCGGCGGCCGCAGGTGCAGGAGCGGCTGACGACGCAGATCGCCGACTCCCTGATGGAGATCCTGGAGCCGCGCGGCGTGATCGTGGTCGTCGAGTGCGAGCACATGTGCATGTCGATGCGCGGCATCCGCAAGCCCGGCGCGAAGACGATCACGTCGGCGGTGCGGGGGCAGCTGCGGGATGCAGCTACGCGCAATGAGGCGATGAGCCTGATCATGGCGCGCTAGCCGACGCTCCGCCGGGGGCCGGGGGCCGGGGGCCGGGGGCCGGGTACGGTGGCTGCGGGTGTGGTGCCTGACCGTGCGGTGCCTGCGGGGGCGTCGTGGCCGGTCGCGCAGTTCTCCGCGCGCCTGTGGGGCGCTGAACCGCACCGGGACTTGTCGGCCGTGCTCGGCGCCGGTCATGTCCGGCGCGTGGACCCTCGGCCGTCTCGCCGTCTCGCCGTCTCACCGCTTCACGGTCGCCGGTGCCGTGCCTGGACCCTGGGCGTCTCGCCGCCGCGCCGTCTCGCCGCCTTGCGGTTGCCCGTGCCGGGACGTGCGCGGACGCCAGTGTCTCCTCGCTTCGCGGTCACAGTGCCGGGGCCGTGCCGCCGTTCTCGTCGTCGTCCTCCGGGAGTTTGCAGACGCGCTCGAGGAAGAAGGCGGCCGCTATGACGGCGATTCCGGCGAGGACCGAGAAGCCGGCGTAGATGGCCTGGTCGCGGCGGGCGGGGATGTCCAGGGATGCGAGCAGGAACACGCCCGTGCCGCCGTACATCCCGGCGACCAGCGCGGCGACGAGGGCGCTGGCCTGGCCGAAGACGACGGCGCGGGCCGCCATCAGGGGGTCGACTCCCTTGGCGCCGGGGCGGCGCTCGCGCTGGGCCTTGAGGCGGGCGCGCAGTGAGAGCGCCGTGGCCAGCAGGACGACCGCGATCAGGGCCAGGACGATGGGGGCGGCCAGCGGGACCGAGGGGAGCGTGCCCACCGAGTTCCACAGGCGGGCACCTGCCCAGGACAGCGCTCCGGCGATGACGAACACCGCGGCCAGCGTCCTGATGCGCAGCTCTTTCACTCAGTTCCCCTCGCGATTACATATCCCGGTTGCCACACGTGCCGGCCGGGCGCCCGGGGTGTCCCCCGGGAAGACGCAGCCACAATGCCCCTTCGGTCAACCGCCCAATGGTCGTCCTGACCTTAACGACTACTCGGGCAGCCGGAGTTCCAGGTCCGCGCGGGGCGCGACTCCGTCCCGGGTGACCGTCGCGAGGAGCTGGGTCACGGGGCCGTGGCCGGGGAGCTGGGCCTCGGGTTCCACGTCGTGCCAGGGAGCGAGGACGAAGGCCCGCTCGTGGGCGCGCGGGTGAGGAAGGGTCAGGACCGGGTCGTCGGAGACCAGATCGGCGTACGCCACGATGTCCACGTCGATCGTGCGCGGGGCCCAGCGGTCCGCGCGCACCCGGTCGAAGGCCTCCTCGACCGCGTGGGCCCGCTCCAGCAGGGACGACGGGGGCAAGGTCGTCCTGAGGACCACCACTGCGTTGAAGTACGTCGGCTGGCTGTCCGGGGCGACGCCCCAGGGCTCTGTCTCATAGACGGGGGAGACCGCTTTGATGCGGACGCCGGGGGTGTCCTCCAGGGCGTCGATGGCTCCCTGGAGGGTCTCCAGGCGGTTGCCCAGGTTCGAACCGAGGGAGATCACCGCTCGCCTCGGGTTCTGCAGCGTCGTGTCGGCGGCGTCCACCTGCTGCGTCACGGAGGCGGGCACCGGTTGTACGGTCGGGTCGCTCTGACCCTCGGTGAAGAAGGCGGTCATACTCGGCTCCGGATGATGGTGACGGTCACGTCGTCGAAGGGCACCGTGATGGGCGCGTCCGGTTTGTGGACGCAGACCTCGACCTCCTGGACCCCGTCGTGCTTCAGGCACGTCTGGGCGATGCGCTCGGCCAGCGTCTCGATGAGGTCGACGGGCTCGCCCGCGACGACGGCCACGACCTCCTCCGCCACGACGCCGTAGTGCACGGTCTTCGCCAGGTCGTCGTCGGCCGCGGCCGCTCGGGTGTCCAGGCCCAGCGTCAGGTCCACGATGAAGGTCTGGCCCTCTTCTCGCTCCCTGGCGAAGACGCCATGGTGCCCGCGGGCCTTGAGGCCGCGCAGCGCGACACGATCCACGCGAATCACTCCTGCAATCGTCGGTAGGGGCAGGTAGATGCCGAGTGCGGTCGGTACACCGGCCTCAAACGAATCTACCTGCGGGCACTGACAGTCCTCGTCCGTGGGGCCGCCCGGCCGGTCGGCGGTCAAAGGCTTCATCGGGTGTTTCCCTTGGGGAACACGGCGGCTCACGGGTTGGTAGCCGCCCCTACCCAGGGGTACGTGATTCCAACCACGCCTTGGTGCTCACGGACCGCCCACCCCACTCGACGGGGGTGTCGCGTCCCATCCGGGGTGTCCCGTCCCGTCCGGAGTGTCCCGTCCCGTCCGGGGGTGTCCCCGTCCCGTCCGGGCTGCCCTCGCCTCGACCGGAGTGTCCTCGTCCCGTCCGGGCTGCCCTCTGCTGTCCTCGTCTCAACCGGGGGTGTCCTCGTCCTCCTCCTCGCCCGACTCGGCGAGAACGGGGGAGGCGTGGTGCGACCAGAGCTTCCAGCCGTATGCGGTGCGGCGGAACACGTTCGTGGCGACGACGAGCTGACCGACGAGCGGGCCGAGCTCGTCGCTGTCGTCGGGGGCGGGTCCGCCGCTGAGGATGTTCTCCGTGCAGGTGACCAGCGCCGTGTCGCCGACGACGGAGACGTGCACGTCGGTGAGGAAGAACTGGATGTACTCGGTGTTCGCCATGATCAGCGCGTAGGAGCGCAGCACCTCGCCGCGGCCGTTGAGGACGGGCCAGCCGGGGTGGACGCAGGAGACCCCCGGGCCCTCGTCCTCGGGCCCGCCCTCGACCACCTCGTCGGCCGTGTCCAGCGGGGCCAGCCAGAGCGACGACAGTTCCTCGAAGTCGCCCCGCTCCAGAGCCTCGTAGAAGGCGGTGTTGGCGAGCTCGACCTGCTCGACGTCGGTACGGGGGGCGCTCACCGGGCTCCTTCTACGGCCCTCGCGACGCGTACGGCGTCGGCGGTGGCCCGGACCTCGTGGACACGGACGGCCCACGCGCCCTGGTAGGCGGCGAGGGCGGAGACGGCGGCGGTGGCGGCATCGCGTTCGCGCGCGGGCGGCGGAGAGCCTTCCGGGCCCGCCAGTACACGGCCCAGGAAACGCTTGCGGGACGCGGCGACCAGCAAGGGGTGGCCCAGTTCGCGCAGGCGGTCGAGATGGGCCAGGAGCAGCAGGTCGTGCTCGGAGTCCTTGGAGAAGCCGAGGCCCGGGTCGACGACGATCTTGTCGGGGGCGATGCCGCCGGCCAGCACGGACTCCACGCGTGCGTGCAACTCGTCGACGACCTCGGAGACGACGTCCCCGTACACCCCCTTCACGTTTCCGCCGGCCAGGAAACCGCGCCAGTGCATGACCACGAAGGGGGCGCCCGCCGCCGCGACGACCGGGATCATCGCGGGGTCGGCGAGGCCGCCGCTGACGTCGTTGACAAGGGCGGCACCCGCGGCGAGCGACTGCTCGGCGACGCTGGCGCGCATGGTGTCCACGGAGACGGTGACGCCCTCGGAGGCCAGTTCCCGGACGACCGGGATGACACGCTTGAGCTCCTCCGCCTCGTCGACCCGGCTGGCGCCGGGGCGGGTGGACTCCCCGCCGACGTCCACCAGGTCGGCGCCCTCGGTGACCAGGCCGAGGCCGTGTTTGACGGCGGCCGTGGTGTCGAACCAGCGGCCTCCGTCGGAGAAGGAATCGGGGGTCACGTTCACGACTCCCATGACCGCGCAGCGGTCCCACGTCGGCAGTCCCGCGACTTGGCCGCGCCCGCGCTCGATGCTCATACGTCCAGCCTAGGCCTCTGGCAGGGGGCGGCTTCATCCTCTGTGGACAAGGTGCGGACAAGGTGTCGACAAGGTGTCGACAAGGGCTCCTTCCGGTCGGCGGGTGCGGGCCGCCGAGGGCAGGGGCCTTTTGGCCGCTCCGCAGCCTGTCTCTCCTCTGCCCGAGCCTGTCCCTCCCCCCGCCCGCCCAGGTCATAGGGCCCGTCCTAGGCCGCCCGGACCCCGCGCTCCGCCACCGCGTGCGCGCAGGGACGCGGAGCCGCCCTCCGGCGGCGCAGCAGGCGTGGCAGGGCGAGGCTGACGAAGCCCTCCGCCTGCATGGCGGCGAGGCCGATGCGGGGGAGGTCGCGGGAGGAGCCGTACACGACGAAGCGGGGCTCCCAGCACGGGTGGAACTTGGCGTTGAACTTGTACAGGGACTCGATCTGGAACCAACGGGAGAGGAAGACCAACAGGCTTCGCCAGACGCGCAGCACGGGGCCCGCGCCGATCTTCTCGCCCCGCGCGAGCGCCGCGCGGAACATCGCGAAGTTCAGCGAGACACGCTTGATTCCGAGGCCGGGGGCCGCCTGGAGCGCGGCCACGATGAGGAGTTCGTTCATGCCGGGGTCGGCGGAGCGGTCGCGGCGCATGAGGTCCAGTGACACGCCGTCGGTGCCCCACGGGACGAAGTGCAGAACGGCTTTCAGATCACCGTACGGGCCGGATGCGCCGCCGTACGGGCCTGGTTCGCCGTACGGGCCGGATGTGCCGTAGGCACCGGGATCGCCGTACGGGCCGGGATCGCCGTACGGGCCGGATGTGCCACACGGGCGGGGGTCGCCGTACCGGCCCGATGTGTCGTACGGGCCCGGTTCGCCGTACGGGCCGGGCGCCGCGCCGGTGTCCGGCCCGTCGGCCTTGTGGGCGGTGGCGATCAGGCAGTCCCCGTCGGCCGGGTCGCCGACGCGGCCCAGTGCCATGGAGAAGCCGCGTTCGGTGTCCGTGCCGCGCCAGTCCTCCGTGGCGCGCCGGATCCGCTCCAGCTCACCCTCGCTCAGGTCGCGAACGCGCCGTACCCGGGTCTCGTAGCCGGCCCTTTCGATGCGTTTCACCATCTGGCGCACGTTCCGCATCGCGCGCCCGGCCAGGGAGAAATCCGCGACGTCCACCACCGCCTCGTCACCCAGTTCCAGGGCGTCGAGACCGGTCTCGCGGGTCCACACCTCGCCGCCGGTCTCGGAGCAGCCCATGACGGCGGGTGTCCAGGAGTGCGCCTTGGCCTCGTCCATGAACCGCTCGATGGCGCCCGGCCAGGCCTCCACGTCGCCGACGGGGTCGCCGCTCGCCAGCATCACTCCCGACACGACGCGATACGTCACCGCTGCCTTGCCGCTCGGCGAGAAGACGACCGCCTTGTCACGGCGGAGCGCGAAGTGGCCGAGCGAGTCACGGCCGCCGTGCTTCTCCAAGAGGGCACGCAGCCGTGTCTCGTCGTCCTCGGTGAGCCGGGCGGCCGGGTGTTCGGGGCGGAGGGCGAGGTAGATCGTGGTGATGGCCGTCAGCAGACCGAGGGTGCCGAGCGAGACGGCGACCGTCCAGGAGGTGGGGCCCGTGTAGGTGAGGGGCCCTTCGACGCCGAACAGGCCGTACAGGACGTGGGCGATACGGTCGGCCAGGCTCGGGTCGCCGATCATCCGGCTCGCGTGGACACTGACGATGACCAGTCCGAGGATGAGCGAACCGGCGCCCATGAGAACGAAGTTGGCGAGCGCGCGCCAGCGGCTGCGCGGATCCGGCAGGGCGGCGAACTCGGCACGGTGGCGCAGCAGCGGCGCGAGCAGCGCCAGCGAGATGGCGACGCCGATGAGCGAGTGCCGGTACGCGAACTGCGCGACCGCGCCCGCCGGGAGCAGGATGACGGCAGCCCGCCACGCCCGGCGCTTGCGGCGGCGCAGCCCGTGGGCGAGCAGCAGCAGGAGTACGCCGGCGCTGAGTGACAGCGCGGCGGCGAACGGGCCGAGCGCGCCCGGCAGTACCTCGGCGACGGTGTGCATACGGCTGTGCCTGAAGCGCGGGAAGACTCCGGCGGCGATGTCCAGGAGCCCCACGAGCGTGCAGGCCGTTGCGATCAGGGAGGGCACGGCGTCGGGACGCGGACCACGGACCAGCGAGCCATGGATCATGCGCCGCGCGTGCTCCATTCGGCCTGGAACCCCGCCCGGCATTTCACTCTCTACCCTGACAGACATCGCACCCTGTGGTTCTGCGAGAGACCTTGGTTTCCGGGGCCATTCCGGCATCCGGCGACATTGCGCCCTCTAGGACGGTGTCTTGGGGAAGCAGGTTCACTCATTGCGGGAAAGGCGGTCCAAAGGTCTGGGAAAGCGCCGGGTAAGCGCTCGCGAAGGTGGTGGTCTTTTCCTCGGTCAGTCTCTGCGCCGACCAGGAGTTCGGCTGCTACGCCGGCTGGGCCGGCCTCTTCGGCAAGGAGAACGGCACGGGCCTGGTCGTCGACCGCGACGGCGCGGGCGGCTGATCCTTTCCAGGGGCTGAGGAGTCCTGTGAAGGCTGCGAGCTGGTTGTGTTTTTACCGGGCGGGGCACCAGGATTCGCCTACGCGCGGTAAGTTTCTGGCCATGCCACGTGGACGTCACCGTCATTCCCCGCCTCTGCACAGGCTGCTGCCTCCGTCGGCGATCGCGGCCGTCTCGCTCGTCTGCGCCGTGGGGCCCTGGCTGTTCACGGAGCCGATGGTGCTCCGCGGGCTGGCCGGGGGTGCCGCGCTGACGGCGGTCCTCGGTGCGGTCGTCATGCGCCGTTGGGACTGGTCCGCGGGCAAACAGGTAGCTGACCTCGAGCGCGCGCGAGTGAGCGACGAGTGGCGTTTCGAGGAGCGCGTCGCCGAACTGGAGACGGACCTCGACGAGTCGCGCGAGCTGCGGGTCAAGCTGGAGCACAAGCTGCGTGCCAAGCGGACCGAGTTGGCGGGCCTGCGTAACGAACACGCGGCGCTGCTCAGGCGGTACGCCACGGCGGAGTCGGAGCGGGCCACCGCCCTGGAGGGGCGCCGGCTGCTCGAGATAGAGACGGCCGAGTCGACTCCCCAGCCGACGGCTTCGGGGGAGCTGGGGGTTTCGGGGGAGCCGGGGGTTCCCGAGGTGGTCGATTCACCCGAGGTGATCGAGGGTCCCGAGGCGGCTGAGGGTTCCGAGGCGGTCACCGCCGTACCGGACGCCGACGGGACCGTCGAGGCGGCTGACGCCGACGACACGACAGCCGAGGACCTTGGCGCCGGGCCTCAGGACGAGGCCGGTGCGCCGGAGCTCCCCGAGGTCTTCTCACCGACCGGCTCGTCGCTCTTCCTGCGGGCCAACGCGGCGCTGAACCGGATCGCGAACGGCGGCCCCGAGACGGAACCCGAGATGGACCTGGGGACGGACCCGGAGATGGACCTGGGGACGGACCCCGGGACGGACCCGGAGAACACACCGCACCCGACCGAGCCGGTGCACGACGGTTCCACTGAGGCGAAGACCGAGGCCAAGACCGACACGAAGACCGAGGCCAAGACCGACACGAAGGCCGAAACGAGGACCGGCGGTGCCGGGACCCGTGCCGGGACGACCGGGGCGAGTGCGTCCGACGACACCGCCGCGGCGGAGGAGGGTGAGGCAGCGGGGAAGCCCGAGGCGGCCGCCGGACATGTCGACGGGCATGTCGACGGGCATGTCGACGGGCATGAGGACCCGGCCGCCGAGGCAAAACCCTCCCCGACGTCGCCCGTGCAGGAAGCCCCTTCCTCGGCGTCGCCCCAGAGCGCCGATCCCGTCGGTCCGGCGGGCCACGCGCATCCGTCGAGTCCCCTAGACCTCCCGGCCCCGCCGAAGCCGTTCAAGCCGGTCAGGCCCGTGAGGCCCGCCCCGTCCGCCGGGCACTTCACCGTGCCGACCGCGGTGGCCGTCGTACCGGCCGCGCCCGTGAGGCGTCCGTCGGTCGAGGGCGGCTTCGACTTCTTCGGTACGCAGAAGGAGTCCCAGGACACGCTGGAGACCGTGCAGAACGAGGACCTCGCGGACGTGGTCGGCGAGGAGGCGCTCGCCCTGCACAAGGCCGAGGCCGAGGCCGGCTTCAAGCCCGCGGACGAGGAGTCCCGCGGCGTCGGCCAGGTGATCGACCTGACCGTCCATGACGAGACCGAGCGGATCGACATGGGAGAGCTGCGGAGCGCGGTTTCCTGACGTCCCGACGAAGGTTGTCCTACGACGTGGGGGGGGGGGGGGGGGGGGCCCCCCCCCCCCCCCCCCCCCCCCCACGTCGTAGGACAACCGTTCAAACCGTTCAAACCGTTCAAACCGTTCAAACCGATCACGCCATCCACCGGTCCGGCCGGGCCTCCCGCCGCCCCGTGCGTGACCGGTCGGCCTGCGACTGAAGCAGTTCCGCCGCCTCGGAGGCGTCCCGCAGCCGCGCCGTCACCGTCTTGTTGGCCCCGGTGTCCACATGGACGTCGGCGAGCCCTTTGAGGCGCGCCCAGGGCCCCTGCTCCAGACGTACGCTCTGGACCTTCGCGTGCGGCACGAGCGCGAGGCTGCGGCGCAGCAGCCCGTGACGGGCCACGAAGACCGTGTCGGTGACCGCGAGTCCGTACCCCCGCCACCAGAACGGCACGCACCATCCGGCCCGGCGCGGCGGCCGTACCAGGGCCGGCACCGTCACCCCCGGCAGCACCCGCGCGATCATCGCCTCGGCGACCTCGCGCGGGGCGACCGGCACCAGCACGGAGTTCGAGGACCCGGCCACGTCCAGTTCCACCCGCACCCAGTCGCGCCGCCGCCACAGCAGGGGTTCGACGATCCGTACGGTCTGCACGCGCCCCGGCGGCACCGTCTCGTGCGTACGGTCCAGGAGCCCGTGGTCGATCCGGAGCCCGTCCGGCGACTCGCCCACCGTCCAGTCGTACTCGCTGACGAACCGCCCCAGGCTGCTCGCACCCGCCGCGCCGAGCAGTGGCACCGCGGTCGCGAGGACCGTCCACAGGCTGTGGGTGGCCAGCCACAGCAGCGACGGTACGAGGAGCGCGGCGGCCAGCGTCCCCCAGGTGGCGCCGGTGAGCAGCAGGGAGACGGCGAGTTTGCCCGCCGGTACGTGCAGCAGTTGCCGTACGGGCGCCTCGCCGACCTCGTGCGCGGTCTCCGGGGCGAAACCGGCCGCGCGGGCGAGCAGTTCGGCGCGCAGGGCACGGGCGTCCCCCTCGCCCAGATAGGCCAGTTCGTCCTTCTTGTCCGTCCCGATGACGTCGAGTTTGAGCTTGGTGACGCCCGCGACGCGCGCGAGCAGCGGCTGGGTGACGTCGACGGCCTGGAGCCGGTCGAGCCGGATGTGCGCGGTGCGCCGGAACAACAGGCCGGTTCGGATGCGCAGTTCGGTGTCGGTCACCGCGAAGTGGGTGAACCACCAGGTCAGGAAGCCGTAGAGGGTGCCGCCCAGGATGGCCGCGGCGAACCCGAGGAGGAGTGTGGTGGTGGCGAGTTTGGTGAGCTGTTCCTGTGCCTGGTTGGGGTCGTGCACGGCCCATCCGGCGACCAGCGCGATCGGCGCCCACGCGCGTCGCAGGGGCGTCACAGGGTGCAGGCGCCGCTCGATGAGCGGTTTCCCGTCCCCCATCTCCTCGCCGGCGTCCAGAGGCGCCGCGGGCGGCGTCGTCACAGCCCTGCCGATCGGGCCTCGCCCAGCTCGGTGAGCCGGTCGCGCAGCCGCTCGGCCTCGGCCGGATCGAGACCGGGAATGCGCGCGTCGGTCGCCGCGGCGGCCGTGTGCAGTTGCACGCTCGCGAGCCCGAAGTGTCGCTCGACCGGCCCGGAGGTCACCTCGACCAACTGCATCCGCCCGTACGGCACCACGGTCTCCTCGCGCCACAGCACGCCCTTGCTGATCAGCAGGTCGTCCACGCGCTCGGCGTACCGCCAGGACTGCCAGTTGCGCCCCAGCATCCGCCAGCCCCACGCGAGCAGGGTCAGCGGCAGCAGGGCGAAGGCGGCCCAGAGGGGCCCGGCGATCGTCCAGAGCAGCAGCCCGACCGCGATGGTCAGCAGCCCCAGCCACACCACCAGCAGCAGGCGCCGCATCCGCAGCAGCCCGCGGGGCAGCCCGTTCCAGACCGGCTCGGTCGCCGTGTTCCCGGTGGTCTCCATGCTCCCCGTCTCCATGTGGCAAGCGTACGTACGAGACACTGTGCCCATGACTCCCACGACGGAGACCATGGTCGGCATCGGCGGCGCCGCGGAGAGCACGGACATGGTGCTCAACATCGGGCCCCAGCACCCGTCCACGCACGGCGTGCTGCGGTTGAAGCTCGTCCTGGACGGCGAGCGGATCCAGCACGCGGAACCGGTCATCGGCTATATGCACCGCGGCGCCGAGAAGCTCTTCGAGGCGCGCGACTACCGCCAGATCATCATGCTCGCCAACCGCCACGACTGGCTGTCCGCCTTCGCGAACGAACTGGGCGTCGTCCTCGCCGTCGAGCGGATGCTCGGCATGGAGGTCCCCCAGCGCGCGGTGTGGACCCGCACCCTGCTCGCCGAGCTGAACCGCGTCCTGAACCACCTGATGTTCCTGGGCTCGTACCCCCTGGAGCTGGGCGGAATCACGCCGATCTTCTACGCCTTCACGGAGCGCGAGGAACTCCAGCACGTCATGGAGGAGGTCTCCGGGGGGCGCATGCACTACATGTTCAACCGGGTCGGCGGCCTCAAGGAGGACCTGCCTGCCGGATGGACCACGCGCGCGCGTGCCTCCGTCGCCTCCCTGCGCTCCCGTATGGACCGGTTCGACGACCTGGTGCTCGGCAACGAGATCTTCAGGGGGCGTACGCGGGGCGTGGGGGCGCTGACGCCGGCGGCCGTGCATGCGTACGGCGTGAGCGGGCCGATCGCGCGCGCCTCCGGGGTCGACTTCGACCTCCGCCGGGACGAGCCGTACCTCGCGTACGGGGAACTCCAGGACACCCTGAAGGTGGTCACGCGCCAGGAGGGCGACTGCCTGGCCCGCTTCGAGTGCCTCCTGGACCAGACCCACAACGCGCTCGACCTCGCGGACGCCTGTCTCGACCGGCTCGCGGACCTTCCGCCGGGCCCGATCAACCAGCGGCTGCCCAAGGTCCTGAAGGCGCCCGAGGGCCACACCTACGCCTGGACCGAGAACCCCCTCGGCATCAACGGCTACTACCTGGTGAGCAAGGGCGAGAAGACCCCGTACCGGCTGAAGCTGCGCTCGGCCTCGTTCAACAACATCCAGGCGCTCACCGAACTGCTGCCGGGCACGCTGGTCGCGGACATGGTGGCGATCCTGGGGTCACTGTTCTTCGTGGTCGGGGACATCGACAAGTAGGTCGCCGAGAGGCGGGTCCCCGACATGGCCACTGTCGGGTGGGTCACCGGTAAGGAGTCAGTTGTCGGGTGGGTCACCGGTAAGGAGGCCACCGTCGGGTGGGTCACCGACAAGTAGGTCGCTGCCTGGCAAGTCCCGAATTCCAACCGGCTGAAGCAGCCAGCCGAAGTCGCCCAGGCCGCCGGGCGCGGTCAGTTCGGCCGCCGCGCCCGCGCTCGCGAGGGCGCGTACGTACGCGGCGGGGTCCGTGGACGCGAGAGCGAGCGCCGGGCGTGCGCCGCTCACGCCCAGCGCACGCAGCGCATCCCGCTGGGTCATCACGCGCCCCCCGGGCAGCGCGCACGCGTCGAGCGCCACGTGCGCGGTGATGTCGCACGAGCCGTCCGGGACGGGCACCGTCTCCCGCCCCTCCCGGAAGCCGGTGAGGGTCCCGAACGGCGGCCGCGCGCCGAGCGTGTGGGCGTAGTCGACGGCCACGGCGAGACCGCGTCCCAGGGAAGCGACGGCGGAGGCCCAGGCGACATCCCTGGGGAGCCCGATTTCGGCGCGGGCTCCTTCGGAGGACAGCGGCCACCACTTCCGCAGCCATTCCGCTGCCGTGCCCGTGCCCGTGCCTGCGCGCGTGCCCGCGTCTGTGTCTGTGCCTGTACCCGTGCCTGTGCGTGTGCCTGTTTTCGGTCCCCCCACCGGCACCCCGAGGCGTTCGGTCCCGTCGCGGCGTACGAGAACCACGCGCGCCACGCCCTCCGAGTCCACTTCGGCGACCTCGACCGGCACGTTGTCCAGCCACTCGTTGGCGAACAGCAGGCCGCAGACGCCCTTCGGGGGCTCCGCGAGCCACTCGATCCGGTGATCAAGACCGGCGGGGCGGTCTGCGCGTTCGACGGCGTACCCGCGCGCGCGGGAGGCCACCTCGGCGGGGAGTGCGGCGAGGACGGCGGTCACGAGCTCGCCGCGGCCCGCCGCCATGTCGACGAAGGCGAGCGGGGAGGGGCGGTCCAGCGCTTCGTCGACGTGGCACAGCAGCCGGGCCACGGCGCGCGCGAAGAGGGGCGAGGCGTGCACCGAGGTGCGGAAGTGGGCGGCCGGTCCCTCGGCCCTGCGGTAGAAGCCGCAGGGCCCGTACAGCGCCTCCTCCGTCGCCTCGCGCCAGCCCCGGAAGTCGTCCGTTTCCTCACGTCTCACTGGGTCAGGTTCCTCACGTCTCACTGGGTCAGGCTAAGCGGAGGGGACCCCCGTGCCTCCACCTTGGGGAGTACACCCGGCGGTTGCGGATCGATCCTCCGGTTGACCCCTGCACACTGCACGCTTCCCTACTCTGGGTTACGTGCAGCGCCTCTATGATTTTCTCCGCAGGCACCCGACGTGGGTCGACAGCTTCTGGGCTGTCGTCCTGCTCGGGATCACCGGCGTGAATCTCAGCAGTATCGAGTGGGCCCGGGAGAACCACCACGGGTCGCCCGAGGCAGCCCTCCCGATCGCCGTCGTCCTGTGCCTGACCGTCGCGCTGCGCCGCCGGATGCCCGAGAAGATGCTGCTCCTGGTCGCCGCGACGGGCGTCGTGCAGCTCGCGGTCGACGTAGAGGTGATGGCGGCCGACTTCGCGATACTGGTGATCATCTACACGGTCGCCGCGGACGGCGCCCGCTGGGCCTCCCGCTTCGCGCTGAGCGGCGGTCTGGCCGCGGGAACCATCTCGCAGATCCGCTGGCCCCAGCCGGACACGAGCGCACTGGGCGTCGTCCTGATAGCCGTCTTCCAGACGGTGCCCTTCGCGCTCGCCTGGGTGCTCGGCGACTCCATCCGCACCCGCCGCGCCTACCTCGCCCAGCTCGAGGAGCGCGCAGCCCGCCTGGAGAAGGAGCGCGAGGCGCAGTCCAAGGTCGCGGTCGCCGCCGAGCGGGCCCGGATCGCCCGCGAACTGCACGACGTCGTCGCGCACAACGTCTCGGTGATGGTGGTCCAGGCCGACGGCGCCGCGTACGTCATGGACACCGCCCCGGACCAGGCCAGGAAGGCCCTGGAGACCATTTCCGGAACCGGCCGTCAGGCCCTCGCCGAGATGCGCCGCCTGCTGGGCGTGCTGCGCACCGGAGAGCACCAGGAAAGCGGCGAGTACGTGCCGCAGCCCGACGTCGAGCAGCTCGACGACCTCATCGCGCAGTGCCGTACCTCGGGCCTTCCCGTCGACTTCAAGGTGGAGGGCACCCCGCGCCCCCTCCCCAGCGGCGTGGAACTCACGGCGTACCGCATCGTCCAGGAGGCGCTCACCAACACGCGCAAGCACGGCGGCCCGAACACGGGCGCGAGCGTGCGCCTGGTCTACTTCGACGACGGCCTCGGCCTGCTTGTCGAGGACGACGGCAAAGGCGCACCCCACGAGCTGTACGAGGAGGGTGGCGCCGACGGCCAGGGGCACGGCCTGATCGGTATGCGGGAGCGCGTCGGTATGGTCGGCGGCACCCTGGACGCGGGGCCGCGTCCCGGCGGCGGCTTCCGCATCAGTGCCCTGCTCCCGCTCAAGCCCGCGAACTGACACCTGTAGCCGCCCGCCCCCTCAGCGGCCCACCACTTCTGACCTCGACCTCGACCTCGACCTCGATGTCGATCTCGATGTCGGCTTTGATTTTGTCCTCGGCTTTGATTTTGACTTTTTGACCGAAACGGAAGAGGCCCCCGATGGCGATCCGCGTGATGCTCGTCGATGACCAGGTGTTGCTGCGCACCGGGTTCCGGATGGTGCTTGACGCTCAGCCGGACATGGAGGTCGTGGCCGAGGCGGGCGACGGCGTCGAGGCCCTCCAGGTGCTGCGCGCGACCGAGGTCGACGTGGTGCTGATGGACGTACGCATGCCGAAGCTGGACGGCGTCGAGGCGACCCGCCGCATCTGCTCCGATCCCAACCCGCCCAAGGTGCTGATCCTCACCACCTTCGACCTGGACGAGTACGCCTTCTCCGGGCTGAAGGCCGGCGCCTCCGGCTTCATGCTCAAGGACGTGCCGCCCGGCGAACTCCTCACCGCCATCCGCTCTGTGCACAGCGGCGACGCCGTGGTCGCGCCCTCCACCACCCGGCGTCTGCTCGACCGGTTCGCGCCACTGCTGCCGCACGCAGGCAAGGAGCCCCAGCACAAGGAGCTGGAGCGGCTCACCGGCCGCGAGCGCGAGGTCATGATCCTGGTCGCGCAGGGCCTCTCGAACGGGGAGATCGCGGCCCGCCTCGTGCTCTCCGAGGCGACCGTGAAGACGCACGTGGGGCGCATCCTGACGAAGCTGGGGTTGCGCGACAGGGTGCAGGTGGTCGTCCTCGCGTACGAGACGGGGCTGGTACGGGCGGGTGGGCAGGGCTGACAGGGCTGACAGGTCTGACAAGGCTGACACGACTGACTGGCTGACGGCGTGGACGACGGGGGGCGTGACCAGGGCGTGACCGGAGCCGACTAGGGTCTGCGCATGCTCCTGTGGATCAACGGCCCCTTCGGGGGCGGCAAGACACAGACCGCACACGAGATCCGGCGGCGGCTGCCGGACAGCGTCGTCTGCGATCCGGAACACGCCGGGTTCGGTCTGCGCCGCATGCTGCCGCCGGAACTGCGGGAAGACTTCCAGGACTTGGCGTCCTGGCGGCAGGGCGTGGTCGAGGTGCTCGACCTCGCCCTCGGCAAGCACGACGGCGTGGTCATCGCCCCCATGACGGTCACGGATCCCCGCTACTTCGGGGAGACGGTCGGGCGGCTGCGTGAACTGGGCCACGACGTACGTCACTTCACGCTCCTCGCCGAGCGCGAGACCGTGCTGAAGCGGCTCCACGAACGCGGCCTCGGTCACCTCCTGCAGTACGTCGCCGGCAAGGACGCCCCGCCGCGCCGCGAGAGTTGGGCCGTGCGAGAGCTCGACCACTGCCTGGAGCGGCTGCGCGAGCCGGAGTTCGCCGAGCACCTGTGGACCGACCACACGTCGGTCGCCAAGACGGCGGACCGGATCGCGGTGCTGGCCGGCCTCACCCTCACACCGAACCGGGACGGGCTCGTGCGGGGGCGGCTGCGGCGGGCTTGGACGGGCGCGCGGCACATCCGGCTCGACTGAGCCGGAGCGGCGGCGCTCCACAGGGCGCGAGGAACTGCGCGACCAACCACGACGAACCGGCAGACGCCGCCCCTCCGGCTCCAGCGGAAGCTCTCAGCGCAGGATCCCCTCCACCTCCAGGAAGTCGCTCCCCAGCCGGGCCACGACAGTGACGTCCAGCTGGTGCAGCACATACCGGCCCCGGCGCCGTGTGGTGATCAGGCCCGCCTTCTTGAGCACGCTCAGGTGCCGGGACGCGGTGACGGCACGACGGCGATGTCCTCCCCCCACAGCCCGGTGATGCCGATGTGCACGCTCATGACCTCATGGTGCACCCCGCCACTGACAACGCCGCTGCCGATTGACCGCGGTCGTCAATCGAGGCGACGTACGGCCTGAGCAGGCGCAGGCTGGGAGTACCGGGGCACACCGCGCGGGGCCCACGGATCCCCTTCCCCGTCCGGAGAGGCGACCTCCGCCATGAGCATCACCCAGCAGTACCTCCTCGACACCTACCGGGCCCGGCAGCACGGCGAGCCCGCCCCTCCGGCACCCGGCAGGCACGACTGGGAGGCCGTGCGCGAGCTGCGCGACCACCGGCGGTTCCGCGCGGTGCTGGCCGGCCGCCCCGCCCATGGGCGGATACGGGAAGCTCTGCGCCGGTGGCTGCGCGCCGGCCCGTGAGCCGGTGGTCAGCGGGGCAGCCGCTCCACGAAGTCGCGTACGGCCGCCTTGACGTCCTGCGCCGTCCACTCCAGGCCGGGCGCCGCCACCGTGACCTCGGTGTACGCGAGTCCCGGGCCGCCCCGCACCCAGCCCTGCGCGAAGAGGCCGGTCTTCGTCTCCTCCGTCTGCCGCAGCCCCGCGTCCCCGAGGACATCGGATTCGTACGGCAGCCAGATCTGGAACTGGTGGGTGTGCGGTTCCTCGGGGTGCACGCGTACCCAGGGGACCCCGGCCTCCATGAATCCCTCGCGCAGGGCGGCGGCGACCACGCGCGCGTGGGCCACGTATTCCGGCAGCCGGGGCAGTTCACGCTCCAGACCGATGAGCGCGGCCAGGGCGGTCGGGAACTGCTGGAGCACCATGCCGCCGTACCGGTGCCGCCAGGTCTTCGCCTCGTCGATCAGCGTCTGCGGGCCCGCGATCGCCGCCCCGCCGAGTCCGTCGAGAGACTTGTAGAAGGACACGTAGACGCTGTCCGCGAGGCCCGCGATCTCCTCCAGAGGGCGACCGAAGTGCGCGGTGCACTCCCACAGGCGGGCCCCGTCGAAGTGCACCACCGCGTCACGTTCCCGTGCGGCCTCGACGACCGCGGAAAGCTCCTCCCAGGACGGCAGCACGAAACCGGCCTCCCTGAGCGGCAGTTCGAGCATCAAGGTGCCGAAGGGCTCCGCGACCTCCTGTATCTCCTCGGCGGTCGACAGCCGGGGCGCGTACGTCACATGCACCGGGCGCAGGCCGCTGACCTGGCTGAACGCATGCCGCTCATGCACCTCCGGGTGGCTCAGCTCATGCAGCGCGACGGCCGGGTTCCCGGTGCGGCCCGCCCAGCAGCGCAGGGCGATCTGCTGGGCCATGGTGCCGGTGGGGAAGAAGGCGGCGGCCTCCTTGCCGAGCAGGCCCGCGACCCGCTCCTCCAGGGTCTCGACGAGCCGGTCGCCGTACATGTCGACCGGCTGGTCGAGGTCGTACACGCCCTCGGCCCCGTCGTTCAGCCACGCCAGCCGGTCCCGGACCGTGCTCTGGTAGCTGGGGTGCCACAGCACCCGCCGAGCGGCCCGCCAGGCGGCGACACGGCGCTCCCGCTTCCGCTCGGCCGCCTCCTCGGCCGTCTCGTCGGCCGTCTCGTCGGCCGTCTCCTCGGCCGTTTCGTCCACCGTCTCGTCCGCGGCCTGTTCCACCGCTTCTGCCGCCGTATCGCGCGCCGTATCGCCCGCCGTATCGCTCATCCCCGGATGATGCCGCGTGCGAGGCCGCTGCGGCACCCCGATTTCCGCACCCCCGCGACCTGCGGAAACCCACAGCCTGTGGACAACGAAAACGACCCTCGAAGCAATCGCGTTAACATGACGAGAAATCGTCCGGTACATCGTCCGGTACCCCGAGCGGACTGGAACGGGAAGGCCGTCGTCGAGTGAGCACATTCCAACAGCCAGACCCCAGGGACCGCCCCGCGCGGCTCACCGTCGGCGTCGTCGGCGCCGGACGGGTGGGCCCCACCCTGGCGGCCGCCCTCCAGCTCGCCGGGCACCGCCCGGTGGCCGTCTCCGGAGTCTCCGACGCCTCCGTACGGCGGGCCGCGCAACTACTGCCCGACGTGCCGCTGGTGACCCCGGCGCAGGTCATGGCGCGGGCGGATCTGGTGCTGCTGACCGTCCCCGACGACGCCCTGCCGGGGCTCGTGGAGGGACTCGCGGAGACCGGCGCCGTGCGGCCCGGCCAGCTGCTCGTACACACCTCGGGGCGGTACGGCGCGCACGTGCTCGACCCGGCGCTCAGGGCGGGCGCGCTGCCACTCGCCCTGCACCCCGCGATGACGTTCACGGGCACCGCGGTGGACGTACAGCGGCTCGTCGGATGTTCCTTCGGGGTCACCGCGCCCCAGGAGCTGCGACTGGCCGCCGAGGCCCTGGTGATCGAGATGGGCGGCGAGCCGGAGTGGATCGCCGAGGAGAACCGGCCGCTCTACCACGCGGCTCTCGCGCTCGGCGCCAACCATCTGGTGACCCTGGTCGCCGAGTCCATGGAGCTGTTGCGCGCCGCGGGCGTGGAAGCCCCCGACCGGATGCTGGGCCCGCTCCTCGGCGCCGCCCTGGACAACGCACTGCGGTCGGGCGACGCGGCCCTCACCGGGCCCGTAGCACGCGGCGACGCGGGCACGGTCGCCGCGCACGTCGCGGAGCTGCGCAAACACGCCCCGGGGACGGTCCCCGGCTATCTGGCGATGGCCCGCGCGACCGCCGACCGTGCGCTCGCCCACGGGCTGCTCAAACCGGAACTCGCCGAGGACCTCCTGGGCGTACTCGCCAACGGCGCGTCCCTGCCCGACGACGGGAGCGACCGATGACCGGTGCGTCCCTGTCCGGCGACGGGGCGTTCGATGACCGGCGTTCTGCTGCCCGACGGCGGGGATTTTCGGTGATGGCCGCTCTTCGGCGCAACGAGGGGAGTCCCCTTGCCCGACCGCGGGGGCTTTCGATGACGGCCGCTCTTCTGCGCAACGACGGGAGTTCCCGATGACCACCGCCCTCCTGCGCACCGCCGGCGAGCTGCACGCGCGCGTGCGCGGCGGCCGTCGAGCCGTCGTCATGACCATGGGCGCCCTGCACGAGGGCCACGCCACACTGATCCGCAGCGCTCGTGAGATCGCCGGCGAGGAGGGCGAAGTGGTCGTCACGGTCTTCGTGAACCCCCTCCAGTTCGGCAAGGGCGAGGACCTCGACCGCTACCCGCGCACCCTCGACGCCGACCTCAAGGTCGCCGAAGAGGCGGGCGCGGACGCCGTGTTCGCCCCTTCCGTGGACGAGGTCTATCCGGGCGGCGAACCCCAGGTACGCGTCAGCGCGGGCCCCATGGGTGAGCTCCTCGAAGGAGCCACCCGCCCGGGGCACTTCGACGGGGTGCTCACCGTCGTCGCCAAGCTGCTGCACCTCACCCGGCCCGACGTCGCCCTCTTCGGGCAGAAGGACGCCCAGCAGCTGGCCCTGATCCGGCGTATGGCGCGCGACCTGAACTTCGGCGTGGAGATCGTCGGCGTACCCACCGTGAGGGAGGAGGACGGCCTCGCCCTCTCCAGCCGCAACCGTTACCTCTCGCCCCAGGAGCGGCGTACCGCGCTCGCCCTCTCGGGGGCCCTGTTCGCGGGCCGTGACCGGCACGCCGCCCAGGAGGCCCTGCGCGCGCGTGCCCGTGAAGTGCCCGCCACGCGCGCGCGTGCCGAGGCTCTCAGCGCGATCGGCGAGTCCCGCGCGGCGGCCGACGCGCACGCCGTCGCCAAGGCCGCCCCCGGCGTTCCCTCCGGTGTCCGCGGGGCTGCCCGCCTGGTCCTCGACGACGCGGCCCGTCTGCAGCCGCCACTGGTCCTGGACTACCTGGCGCTGGTCGATCCGGCCGACTTCACCGAGATCGGCGAGGACTTCACCGGCGAGGCGGTCCTCGCCGTCGCCGCCCGGGTCGGTACGACCCGCCTGATCGACAACATCCCCCTCACCTTCGGAGCGGCCTCGTGACCGGCCAAGGCACAGGTACGGGTACCGGTAAGAGCACTGGTACCGGCATACGACTGCACGCGCCCGCCCCCGGCTGGGCTCTCACCGCCGACGTCGTGGTCGTCGGCTCCGGCGTCGCGGGCCTCACCGCGGCCCTCCGCTGCGAGGCCGCGGGCCTGCGAACCGTCGTCGTCACCAAGGCCCGTCTGGACGACGGCTCCACGCGCTGGGCACAGGGCGGCATCGCCGCGGCCCTCGGCGAGGGCGACACCCCCGAGCAGCACCTCGACGACACCCTGGTGGCGGGCGCGGGTCTGTGCGACGAGGAGGCCGTACGCATCCTTGTCACCGAGGGCCCCGACGCCGTACACCGCCTCATCGAGACCGGTGCTCATTTCGACGAGTCCGCCGAGGGCGCCCTGGAGCTGACCCGCGAGGGCGGCCACCACCGCCGCCGCATCGCACACGCGGGCGGCGACGCGACCGGCGCCGAGATCTCCCGGGCGCTCGTCGAGGCGGTACGCGCGCGTGGACTGCGTACGGTCGAGAACGCGCTCGTCCTGGACCTCCTCACGGACGCCGACGGCCGCACCGCGGGCGTGACCCTGCATGTCATGGGCGAGGGCCAGCACGACGGCGTGGGAGCCGTGCACGCCCCCGCCGTGGTCCTCGCCACCGGCGGCATGGGCCAGGTCTTCTCCGCCACGACCAACCCCTCGGTGTCGACGGGCGACGGCGTGGCGCTCGCCCTGCGCGCGGGCGCCGAGGTCTCCGACCTCGAATTCGTGCAGTTCCATCCGACCGTGCTCTTCCTCGGAGCGGACGCCGAGGGGCAGCAGCCGCTCGTCTCCGAGGCGGTACGCGGCGAGGGCGCCCACCTGGTCGACGCGGACGGCGTGCGCTTCATGGTGGGCCAACACGAGCTGGCGGAACTGGCGCCCCGGGACATCGTCGCCAAGGGGATCATGCGCCGGATGCAGGAGCAGGGCGCCGAGCACATGTTCCTCGACGCCCGGCACTTCGGCGCCGACATGTGGGAGCACCGCTTCCCGACGATCCTGGCCGCCTGCCGCGCCCACGGCATCGACCCGGTGACCGAGCCCGTCCCGGTCGCCCCGGCCGCCCACTACGCCTCCGGAGGCGTCCGCACGGACGCCCTGGGCCGCACCACGGTGCCGGGCCTGTACGCGTGCGGCGAGGTCGCCTGCACCGGCGTGCACGGCGCCAACCGGCTCGCCTCCAACTCGCTCCTGGAGGGCCTGGTCTACGCCGAGCGCATCGCCGCGGACATCGCGACCCGGCACGAGGAGAACCGCCTCCACGCGCGCGTGCCCGAGCCGGTCCCGCACCCCGACAGGCCCGCGCACCCGCTGCTCGCCCCGGAGGCCCGGTTCGCGATCCAGCGGATCATGACGGACGGCGCCGGCGTGCTGCGCTCGGCCGCCTCACTCGCCGCCGCGGCCGACCGCCTCCAGCGGCTGCACGCCGACGCCCGAGACGCTCTCGACGAGAACGGCAAGACCGCCGAACCCGGCGTCGACACCTGGGAGGCCACCAACCTCCTGTGTGTGGCCCGGGTCCTGGTCGCCGCCGCCCGCCTCCGCGCGGAGACCCGCGGCTGCCACTGGCGCGAGGACCACGGGGACCGGGACGACACGGACTGGCGCCGCCACATCGTCGTACGGCTGAATCCCGACCGGACGCTCGCGGTACACACCACCGACACAGCAGACTTCCCCCCGACCCGGCAGCCTCAGCCGGTACCCGGCTCCCAGCCGGTAACCCAGCCCCAGCCGACGCCCCGCCCTCAGGAGCAGTGACCGAAGTGAGCACCCCCGACCTTCCCCTCGTCCAGAGCGGCGGCTGCGGCGACGGCTGCGGCTGTGGCGCCGAAGCGGACGAGACGTACCTGGAGTGTGGCCTCGACCCCGCGCTCGCGCAGCTCCTCGCCGATGCGGGACTCGACCCGCTGGAGGTCGAGGACATCGCGAACGTGGCCATCCAGGAGGACCTCGGCCACGGCGTGGACGTGACGACCGTCGCGACCATCCCCGAGGACGCCGTCTCCACCGCCGACTTCGTCGCCCGTGACGCCGGTGTTGTCGCGGGGCTGCGGGTGGCCGAGGCGGTCATCTCCGTGGTCTGCACGGACGAGTTCGCGGTCGAGCGGCACGTCGAGGACGGTGACCGGGTGGAGGCCGGCCAGAAGCTCCTGTCCGTCACCACGCTCACCCGTGACCTCCTGACGGCCGAGCGCAGCGCGCTGAACCTGCTGTGCCGCCTCTCCGGCATCGCGACCGCCACGCGCGCGTGGGCGGACGCCCTGGAGGGCACCACGACCCGCGTACGTGACACCCGCAAGACGACGCCGGGCCTGCGCTCCCTGGAGAAGTTCGCGGTGCGCTGCGGCGGGGGCGTCAACCACCGCATGTCCCTCTCGGACGCGGCGCTGGTCAAGGACAACCACGTGGTCTCCGCGGGCGGCGTGGCCCAGGCATTCAAGGCCGTACGCGAGGCCTTCCCGGACGTGCCGATCGAGGTCGAGGTCGACACCCTGCACCAGCTGCGGGAGGTCCTCGACGAGGGCGCCGACCTGATCCTTCTGGACAACTTCACGCCCGGCCAGTGCCAGGAGGCCGTCGCCCTCGTCGACGGCCGCGCGCTCCTGGAGGCTTCGGGCCGCCTCACCCTCGACAACGCCGAGGCGTACGCGAGGACGGGCGTCGATTTCCTGGCGGTGGGCGCGCTCACGCACTCCTCGCCGATCCTGGACATCGGCCTCGACCTGCGCGAGGCGTCGACGGACGAGGCGGCGTAGGACCCATGCTGCTCACGATCGACGTCGGTAACACGCACACTGTCCTCGGCCTCTTCGACGGGGAGGAGATCGTCGAGCACTGGCGCATCTCCACGGACGCCCGCCGCACCGCCGACGAGCTCGCCGTGCTCCTCCAGGGCCTGATGGGCATGCACCCGCTCCTGGGCGACGAACTCGGCGACGGCATCGACGGCATCGCCATCTGCTCCACGGTCCCGTCCGTGCTGCACGAGCTGCGCGAGGTGACACGCCGCTACTACGGGGACGTGCCCGCCGTGCTGGTCGAGCCCGGCATCAAGACCGGCGTGCCGATCCTGATGGACAACCCCAAGGAGGTCGGCGCCGACCGCATCATCAACGCGGTGGCGGCGGTCGAGCTCTACGGGGGGCCGGCGATCGTCGTGGACTTCGGTACGGCGACGACGTTCGACGCGGTGTCCGCGCGCGGGGAGTACGCGGGCGGGGTGATCGCTCCGGGCATCGAGATCTCCGTCGAGGCCCTCGGCGTCAAGGGCGCCCAGCTCCGGAAGATCGAGATCGCCAGGCCGCGGACGGTCATCGGCAAGAACACCGTCGAAGCCATGCAGTCCGGCATCATCTACGGGTTCGCCGGCCAGGTCGACGGTGTCGTCAACCGGATGGCGCGCGAGCTCGCCGACGATCCCGACGACGTCACCGTCATCGCCACGGGTGGTCTCGCGCCGATGGTTCTCGGCGAGGCGTCGGTCATCGACGAGCACGAGCCGTGGCTGACGCTGATCGGGCTGCGGCTGGTGTACGAGCGGAACGTGTCCCGCACGTAGTGCCTGCGGCTGTGCCGCTGGAGGGGGTTTCTTCGCCCCCTCCGCCCCTACCCTTCCCTTGCCCTGGGGGCTGCCGCCCCCAGACCCCCGCTTCGGCCCGAACGGCCTCGTCCTCAAACGCCGGACGGGCTGAAACAGCCGCCTCCGTGGGTGGGTGGGGGATCGGGAAGGCACTGGCTGGTCGTCGAACGCCGGACGGCTGAAACGGCGGCCCCCGTGAGCGAGTGGGGGATCGGGACCGCACCGTCTCGTCCTCAGGCGGCGGACGGGACGGAGATTGCCCCCGGAGGGAGGCGCGCCGTGGGGTCGCCTTATGCGCGTTTTGTCTGATTAGCGCGTATCGTCGGCGCATGCCCACGCCATACGGATCCCGCGGCGGCATGGCGTTCGGTGCGGAGGAGCTGCGTGTGCTCCGTCGCGCTCTCGCCCTCGCCCTCCACCCCAGCCCCGTCTCGGCCGAGGACCTCCAGGACTGCTATCGCCTCGCCGAGCGCGTCGACGAGGCGGCCCAGGAGGGAGCCAGGCTCCGGGCCTTCCTTGTGGCCGACCTGGCCCGCTACCGGGCCGCGCTGCCCGGCACCGCGGCCGGCTATCTGCTGCTCCTGGAAGAGGTGCTCGGTAACGGCTACCGCCCGAACCCGGACGACCTCGCCGCGCTCCGTGCCCTGCGCGGCAACCCCTCCGCCGCAGCCCTCCTGCACCGCTGCCGGGTGCTCGCCGAGCAGGACGTACGCGCTCGCCCGGCCGACCGGGCCGTCCCGTCGTCCCGCATCCGCCTCCACGCACTCCCCGGCGGTCTGGCCTCCGACGAGAGTGCCAAGAAGCCCGCGGAAAAACCGGCCGCACGGCCGCAGTCACGGCCTCCGGCCAAGTCC
Source organism: Streptomyces sp. NPDC005808 (assembly GCF_042871385.1). Lineage (NCBI taxonomy): Bacteria > Bacillati > Actinomycetota > Actinomycetes > Kitasatosporales > Streptomycetaceae > Streptomyces > Streptomyces sp. NPDC005808. The sequence goes on along the minus strand of NZ_JBIAIK010000004.1, from coordinate 36,514 downwards.
CCGCGCCCGGAGCGCCCCATTCCGACGCCGGGCGAGGTCTTCCCCCCGAAGCGGAAGCCCGCCCCGCCACCGGCGAACCCGCCTCAACAGCTCGCGGCAGGTTAGGGCGCCTCTCGGCGGACCGGACCGGCTCCACGCAACGACTTCTGGGGTTCCCCACGCCCTCGAGGCGGTGGGGGAGTACCTGCCGGACTCCGCGCCCCCGGCATGGTCCGCCGGAGAGGCCCTGGCTACTCTGGATCCCATGGACTATGTCTCCGCGCTCGTTCCCCCGGTAGTGATGGCCGTGTTCTTCATCGGGCTGATCGTGACGATCGTGAAGAGCCAGGGCGGGGCCAACAAGGCCAAGGAGGACGCGGTCGTCGACGCCGCCCTCGCGCGCGCGGAGAGCGCCCGACAGGACTCAAGGGGCACCGAGAGCTGAGCATCTGGAGCCTCCGGCCCTCCCCGGGGCACTCATCGGCGTACGACTCATACGTTTTTCGAGTCGTACGCCCTTTTTGTTGGTGATCTCCCACTATTGTTCTGAGCTGTGCCTCGCCCATTGGGAGAACTCGAAGACGCGGTCATGACGCGGGTGTGGAAGTGGAACCGCCCGGTGACCGTTCGAGAAGTCCTGGAAGACCTTCAGCAGGAACGGTCCATCGCCTACACCACGGTGATGACCGTTTTGGACAATCTCCATCAGAAGGGCTGGGTGCGCCGGGAAGCCGAAGGCCGTGCCTATCGATATGAGGCAGTCTCCACCCGTGCCGCCTACGCGGCCGCGCTCATGAACGAGGCCTGGTCACAGAGCGACAACCCGGCCGCCGCTCTCGTCGCGTTCTTCGGCATGATGAGCGAGGAACAGGGACATGCGCTCCGCGATGCCGTACGTATGGTCCAAGGGCCGGAAACCCCCGAGGCGGAGAAGCCGCCCGGCGAGAACCCCGGCGCCGACCGCGACGACGGCGGGCGATAGCGTCCGGTCATGCCAGCAGAGCATCCCGCGGAGCTTCCGGCGAAGCTTCCGTCAGAGCGTCCCGAAGCCAGTGCAAAAGCCATCACCGTTCGGCGGGCCAGGACCAGCGATGTCGCGGCCGTGCGCCGACTCCTTGACGCGAACGTCCGACAGCGCATCCTGCTCGACAAAGCGACGGTGACGCTTTACGAGGACATCCAGGAGTTCTGGGTCGCGGAACGGGGAGCCGGATCAAGTTCCGAGGTCGTCGGCTGCGGTGCGTTGCACGTGATGTGGGAAGACCTCGCGGAAGTCCGCACTCTCGCCGTGGACCCGGCGGTCAAGGGCGTCGGTGCCGGTCATCAGTTGCTGGAGAAGTTGCTGCAGACCGCGCGCTGGCTCGGCGTTCGACGTGTTTTCTGTCTGACCTTCGAAGTCGACTTCTTCGCGAAGCACGGCTTCGTGGAGATCGGTGAGACACCCGTTGACACCGATGTCTACGCCGAGCTCCTGCGTTCCTATGACGAGGGCGTGGCGGAGTTCCTCGGTCTCGAACGAGTGAAACCGAACACCTTGGGCAACAGCCGGATGCTTCTGCATCTGTGATCGCCGACAACTATTCCGGTTGAACGCCCTGCCCAGGTTCCCTATGTCCGAAACGCGCACGTTTCCGGTCTGTCAGTCCCCACTGAGTCTCCTCCAGGGGTTTGTGTTTTTCCAGCAAAAGCGGTTTGCTTTCCGACGTACTGCAGTACTGCATATAACAGGGGCCGTGAAACAGCGGCAGACGCTGTAGTCCCGCGGCCCTGAAGTTATCGATGAAAGGAAATCCGGTGGCACAGAAGGTTCAGGTCCTTCTTGTCGACGACCTCGACGGTGGCGAGGCGGACGAGACCGTGACGTTCGCGTTGGACGGCAAGACGTACGAAATCGATCTCACGACTGCCAATGCGGACAAGCTCCGTGGCCTTCTCGACGCCTACGTGAAGGGTGGCCGCCGTACGGGGGGCCGCGCTTCGGGTGCACGCGGAAAGGCTCGCGTCGCTTCCGGTGGCAGCCAGGACACCGCGCAGATCCGTGCGTGGGCGAAGGAGAACGGCTTCGAGGTCAATGACCGTGGCCGGGTTCCCGCGGCCATTCGTGAGGCCTATGAGAAGGCCAACGGCTGAGCGCACGCGCGCCGCAGCCGTACCCGATGGCATTGCGTCGCCATCGTGTCGACGAGTCGTACGAGATCGGGGGCGCCCCCACCGCCCCCCACGGCCGAAAGTGCCGGCAGCGCCGACATGGCCGGCAGCGAGGACTCGACCTCGCACCCAGGCTCGGGGGGCCGCAGCCAGACAGCGGCCCCCTGTGGACTGGTCACCGGTGAACCGGCCCCTGGTGAGACCGCCCCCTGTGCGGAAGCCGGGCCCGGCGGTGGTGGAACCCGCGGCATTCCCGGCGGCGCTGAAATCCGCGGCGTCCCCGGCGGCGCTGAAATCTGCGGCCCCAGCAATTGTGCGGTGCCCGGCGTCCCCGGCATCCCCGGTGGCCAAGGAGCCTCGATGCTCCCGCCCGCGCCGATCGCCCCGAGGTCCAGCGTGAGGGCGCCCCACTCCAGCCAGTCGAGCAGCCCCGGCAGCTCGTCCGCGCTCCCCGCGGCGACCAGGAACCGCATCCGCTCGCCCCGCGCTCCGTGCCCCGTGTGAAGTGCCACCGGAGACCCTGTGCCCGCTCGCAGGTGCCGCAGCGCCGCGTATCCGGCCTCAGCCGGCACGTCCAGCACGTCGAAGCGCAGGCCCGTGACAAGTCGTACCGGCACCCCGGGCACTGTCGCCCAGCCGAGTTCGTTCTCGTACCACTGCCGCACGGGGTCGCTCGGGTCGAGCGGCCTGCGGGGGTGGGGAACGGTGGGAATCATGCCAAGAGCAACAGCCGGAAAGGCTCCGGAGTTACGCTGGGTGTTCCGATGAACGCACAGAGTGCGGGAAATGGGGGCGTGCGGGGGTGATCGGCGGCGCAGGGATGTTCGCCCGTAGCGGAGGGAACCGGCGCGCGCGGCATGGAGTGTCAGTGCGTGCGGGTAAGACATCCCTAGTGGGAGGGTCGACACGCATGGCTCGGGCATCTCACGTTCGCCATCGGCGTACAGCGGGAGAGGGTATCTGCCTGGCCTGCGGGAACATCGTCTCGCACCATCAGGTTGGAGCAGATGTCGGCGTTCGGGGTCAGGAGGCCAAGGACGGTGTCGGCAGTTGGAATGAGCGGTCCCTGCTTGCGGGACTAAGCTGCGGAAGGACAGGGAGGGGAGCGTCCCCTTACTGCCTGACCGCTCTGAGGAGCGATTAACGATGTTCGAGAGGTTCACCGACCGCGCGCGGCGGGTTGTCGTCCTGGCTCAGGAAGAAGCCCGGATGCTCAACCACAACTACATCGGCACCGAGCACATCCTCCTGGGCCTGATCCATGAGGGTGAGGGTGTCGCCGCTAAGGCCCTGGAGAGCCTCGGGATTTCGCTCGAGGCGGTCCGCCAGCAGGTGGAGGAGATCATCGGGCAGGGTCAGCAGGCCCCGTCCGGGCACATTCCCTTCACCCCCCGTGCCAAGAAGGTCCTGGAGCTTTCGCTCCGCGAGGCCCTTCAGCTGGGCCACAACTACATCGGCACGGAGCACATCCTGCTCGGCCTGATCCGTGAGGGCGAGGGCGTCGCCGCCCAGGTCCTGGTCAAGCTGGGCGCAGACCTCAACCGGGTGCGGCAGCAGGTCATCCAGTTGCTCTCCGGCTACCAGGGCAAGGAGACCGCCGGCGCCAGTGGCGGTCCCGCCGAGGGCACTCCCTCGACGTCCCTGGTCCTCGACCAGTTCGGCCGGAACCTCACCCAGGCCGCTCGTGAGTCCAAGCTCGACCCGGTCATCGGGCGCGAGAAGGAGATCGAGCGGGTCATGCAGGTGCTGTCCCGTCGTACGAAGAACAACCCGGTCCTGATCGGTGAGCCCGGCGTCGGCAAGACCGCCGTCGTCGAGGGCCTCGCCCAGGCCATCGTCAAGGGCGAGGTGCCCGAGACCCTCAAGGACAAGCACCTCTACACCCTGGACCTCGGCGCACTGGTCGCCGGCTCCCGCTACCGCGGTGACTTCGAGGAGCGCCTCAAGAAGGTGCTCAAGGAGATCCGCACCCGCGGCGACATCATCCTGTTCATCGACGAGCTGCACACGCTGGTCGGTGCGGGTGCCGCCGAGGGCGCCATCGACGCGGCTTCGATCCTGAAGCCGATGCTGGCCCGCGGCGAGCTGCAGACCATCGGTGCGACGACTCTGGACGAGTACCGCAAGCACCTCGAGAAGGACGCGGCCCTTGAGCGCCGCTTCCAGCCGATCCAGGTGGCGGAGCCTTCCCTCCCCCACACGATCGAGATCCTCAAGGGCCTGCGGGACCGCTACGAGGCCCACCACCGCGTCTCCATCACGGACGAGGCTCTGGTGCAGGCCGCGACGCTCGCGGACCGTTACATCTCGGACCGGTTCCTCCCCGACAAGGCGATCGACCTGATCGACGAGGCCGGCTCCCGGATGCGCATCCGCCGGATGACCGCTCCGCCGGACCTCCGCGAGTTCGACGAGAAGATCGCGGGCGTGCGCCGCGACAAGGAGTCCGCGATCGACTCGCAGGACTTCGAGAAGGCCGCCTCCCTCCGCGACAAGGAGAAGCAGCTCCTGGCCGCCAAGGCCAAGCGGGAGAAGGAGTGGAAGGCCGGCGACATGGACGTCGTCGCCGAGGTCGACGGCGAGCTGATCGCCGAGGTCCTGGCGACGGCCACGGGCATCCCGGTCTTCAAGCTCACCGAGGAGGAGTCCTCGCGTCTGCTGCGCATGGAGGACGAGCTCCACAAGCGGGTCATCGGCCAGAAGGACGCCATCAAGGCGCTCTCGCAGGCGATCCGTCGTACGCGAGCGGGTCTGAAGGACCCGAAGCGTCCCGGTGGTTCGTTCATCTTCGCCGGCCCCTCGGGTGTCGGTAAGACCGAGCTGTCGAAGACCCTCGCGGAGTTCCTCTTCGGCGACGAGGACGCGCTGATCTCCCTCGACATGTCGGAGTTCAGCGAGAAGCACACGGTGTCGCGTCTCTTCGGTTCGCCCCCCGGTTACGTGGGTTACGAAGAGGGTGGCCAGCTGACGGAGAAGGTCCGTCGGAAGCCGTTCTCGGTGGTTCTCTTCGACGAGGTCGAAAAGGCTCACCCGGACATCTTCAACTCGCTTCTCCAGATCCTGGAGGACGGTCGTCTGACCGACTCCCAGGGCCGGGTCGTGGACTTCAAGAACACGGTCATCATCATGACGACCAACCTCGGCACCCGGGACATCTCCAAGGGCTTCAACCTCGGCTTCGCCGCCTCGGGTGACGTCAAGAGCAACTACGAGCGCATGAAGGTCAAGGTCAACGAGGAGCTGAAGCAGCACTTCCGCCCCGAGTTCCTGAACCGTGTCGACGACACGGTGGTCTTCCACCAGCTCACCGAGGAAGACATCATCCAGATCGTCGACCTCATGATCGCCAAGGTGGACGAGCGGCTGAAGGACCGGGACATGGGCCTCGAGCTCAGCCCGACCGCCAAGTCGCTCCTCGCCAAGAAGGGTTACGACCCCGTCATGGGCGCCCGGCCGCTGCGCCGGACGATCCAGCGAGAGATCGAGGACCTGCTCTCCGAGAAGATCCTCTTCGGCGAGCTGCGCCCCGGCCAGATCGTGGTCGTCGACACGGAGGGCGAGGGTGACGCGAAGAAGTTCACCTTCCGCGGCGAGGAGAAGTCCGCTCTCCCCGACGTCCCGCCGATCGAGCAGGCCGCGGGTGGGGCGGGTCCCAACCTGAGCAAGGAGGCGTAGGCGCTACGGCGCTCGCCTGAACGGAGGGGCTGCCCCGGGACTTCGGTCCTGGGGCGGCCCCTTTTCATGCGGTGTCTCGTACGGCGCGTAGGCCCGGGGGGTTGCCGATCAGGCTCGACCCGAGCGTAGGCCCCGTCACATTTCCGCGGGCCCGGATCGCGGCAGCCGGTGATATGACACACAGGCGTTTTGTCCGGTACTAGGCGGAATAGTGGAAAGCCCTATATGGATAAAACGGACCTTTGGGTTGGCGGTCGAGTGAAGTGTCCGGCGCCCCCGGCGGGTGCGGGCGGGCGCGGTCAGTCCCTTGGGATGCGACGGCTCGAAGTGGGGTTAAACCACCCTTCAGGGAAAGAATCCGGAAGATTCCGTACGAGGTGGGGCGTCTGTCAAGGTCACGTAAGTTTTGTGGTCAAGTACGGCCTTTCATCGTAGATGGCGTGTTTGGGGGTCTGTGGGTGTGCGGGTTACCAAGGGGTGGTCCATCCGGCGGGTGTCCCTTCGTCGGGTGGGCTTTCCGTCCCCGTCTCCGTGAGGTCCCCATGTCGAAGCGCGTCACGTCCCGTCACTCCCGTACGTCCCTGATCCGCACGCGGGCGGCTGTCCTGGCCGTCGGCCTCGGCGCCTCGGTCGTGCTGGGCGCCGGGGTCGCGGCCGCCGCAAACAGCAGCGGAACCGTCACCGCCGCGAGCGCCACGCAGGCGAAGGCCGCTACCAAGGCAGCCACCAAGGCCGCCTGGGTCGACCCGGTGAAGAAGTACACCTTGTCCGCCAGCTTTGCCCAGGCCGGCACCATGTGGTCGTCGACCCATTCCGGGCAGGACTTCGCGGTGGTCACCGGGACCCCGGTCGTCGCCGCGCACGGCGGCACCGTCGTCAAGGCCGGTCCGAACGGCGCCGGTGACGGGCCCGCGTACGGCAATGCCATCGTCATCAAGCACGGCAACGGCACGTACTCGCAGTACGCCCACCTATCGAAGGTCAAGGTGAAGGCCGGCCAGGTCGTCAAGACGGGTCAGCGCATCGCGCTGTCCGGCAACACCGGCAACTCCAGCGGGCCCCACCTGCACTTCGAGATCCGTACGACCGCCAACTACGGGTCCGCCGTCGACCCCGTCGCCTTCCTGCGCTCCAAGGGCGTGACCGTCTAAGGGAGCGCCAGCAAGCGCCAGGAAACGTCAGGGAGCGCCAGGCCGTCAGGAAGTGGCGGCGCCTCCGTGTGCCTGCGTCACCAGGTCGACAGCGACCTCCAGGACTGCCTTGCGCTTCTCCTCGGGGTCGCCTTCGACGTCTCTGAGGACGAACATCCCGGCGTGCATCGTGAAGAGCGCGCTGATGCAGCGGACCTGGTCGGTCAGCGGCGACTCGGGCTCCTTGATGATGTCGAGCATGCTGAGCATGCGGTCCTTGAACGTCTCGCCGATGCTGAGCTCTCGTACCGTCGCCTGGTTCTCCTGCATGAAGCGGAAGAGCGGGGCGGCGCCGGTGAGGGCCTCGCTGTACTGGCGCAGGACCTCTTTCTTGGTGTCCAGGGTGTGTGGCTGCCGCCTGCCCCACTCGATCAGCTCGTCGAGAGGGCGCGTCAGGTCCTGGAAGAGACTGATGAGGATCTCTTCCTTGGTCTTGAAGTGGTAGTAGAGCGCGGCCTTCGTGACGTCGAGGTGCTCGGCGATCTCGCGCAGCGAGGTCTTCTCGTAGCCCTGCTCCGAGAAGAGTTCGAGGGCCACGTCCTGGATGCGCTGGCGGGTGTCCCCGCGGCGCTGTCGCTTGGTGCCATCCATGGTGCCGCCCATTCTCGTGCTCCTCGCGCTCCCTTGGAAACTTACCTGTCGCCCGGCTGGTAAAGCGCGGCAAAACTTGCTTGACGCCCGGCTAGTTGGCGGTCTACTTTCCCGAGTGTAGTCAACACTTGCCGGTCGGCAAGTAAGTAGTCGGCCGGCGGTAGCTGGACACAGGGGAGTGGGAACGATGGCGGACAACGCCGGAGTGGTGGCAGAACCCGAGAAGCAGCCACGCAGCGTGCGCGTGGTCCTGTTCGCGCTGATGGTCGCGATGATGCTGGCGATGCTCGACAACATGATCGTGGGCACCGCGATGCCGACGATCGTGGGCGACCTGGGGGGACTTGCACACCTGTCGTGGGTGGTGACGGCGTACACCCTCGCGACCGCGGCCTCCACCCCCATCTGGGGCAAGCTCGGCGACATGTACGGGCGCAAGGGCGCCTTCATGACCTCGATCGTGATCTTCCTGATCGGGTCCGCGCTGAGCGGCATGGCGCAGGACATGGAACAGCTGATCGGGTTCCGGGCGATTCAGGGGCTGGGCGCAGGCGGTCTGATGGTCGGCGTCATGGCGATCATCGGGGACCTCATTCCGCCGCGTGAGCGGGGCAAGTACCAGGGCATGATGGCCGGCGTGATGGCGCTTGCCATGATCGCCGGGCCGCTGGTCGGCGGCACCATCACCGACCACTGGGGCTGGCGCTGGTCCTTCTACATCAACCTGCCGCTCGGCATCGTCGCGCTCCTCGCGGTCAGTGCCGTACTGCACCTGCCGAAGAAGCGGGTGGAGGGACGGATCGACTATCTGGGCGCCGGGCTGCTCACCCTGGGCATCACGTCCATCGTGCTCGTCACCACCTGGGGCGGCAGCGAGTACGCCTGGGGCTCCGCCCGCATCATGGAACTCATCGCCATCGGTGTCGTCGCGCTCGTCGGGTTCGTCTTCGTGCAGACCAAGGCCGTCGCGCCGGTCGTACCGCTGCACATCTTCCGCAGCCGCAACTTCACCCTCATGTCGGTCATCGCCTTCATCACCGGTTTCGTGATGTTCGGTGCGACGCTCTTCCTTCCGCTCTACCAGCAGTCGGTGCAGGGTGCGTCCGCGACCAACTCCGGGCTGCTGCTCCTTCCGATGCTCGGCGCGATGCTCGTCACCTCGATGGTGGCCGGACGGGTCACCACCAACACCGGCCGGTACAAGGTCTTTCCGCTCGTCGGCGGTGCGCTCATGACGGTCGGCCTGTTTCTGCTCTCGCAGATGGACACCGAGACGACCCGGCTGACGTCCGGGCTGTACATGGCCGTGGTCGGCGCCGGCATGGGCTGCCTGATGCAGATCACCATGCTGGTCGCGCAGAACAGCGTCGAGATGAAGGACATGGGCGTCGCGTCCTCGACGAGCACCCTCGCCCGTACGCTCGGCTCCTCCTTCGGCGTCGCGATCATGGGTGCGCTGTTCAACCAGCGGGTGACGGACGTGATGGCCGAGCGGGCCGGGGCGCTCGGGTCCCAGGTGACCGAGCAGTCCGCACAGCTCGACGCGGCGAGCCTGGCGAAGCTGCCGGCGCCGGCACGGGAGGCGTACCAGTACGCGGTGTCCTCCGGGACGCACTCCGCGTTCCTGCTGGGGGCGGCGGTGGCCGTGGTCGCGCTGCTGGCGGCGCTGTTCGTGAAGGAGGTCCCGCTGAAGGGGGCGGGGGCGCCGAAGCCGGTCGAGGATGGTGCGGCTGGGGACGCCGCCGGGGTGAAGCAGACGGTTGCAGAGGCCGTCTGAGGCGCGTTCACTCCTTCTCGGCCCGAAGACCCCCGGCGTTGTCCGCCCCGGGGGTCTTCGCTTTTTCGTGTACGGGGCTGGGGTCGCGGGTCTCTTCGCCCCCTCCGCCCTTGCCCGTCCCGTTCTGGTCGTCGAACGCCGCCCGGGGCTGGAGGTATCCAGCCGCGGGCGGACTGAAAGGTGCTAGTCCGGCAGCATCGGGTAGCTTCCCGTGTTCGTCGGGGCGTGTTCCGGTAGCCACAGGACGGCGACCGCGCCCTCGGCGGGGACGTCGTCCGGGGCGCCGGGGGGCAGGACGTTGCGGAAGGTCAGCCGGGCGCCGAGGACTCGGGCCTGGCCCGCGGCGATGGTGAGGCCGAGACCGTGGCCGTGGCCGGCTCGGTCGGGGCTGCCGGTGCGGAAGCGGCGCGGGCCGTCGACGAGGAGCGCCGCCGGGAAGCCGGGACCGTGATCCCGTACGCGGATGACACGGCCCTCGACCGTCACCTGGACCGGCGGCTTGCCGTGCCGTGCCGCGTTGGCGAGGAGGTTGAACAGCACGCGCTCCAGGCGGCGCGGGTCCGTGGTGACCTCCGACTCGTGCACGACACGTACGTCGATGTCCGCGTCCTTGGCCGTCACCCGCCGCGACACGAACTCGCCGAGCAGGAGGTCCTGCAGCTCGGCCCGCTCGGAGGCGCCGTCCAGCCGCGCGACCTCCAGGACGTCCTCGACGAGGGTGCGCATGGCCTGGGCGCGGTCGCGGACGAGCTCGGTCGGCCGGCCGGGGGGCAGCAGTTCCGCCGCCGTCAGCAAGCCCGTCACCGGCGTACGCAGCTCGTGCGCGATGTCGGCGGTCACCCGGCGCTCGGCCTCGATGCGCTGCTGGAGCGTGTCCGCCATCGCGTCCACCGCCCGTGCCAGGTCGTCGGTCTCGTCGCGCAGGAACCCGCCGATGGAGTCCCGCACCCGGACCTCTGTCCCTCCCGAGGCGACCTGGTTCGCCGCGGCGGCGGCCTTGCGCAGCCGGTGCGACAACTGGCCGCCGATGAGCACGCCGAGTGCGCTGCCGCCGAAGACGACCGCGATCGAGCCGATGAGCAGCGCCTTGTCGAGGTCGGTCATCACGTCGCTGTTGCGGTCCGTGAAACCCGTGTGGAGCGAGAGGACGCGGCCGTCCTTGAGCGGCACGGCGGCCCAGATGTCCGGCACGCCGCTCGGGCCGTCGGACACGTAGGTCGCCCGTCGCCCCTGTGCGACCTTCGCCAGCAGGTCCGCCGGGATGGACGGGTCGTCGACCTCGACCCCGAAGGCCAGCGTCCGCCCCGACTCGTACATGCGCTGCGCGACCTGGAGGCGCTCATCCGCCAGATCACGCGAGTTGTCGAGCATCGACACCTGCGCGGCGTTGTGCACGACCAGGCTCAGCGCGATCGCGACCAACGCGCCGACGAGGGCGATCGCGGCGCTGAGTTTCCATCGGATGCCGGTCCGGACGCCCATCCCGTTGCTCGTCGCCCGGGCTGCTCTCTCCCGCACCCGGCGGCTGAATATCCCCCGCATACCCCTGCTCAGGCCTTCAACTTGTAGCCGAAGCCGCGGACCGTCTCGATGCGGTCCTGGCCGATCTTCGTACGCAGCCGCTGCACATGGACGTCGACGACGCGGGTGTCACCACCCCAGCCGTAGTCCCACACGCGTTCGAGCAGCTTGTCGCGGCTCAGGACCGTGCCCGGCGCCGACGAGAACTCCAGGAGCAGCCGCATCTCGGTGGGCGTCAGTGCCACCGGCGTACCGCCCCTGCGGACCTCCATGCCCTCGGTGTCGATCTCCAGATCGCCGTGGCCGAAGGAGAGCACACTGCCGGCGGCCGATGAGTGCCCCTCCGTGCCCGCGCTGTTCGACGGACCGCTCGCGTGCCCGAAGCGGCGCAGCACCGCGCGGATGCGCGCGACCAGGACGGCGCCGTCGAACGGTTTGGTCACGTAGTCGTCCGCGCCCGCCTCCAGCCCCAGGACGACGTCGATCGAGTCGGCGCGCGCGGACAGCATGATCACGGGGACGGTCGACTCGTCGCGGATACGGCGGCACAGACTGACGCCGTCAAGACCGGGCACCATGACGTCCAGGAGCGCGATGTCGGGGCGGTTCGCGCGGAACGCCTCCAGGCCCGACAGTCCGTCGGGCATCGCGGTGACCGCGAAGCCGTCCCGCTCCAGCGCGAGCTGTGTGGCCTCGCGGATGACGTCGTCGTCCTCGACGAACAGGACGTGGGTCTGCTCTGTCAACCGATTCTCCGGCATCCGATGCTCCGACATCCGGTGTTCTGCCATCCGAGGCTCTGCCATCCCTTGATCTGCGTTGTCGTTCTGAGCTGTCGATCTCAGTTGTCGTTCTCAGTTGTCCGCCGCGGGGGTGGGCGCTTCCGAGCCGCCCACTGCTTTGCTGTAGTCGTTGTGGATCCGGGACTCCTCCGCGAAGTGGTTCGCGGACCAGGCGTAGGTGATCACTTCTTCGCTGGAGGGATACGACATCGGGTCGCCCTTCGCGTACAGCTGCTGAGTGACCACCAGATCACCCCGGTCGATCTCGGCGTAGACCGGAGGCTCCTCGGCCTTGAAGACGTTCTGGTACCTGCCGTCCTTCTCGCGGTACACATACGAGCCGACGCCGACGGCATCGGCGCAGGTCATCACGTTGACCACGACGTCGTTCGAGGTTCCGCCGGTCAGTTTCCCGTACGACACGTCGACCGGGTACTCGTCGGCGACGCAGGGCTTTAGGGCGCTCTTGACCGTCGGGCTGACCTCCGGATCGTTCTTGACGAGCTTGACCGCGTCCACGCGCTGGGGTGCCTTGGTCGCGGAAGCGGCGGGTGTCTGCGCGGTGCTGGGCACGACGGCTTCGCTGCCCGCGGGACCCTCGTCACGGGCTCCTGTGCCGCCCGTCGCGCAGGCGGTCAGGAAAAGGCCGAGGGCGGCGAGTTCGGCCACCGCCGCACTCCCCGCCTTCAAAGCCCGCCGGGCCGACCGGGAGGACCGGACCGAGCCGGCCCGTCCGACCTGCCTGGCCCCGTCTTCTACGCCGCGCAACGCTCCCGCCCCTCACTCGCTTCGAGCGCGCGTGCGCCGCGCTCCTCGTAGTCCCGGTTCTCCAGCTCCTCGCGGAGCCTGGCCAGGGCCCGGTGCAGCGTGCTCTTGACCGTACCGGCCGACATGCCGAGGGCGGCGGCCGTCTCCTCCGTGGACATCTGCTCCCAGTGTCGCAGCACCACGACACTGCGCTGCTTGGGAGCCAGCACCTTCATGATGTCCATCAGCAGGGCGCGGTCCGCGTGCTGCTCGGTGGAGTCCTCGACGCAGGCGTCCGGAAGCTGCTCGGTCGGTACCTCTTCGAGCTTCCGGGCCCGCCACCACTCGGTCCGCGTGTTGATCATCACGCGCCGCAGGTAGGCATCGGCCAGCCGCTTGTCCGCGATGCCGTCCCAGCGGCCGTACGTCCGCACGAGCGCGGTCTGCAGCAGGTCCTGGGCGTCGACGGGGTCGGGGACCAGGCGGCGGGCACTGCGCAGCAGCGCGTCCTGCCGGGTGCGGACGTACTCCTCGAATTCGAGCACCTCGCCGTGCGCCATGATCAACCGCCTCCATCCCCGTTTCCGGCCTGCCGGCTGTCGCCGGCGCCGGTTGTCCGTTGCCTGAGAAGAAGCTACGGAAGGGTTGTCACGGGCCTGTCCGAGCCAGCATGCGGAGAACGCGCGGCTGTCCGTCGGTTGTGTAACGGATGTAGGGCATGGGTAAGGCGGGGTGCTGTTATATCCAGGTTGAGGCTGTTTTGACGTGCTGGTCGCGCCGGTTCCGCGGGTAACGCGGGTAACGCGGGTTACGTCAAGGGGAGCTGGTACAGACCGCCAGGGAGAGGCTCCACGAGCCCGTCGGCGACGAGGCCGTCGAGGGCGCGGGCCCGCTGTACCGGTTCGGCCCATACGCGGTCCAGGGCGGCCTGCGGGACCGGGGTGACGGCCTCCCTGAGTACGGCGAGAAGCTTGCCGCGGACCTGGCGGTCGGTACCGGCGTACGTCTGGCCGCGCCGCGGCGGCCCTTCGTGCTCGGGCTTCCCGGCCAGGCGCCACGCGCAACGCGCCGCGATCGGGCAGCGGTCACACGTCTCGTTCTTCGCCGTGCAGACGAGCGCGCCCAGCTCCATGGAGGCGGCGGCCCAGCGGGAGGCGGTCCGCTCACTGTCGGGCAGCAGCGCCCGGGCGAGCTTGCGCTCGGCCGCCGTCGTCGCGTTCGGGGGGTACCGCACACCGGTGACCGCGCGCGCGAAGACCCGCCGTACGTTCGTGTCCAGTACGGCGTGACGCCGGCCGTACGCGAACGAGGCCACCGCCGCCGCCGTGTACTCCCCGATACCGGGCAGCGCGAGCAGTTGCGCGTGCTCCGCCGGTACGTCGCCACCGTGCCGTTCCGTTATGGCCACCGCGGCGCCGTGCAGACGCAGTGCGCGGCGGGGATAGCCGAGGCGGCCCCAGGCGCGAACCGCTTCGCCCGGCGGCTCCTTGGCCAGGTCGGCGGGCCGGGGCCAGCGGGACAGCCACTGCTCGTACACGGGCAGCACACGGTTCACCGGAGTCTGCTGCAGCATGAACTCGCTGACCATCACTCCCCAGGGCCCGGCCTCCGGACGGCGCCACGGAAGGTCACGGGCGTGCGCGTCGAACCAGGCGATGACGGGGGTGTGCAGGGTCTCGCCGGTGCCGGTGCCGGTGCCGGTGCCGGTGCCGGTGCCGGCACCGGTGGCGGCCGTGGTGGCTGTGGCGGACTGGGGCGTGGGTTTGGTGGGTGCAGTCATGACGGGGTCGATCCTGCCATGTGGGGGTGGCCGGGGTTGTCTGCTGGTGCCGGTCGGATGGGGTGGTTTCTTCGCCCCTTCGCCCCTTCGCCCCTTCCCGTCCCCTTCCTTGCGGGGCTACGCCCCGTTTCAGCCCGTCCGGCGTTTGAGGACAAGGCCGTTCAGGCCGAAGCGGGGGTCTGGGGGCGCAGCCCCCAGGTACGGGACGGGTAGGGGCGGAGGGGGCGAAAAAGCCCAATCCCCGGTCCCCATAAGCACGTAGCCCGGAATGATGATCCGGAAAAAGCTGGCCCAGGGCGGCGGGTGGGGGCAAGCGACGACGCGGATCTCTCGTACAGTTTGCGCCGTGGGATCACTGCGCAATCCGGTCGGGCCGCTTCCCTCCACCATCTACTGGCGTCGGAGGGCCGTTCTGCTGTCTCTGGTTGCCCTGTTGGCGCTGCTGATCGTGTGGGTGGTCGGCTCCGGCGGGGGCGGGTCGAACAACGGGGACGGGTCCAACGGGAAGAACCCCGTGCCCTCGACGATCACCCCAGGGCCGTCCGGTTCAGGTCCCGCGATCAGTGAAAACCCGGGCGGGCGCGAGGAGTCGACGGCCGGAACGGGTGGCAGCGGCTCCGACGACGGGTCCGATGACGGGTCCGGTTCCGGCGCCGGCGCCGGGTCCACCGCCGGTTCCGGGGACTCAAGTGGAAGCGGCGGTACCGGTACCGACGACGGCTCCAACGGCTCCAACGGCGCCGGAGGATCGGCAGATCAGCTTCCGGCCGGTTCCTCTCTCCCCAACTGCACCGCGAGCGCCGTCAAGTTGACGCTGAGCAGCGTGCGCAACAGCTACGCACCCGGCGAGAAGCCCACGTTCGAGCTCACCGCCACGAACTCGTCCGGCAGCGACTGCAAGGTCGACCTCGGCCCGAAGGGCACCGTCCTGACGATCACCCAGGCCGGAAGTGACGACGACATCTGGTCCTCCGGCGACTGCCCGACAGGTTCCGGCAGCCTCCTCTTCCGTGTCTCGGCCAACGGGCAGGTGACCTACACGGTGGAGTGGGACCGCAAGGCCAGCGCCCCCGAGTGCGCCACGCCGCCCGCGATTTCGGCGACCGCGGGCACCTACTTGGTGGAGGCGCAGGCGCCGGGACTGACGAAGGCGCAGACGTCGTTCGTGCTTTCCAAGGACTGAACGCTTTCCAGGGACTGAACACTTTCCAAGGATTGAACGCAGAGCCCAGCTGGAGCTGAAGTCACCTCAGGGCGGGGCGGGCGCGGCCCCTGGGCAGCCGGCCGGCCCGGCCCGGTGCTCAGGTCCGGCTCGGTGCTCAGGTCCGGCTCGGTGCTCAGGTCCGGCTCGGTGCTCAGGCCCGGCCCGGCCTCGTCAGACGTACCGCTCCAGAATCGACGACTCCGCCAGCCGGGAGAGACCTTCCCGGACACTGCGCGCCCGCGCCTCACCCACACCGTCGACCGTCTGAAGGTCGTCGACGCTGGCGGCGAGAAGCTTCTGCAGGCCTCCGAAGTGCTCCACCAGGCGGTCGATGATCGCGCCGGGCAGACGGGGCACCTTGGCGAGCAGACGGTAACCGCGCGGGGAGACGGCCGAGTCCAGCGCCTCGGGGGAGCCGGTGTAGCCCAACGCCCGCGCCACGGTGGAGAGTTCGAGCAGCTCGGCGTGACTGAGCGCGTTGAGCTCGAAGAGGGCCTCGTCGACCGTGCGGGAGCGCTTGGCGGTCGGCTCGGGCACGTAGTCCCGTACGACGAGTTCACGCTCGGGCTCGACGCCGGCGATCAACTCGTCGAGCTGGAGGGCGAGAAGGCGCCCGTCGGTGCCCAGCTCGACCACGTACTCGGCGATCTCGGTGGCGATCCGGCGCACCATCTCCAGCCGCTGGGCCACCGCCGAGACATCGCGGACCGTCACCAGGTCCTCGATCTCCAGGGCCGACAGGGTGCCCGCGACCTCGTCGAGGCGGAGCTTGTAGCGCTCCAGGGTCGCGAGGGCCTGGTTGGCGCGGGAGAGGATCGCCGCGGAGTCCTCCAGGACGCGGCGCTGGCCGTCCACGTAGAGGGCGATCAGACGCATCGACTGGGAGACCGAGACGATGGGGTAGTCGACCTGCTTGCTCACCCGGTCCGCGGTGCGGTGCCGCGTGCCCGTCTCCTCCGTGGGGATCGTCGGGTCGGGCACCAGCTGGACGCCCGCCCGAAGGATCTTGGTGATGTCCTTGTCGATGACGATGCCGCCGTCGAGCTTGCACAGCTCGCGCAGTCGTGTCGAGGTGAACTCGACATCCAGGACGAATCCGCCGGTACACATCGATTCGACGGTTTTGTCCCAGCCGAGCACGATGAGGCCGCCCGTGTTGCCGCGGAGGATCCGCTCGAGCCCGTCACGCAGCGCCGTGCCGGGTGCCACGGCGCTCAGGGCGGCGCGCATCAGGCCATCGGCACCGGAGCTCCCACCGGACTTTCCGGGAGCTGCCGCCCGGTCGTTGGCTGCCACTGCACTCCTCCGGTCGCGGGTTTCGGGTCGCCCTCAGTTCTTCACGACGGGCAGGACCAGGGCAAAGTCTACCGGCGCGCTTCCTCCTCCCGTGGGGCCTCTCGACGACGAGAGCGCGGGAGGACGCTCAGCGCGGCCCCCATGTCGGCGACTTCCAGGACCTTCATGCCGGGAGGGATCTTGCCGGGGTCGGTCGGGACGAGGGCGTGCGTGAAGCCCAGCCGGTGGGCTTCCGCGAGCCGGCGCTGCACGCCCGTGACCCGTCTGACCTCGCCCGCGAGCCCTACTTCGCCGATCGCCACGAGGTTCTTCGGGAGCGGGGTGTCGCTCGCCGCGGAGGCGAGGGCGAGCGCGATCGCGAGGTCCGCGGCGGGCTCGGAGAGCTTCACGCCGCCGACCGTCGCCGAGTAGATGTCCCGCTTCCCGAGGGCGGTGATCCGGCCGCGCTGCTCCAGGACGGCGAGCATCATCGAGACACGGGAGGTCTCCAGACCGGAGGTGGTACGACGGGGGGAGGGGATCTGTGAGTCGACAGTGAGCGCCTGCACTTCGGCCACCAAGGGGCGGCGGCCTTCCAGAGTGACCGTCAGACAGGTGCCGGGGACCGCCTCGGCGCGACGGGTCAGGAAGAGGCCGCTCGGGTCGGCGAGGCCTGTGATGCCCTCGTCGTGCAGCTCGAAGCAGCCGACCTCGTCCGTCGTCCCGTATCGGTTCTTGACCCCTCGGACGAGCCTGAGGCGCGCGTGCCGGTCGCCCTCGAAGCTCAGGACGACGTCCACGAGGTGTTCGAGGAGACGGGGGCCCGCGATCGCGCCGTCCTTGGTGACATGGCCGACCAGGAGGGTGGACATGCCGCGTTCCTTGGAGACGCGGATGAGCGCGCCGGCGACCTCCCTGACCTGGGCCATGCCGCCCGGTGCGCCGTCGATCTCCGGGGAGGCGACGGTCTGTACGGAGTCCAGGATGAGCAGGGACGGCTTCACCGCGTCCAAGTGACCGAGCACGGCGGCCAGATCGGTCTCGGCGGCCAGGTACAGGTGGTCGTCGATCGCCTTGATCCGGTCGGCGCGGAGCCGCACCTGACCGGCCGACTCCTCGCCCGTCACATACAGCGTGCGGTGCTCGTCGCTCGCCGCCTTCGCCGCCACGTCCAGCAGCAGCGTGGACTTGCCGACGCCCGGCTCACCCGCGATGAGGACGACCGCGCCGGGGACCAGACCGCCGCCGAGGACACGGTCCAGCTCGGGGACACCGGTGCTGCGCGCGGTGGCCTGGCGGCCGTCGACCTGTCCGATGGGCACCGCGGACGTGGTGACCCGGCCCGGGGCCGTCGTACGGACGGGAGGCGCGCCGTACTCCTCGACCGTCCCCCACGCCTGGCACTCGGAGCAACGGCCGAGCCACTTGGCCGTCTGCCAGCCGCACTCGGTGCAGCGGTAGGACGGCCGGTCCTTCGCGGATTTCGTACGGGCAGCCATGCACCGAACCGTAGCCGAGCCCACTGACAGCGTGGTCGGCGCTGTGCACAGGGGTACTTGGATACGTGCCCGGTGCCCGTCCGGGTCTCGCCCGGCGCCTTGGTCCCCGTCCCCGGTCTAGCCCGGTCTAGCCCGGTCTAGCCCGGCCCGGGGGGGGGGCCCGCGGGGGCCCCCCCCCCCCCCCCCCCCCCCCCCCCCCCCGCCCGCCCCCCCCCCCCCCCCCCCGCCGGG